>JAGWYG010000179.1 GCA_018969485.1 Chloroflexota bacterium
GGGGGGCGGGGGATGCCGTGATTCGCGGACACCATATCCGTGGCACCCGGGGGTGCGCCGGACGAATCTGCGCAGGAACTGCGCTGGATGGGATATAACCGCCCTCATGCAAATACGACAACTGGGCAGGACGGACCTGCATCTTTCGGTGATGGGGCTGGGCGCATGGGCGATGGGCGGCGGCGGATGGAAGTTCGGCTGGGGCGAGCAGGACGATGAGGAATCGATCCGCACGATGCAGCGCGCGGTCGAGCTCGGCGTGAACTGGATCGACACTGCGCCGGTCTATGGAACCGGGCATTCGGAGGAAGTGCTGGGGCGGGCGCTGAAGGGCATGGCGAAGCGGCCGATTATCGCGACCAAGTGCGGGCGGCGCTGGGACGAGACGCGCACGCCCTTCGGGCGCATCAAGCGCGAGAGCGTGCTGGAGGAAGTCGACGACAGCCTGCGCCGGCTCGGCGTCGACTGCATCGATCTGTATCAGATGCACTGGCCCTTTCCTGAGGAGGACATCGAAGAGGGCTTCACGGCGATGGCGGATGCGGTGAAGGCCGGCAAGGTGCGGCACATCGGCGTATGCAACTACAACGTGGCGCAGCTCAGGCGCGTGATGCCGATTCATCCGGTGGCTTCGCTGCAGCCGCCGTATTCGATGCTTGTGCGCGGCGTGGAGGCCGAGTTATTGTCGTTCTGCGCACAGAACGGCATCGGCGTGGTCTGCTACAGCCCGATGCAGAAGGGCATCCTGACCGACAAGTTCACGCGCGAGTGGGTGACGAGCCTGGCGAAGGATGACCATCGCTCGTCGTCGGACGCGCGCTTCCAGGAGCCGGAGCTGTCGAAGAACCTGGCGCTGGTGGAAGGCCTGAAGCCGATCGCGCGGGCAGCAGGGCGCAGCGTGGCTCAGCTGGCGATCGCATGGACGCTGCGGCGTCCTGAGGTGACCAGCGCCATCGTCGGCGCGCGCAAGCCGTCGCAGATCGAAGAGACGATCGGCGCCGGCGACTGGACGCTGTCGGCCGACGAGATTCGCGCAGTGGATGCGCTTCTGGGATTCTGAAATTCTATTGCCCCGACGGTGATGCAGTGACTTGAAAAGTAGAACAATTGGATTGATGCGGCGCAGCATGGCGAGCGCCGCGATTGTGTTGTGTGTGTGCGCGCCGGCGATCTCTGCGCGCGCGTGGGATGCGCCGGTCTTCCCGCTGCGCGCGGGATGGCGGCTGGTGCAGCCGCCGGTGCGCAGCGGGGCGTGGGCGGCGGTGGTGGCGGCCGATGCGCCGGCGCCGCCCGACCTGCCGCATTCGCTGCTGTTGATCGCGCATGAGGAAGGCGGCGTGTGGCGCGTGCGCGGCAGCGACGCATCGAATGCGGCGGACGCCGCGGCGTTCGACGCGTGGATTGATGCGCTGCCGCCTGAGCTGCTCTCGGCGCAGGATCGTGCGTGGTTTCGCATCGGTGATCGCGCGCGCGCCGCGCGCGCGATGACGGCGGCCGGTTTTCGTCTGCCGGCGCCGGGTGGATGGCGGGCGCTGCTGACGCAGGGGCCGTTCGGTCCGTTCAGCCACAACGCGTATTGGGCGATCGATCTGGTGCTGCCGTACTGGGGGACGTATACGCCCGCGGTCGTGGCGGCGAAGTCCGGCGTGGTGATGTACGTCAAGGACGTCAGCGACGTCGGCGGGCTGGGCATGGGCTACGCCGGATACGCCAACGGCGTAGTGATTCGCCACGGCCCCGGCGAGTATTCGTGGTACTGGCACCTGGCGCACGACAGCGTGCCGTCGGACGTGCAGCCGGGGCGCGTAATCGAAGCCGGTGAGGTGATCGGGCGCATGGGATCGACCGGCTACTCGAGCGGTGACCATCTGCACTTTCACGTCTCTGAGAGCTTTGCGATGGCCGGCTGCGACGCCGTACTGGGCTGTCCGGCGCGCGAGTCGAACGCCGCTGTTGCGCCGTGGAGCCGCGCCATCGTGCCGATGGATTTCGAGGAGGTGGCGAACGAGGCGGCCTGGGTCGGCTGCGGCAGCGTGGCGGAGTGCGGCGACCTGCCGCAGTCGGCGAACCGGTTGGACGCGTCGGACGGTGCGGTGGCGTACTGGTCGCGCCACTACGATGGGCCGGGCTGGAAGATGCGCGCGTCGTTCGCCGGAGATCTGCCGCTGTGGCTGGCTGGTCGTGCGGAATCGCTGGCTCTGCCGGCGGGCTGGCGCGCGACGCTCTACGATCGTTTCGGATTGCAGGGAGCGGCGTTCTCGCTCGGCGCGAGCGAGGCCGTGCTCGGGACGTCGCCATGGTCGGTCGCTGTAGCCGGGCCGGCGCCGCTGCCGACGCATACGCCAGCGCCGCTGCCGACAGCGACGCCGCTGCCGACGACTGCGCCGACGGCCACGCCGGCGCCGCTGCCGACGGCCACGCTGGTGCCGCTGCCGTCGATCACGCCGTGGACGGGCCGGCGCGTGATGAAGGCGCTGCGCAGCGACGCGTCGAAAGAGTGGCCGTATCTGCTGGGTGGCGCGCATGTGGCGGGGATCGAAGTGGACGGGCATCTGACGCTGCCGGGAGACTGCAGCTGGATGGTGCGGTCGCTGAGCCCGGGGACGCATGCGGTGACGTTCACGCTGCGCCTGGGCGCGGCGGAGACGGCGGCGGTTGAAGCGCGGCGCTGGCCGTTCG
>JAGWYG010000086.1 GCA_018969485.1 Chloroflexota bacterium
CGGGCTCACACGAAGGCACGAAGGGACGGGGGCGGGATGGGGATGGGGATGGGGATGGGGATGGGGATGATCATCGGCGACGCCAATGCTATCTCTGGGCGGTTCAGGTCTGTACCGGCCGGGCGGGCCACGACATGGCTGTTCGTGCACGATGGTGCGTCGGCGTATCTCACGGCGGTCGGCGAAGCCGAATTGCGCTGCGGCGCGGCTGCCCTGCCCGCAGGGGCGCGCCGGGCCGCTCGCGCTCGGGCGATCGCAGGTTGGCCCGGGGGCAGGTGTCCGCGACCGCATGCGGCCGCCTGGGCGGCAGGCTACCGCTGCTGATCTCGCCATCGCCGCGGAGCAGCGCCCCATCGGCCCGTGCGTATGGGGTGAGCATCGCCATGCGCCGCACCAGCCTGGCGCTGCCCGGTGCGGGCGTGCCGCCGCGCATATGCACGAAGCCGTCACCCGGGCGGGTGGCGGCTTCGTGCGTTCTGGCTCCCCGACCTGGATTCGAACCAGGAACCTACTGATTAACAGTCAGTCGCTCTACCGTTGAGCTATCGGGGATCAGTGGTCTGCAGCGCATTATAGCGGCGGACGCGCCGCGTGTCAAATTGAACGGCGGGACAGGGTGTGACGTAACGTTTCGGGCTCAGGCGGCGCCCACCAGGCTGCGTTGGCGGCGAATGCTCCAAGGGCGCCGCCAGGGATGTGGGGGTTTCGTGACGGGTGCCCGGGGATAGGCGGTGTGGCGGGTGGGGCGAGGGCGAGTGGTGGTGGCAGGATGCGCGCCGCCTCGACCGTTTCGTGGGCGACGAGCGCGGCCCCGGCGGCTTCGGTCTGCCGCCGGGTCGTATCGGCACGGACGTGGGTGCCGGTATGCCAGGCCAGTTCGGCGCTGGCCTTGGTAACGGAGGAGTGGGTGGTGCTCAGTCGCACCAGCATTTCGTGCAGCCGGGGGGCGCTGGCCGGGCAGCAGGCCCAATGCCTCATCGAGGGGGGACGCCCGGCCGCACAGGCCGGGCAGACCCCGTAGGTGCGCTCCATGGTGAGCGCTTGACCGCCGTGGGTCTGGAGCGTGCGGGGGTTGGCCCCGCGCTCCTCCAGCGGGTGGTCGCACGCCGGGCATCGGGGAACCGCCGCAGCAGGGGTTGCGGCCCAATCGGCGGCACTGCCCGCCAGGGCGCGATCCTCGATCATGCGCGCCCGCATCTGGTTCAAGCGCGCATCCAACGCCACCTCAATCGCGCGAAGCGCTGCCTTGGGATGGGCGAGCCGCCAGGCCCGCATCTCCGTGGTGACGTCCTGGGTCAACTGCTGCCAACGGGTGGTCGTGATCAGGCGGCTCACGAGCATCCTCCGGGGGTGATATGGCGTCGCTGCACCTCGTCTACCACCTCCCGAGACGTTCCGTCACACCCGGCGGGACAGGCGGGACTGGGGGCTACGCCGAAGCCACCACCGGTGGGGGGCTCCTTCGGGGGCAGGTTTTCCCACAGACGCATCAGCCAGGGCCTGCTGATGCGGCAGGCGCGCGTCCAGGCGCTTCGGGATGTCCGGCCCGGGCCCGGGCGTCAGGCGCCGCGGTTGGCCAGGCTCGCCGCGCGATTCCCACACCCCCGAACGTGGGTCACCCCACCGCGCGGGCGCCCAGGATGATCCCCACGGGCGATCTACGGGACAATTCCGTAGGGGCACCCCGTGCGGCTGCCCAGGATGGCCCCCATTCGGGGGCAGGGGGATCCGGCGCGGCAGCGGATACGGCTTTCTGATGCGGCAGGTGCACGACCAGGCGCTTCGGGATGTCCGGCCCGGGCCCGGGCGTCAGGCGCCGCGGTTGGCCAGGCTCGCCGCGCCCCCGAGCATTCGTTGCCCAGAACACCGGATCTGAGGCAGGGCTTCACAAACGCTGACGGCGCCCTATCCGAACCATGGCGGCATTGACGGTCGTGCTGCAGCGGCGGTATGATCGTACAGATCGCACCGCAGCAGCGTGCACGTGGCGAGGATCGGCATGCAGATCGGCATCATCGGAACCAGCCACTGACACACGGCCCGCTATGGTGCTGCGCTCCAGGCTGCTGGCGCCCGCATCGTCGCGGCGTGCGATCCCTGGTCATCGGTGGCGGCGCATCAGGCGCTGCCCGAAGCCACGGTGCATGACACCGTCGCCGCGCTCCTGTGCCACCCGGCGCTCGATCTGGTGGTAGCGCTGCGGCGACCGCGCCACGGCGCCGACGTTGTGCGCGCCATCATCGAATCCGGTCTGCCGGCGATTGTCGAGAAGCCGGTCGCCTGTGACGCCGCCGCGCTGGCGCCGCTCGCCGAGGCGGCCCAGATGCGCCACAGTTGGCTGACCGTACCCTTTGCGGCGCGCTACAGCCCGCTGTGGAGTGTCCTCGGCACAGCGGACGACCTGCTCAGCGCACATCTGCGCATCGTCAACGGGCCGCCGCAGCGGTATGCGGCAGCGGGCTGTGGCTGGATGCTTGATCCTGCTGAATCGGGGGGGTGCGCTGCGCAACCTCGGCATCCATGCCGCCGACATCGCAGTACAGCTGGGCGGTGGGCGTTCATGGCGCGTCCATGCCGCACAGATCTCGTCCCGCGCGCATCATACGGCGGTCGACGATGACGCCATCGCGCTGCTCGAGCGTGACGACGGCGCGCGGCTGGTCATCGAAGCGGGCTACACCGTTCCCGTGATGGCTGCCGGCATGACCCGCGGCGGCGATACGTGCTGGCGCGTCACCACGCGCCGGCATCTGATCAGCGACGACGAGGCAACGCTGCATGTCATCGGTGGCGGGCACGACACGGTGTGCGCCGCGCCGACATCGGCGCAGTGCTACGCCCGGTGCGTTGAAGATACCCTGCGGCGGCTCGACAGCGGGCAGCCGCCGATCGCCGATCTCGCCGATGCCTGGGCAGCGGCGCGCCTGGTCGACGCCATCTACGCGGCCGCCCGGCGCTGAGCTACTGGTACGCCCGCGGCGTCGGCCGGGCACGATCGTGGTATACTGGAGGAAATGCGGCGTTCGCGCCGCCAGATCACCGGACGACGGGTGTGGGAGAGTACCTCGCAGGTCGCCGACGGAGCAAGCCCGGCACTGCCGCTGCCGGCGCGAAACTCTCAGGCTGATGTACTGCACCCCGACGGGCCTCTGGAGAGCCGCGCCATTCCTGGCATGGCACCGACGGAGAAACTCGCGACGCGAGGCATCTCTCAGGTCAACGGACAGAGTTCAGGCAATCCATCGCCTGATTCTGTCCGTTGTTGCATGGTCACGGGCGGGCGGGCGGTTCGATGGCAGACGAGGAGACACCACGATGAGTCTGGCGGAACCGTTACGACGGACGGTGTTGTACGAGCGGCACGTCGCGCTGGGCGGGCGCATGGTCGGATTTGGCGGATGGGAATTGCCGGTGCAGTATCGCGGCATCGTCGAGGAGCATCGCGCGGTACGGAGCGACGTCGGCATCTTCGACGTGAGTCACATGGGTGAGATCGAGGTGCACGGTCCGGATGCGCTGGCATTTCTGCAGTGGGTGCTGACGCGCGACATCGCGTCGTTCCCGGTCGGGCAGGCGGGGTATGCGCTGATCTGTCAACCCGATGGCGGCATCATCGACGACGTATTTGTGTATCACCTGGCGGATCGCTGGCTGGTCGTGGTGAATGCCGCCAACAGCGCGCGCGATCTCGCCTGGTTCCGGCAGCATGCCGTCGGCTTCGCCGTGACAATCGACGACCGCTCGGCCCAGACGGCGCTGGTCGCGCTGCAGGGGCCATGCGCCGAGGCGCTGCTGCACGCGTTCGACGCCGGTCTCGCCGCGCTGCCGTACCACGGCGTCGCCGCCGGACGCATCACCGGCATCGGCGATGTGCGGGTGGCGCGCACCGGCTATACCGGCGAGGATGGCTTCGAGATCTTCTGCGACGCCGCTGATGCCGGCGCATTGTGGGATCAGTTGCTCGCCGCCGGCGCGGCACCCTGCGGCCTGGGCGCGCGCGACAGCCTGCGATTCGAGGCGTGCCTGGCCTTGTATGGCCACGAGATCGATGCGCAGGTCAACCCGTTCGAAGCCCGCCTCGGCTGGGCCGTCCAACTCGACCGGAGCGACTTCATCGGCCGTGATGCGCTGCGGGCGATCAAGGCCGCCGGGCCGGGGCGCCGGCTCGTCGGGTTCACCATGGTGGGCCGGGGCATCGCCCGCAGTGGCTATGCTGTCCACGACATCGACGGCACACCGATTGGCCACGTCACCAGCGGCATGCCCGCGCCGACTGTCGGCGGGCATCTCGGCATGGCGCTGCTCGCGGGCAGCGCCGCTGCGCCGGGCGCCAGGTTCGATGTCATCATCCGCGAGCGGCCGGTGCGTGCCACCAGCCTGCGCATGCCGTTCTATCCGTCGCGTCGCCGCCGGACCCGTGACTGATGCCGCGCGAATCATGATCACGACAGGAGATGCCCGATGAGCTTCACGAATCCGCCCGAACTCCGTTACTCACGCTCGCACGAATGGGTTCGCATCGATGGTGACATCGCCACCATCGGCATCACCGACTACGCGCAGCACGCGCTCGGCGAGGTGGTGTACGTCGAACTGCCCGACGTCGGCAGCCATTTCGCGATCGATGCCATCTTCGGCGCGGTCGAATCGGTCAAGGCAGCCTCTGATCTGTACACGCCGATAGATGGCGAAGTGCTCGCGGTGAACCACACGCTGTTCGATGCACCCGAGCAGATCAACAACGCGCCGTACGAAGCCGGCTGGATGCTGCAGGTGCGCATCAGTACGCCAAACACCGACCTGCTCGATGCTGAGGCATACGCGCAGCACTGCGAAGGGCTGGCGCACTGATGTCGCACTACATCGCCCTGACCGCAGATGAGCGCGAGCAGATGCTAGCGACGATCGGCGTCGCCGACGTCGCCGGGCTCTTCGCCAGCGTACCGGCCGAGGTACGCTTTCCACCCCTGCGATTGCCCGAGCCGATGTCAGAGATCGCATTGCGTCGGGCGCTCGGCCAACGTGCCGGGCGCAACGCCAGCGCCGATCGGCTGAGCGTCTTCCTCGGCGCGGGCGCGTATCATCACTTCGTGCCCAGCGCCATCGACCAGATCGTGCGGCGTGGCGAGTTCTACACCGCCTACACGCCATATCAGCCCGAGGTCAGCCAGGGCACACTCCAGGCAATTTTCGAGTACCAGAGCCTGATCTGCGCGCTGACCGGCATGGATGTTGCCAATGCGTCGCACTATGATGGGGGGACGGCGCTGGCCGAGGCGGCCGTGATGGCCGTCGCGGTCGCACGCCGCCGGCAGCGCGTCATCGTCGCGCCGGGCATCAATCCACAGTATCGTGCCGTGATGCAGACCCTGCTGCAGGGCACGAGCATCGAACTCGTGAGCGATGATCGGCCATCGGCCAGCCTGGACGACGCAGTCGCGCTCGTCGATGACCGCACCGCAGCGTTGATCGTCCAGAGCCCGGATTTCTACGGCCGCATGCACGATCTGCGATCGGTGGCGACCCGGGTGCACGCCGCCGGGGCGCTGCTGGTCCAGCACTTCGATCCGATCGCCCTGGGCTTATTCCAGACGCCCGGCGAGATCGGCGCCGACATCGCGACGGCCGAAGGCCAGCCGCTCGGCGTGGGGCTCAACTTCGGCGGCCCGTACCTGGGCGTATTCTGCTGCAACAGAAAGTATGTCCACAAGATCGCCGGGCGTCTGGTCGGCCTGACCAACGATGTCGACGGGCGCGAGGGGTACGTGCTGACGCTGCGCGCCCGTGAGCAGGACATCCGGCGCGAACGGGCGACGAGCAACATCTGCACCAATCAGGGATTGATGGCGCTGGCGGCGGCGGTGTACCTGAGCCTGCTCGGGCGCAATGGTCTGCGGCGGGTCGCCGAGCTGTGCTATCACCGCGCGCACTACGCGGCGGCGCAGATCGCCGGGCTGCCGGGATACACCGTCGACCAATCTGCGCCGTTCTTCAAGGAGTTCGTCGTCGGCTGTCCGCGCCCTGTCGCCGACATCAACGCTGCGCTGCTGGAGCGGGGCATCGTCGGCGGCTATGATCTGGGAGCCGATGATCCGCGGCGCGAACGGCAGATGCTGCTGTGTGTCACCGAGATGAACGACCGGGCCGAGATCGACGCGCTGGTGGCGACGCTCGGTGCGCTGTAGCGGGCAGGGAGGGGCGCGATGTTGAGCGCAGCCCAATTGACGCGGCTCGTCGGCCATGTGGTGCCCGATGGCCGAATTGGTGGTGTCGACGTGCTCGGCGGCAGCCTGACGCGGGTGCGTCTCACCGACGGCAGCGGCCTGCTGGTGCAACTCGCGTCGCAACCGGCCGCGGTAGCGCGTGCCAGCGCGGCGCTGACGCTGCTGCGCGGCGAGATCGACCTGCCGCTGCCGACGCTGCGGGATCACGATGCCGACGGCACGCGCATCGGCGTGCCCTACCTGGTCTTCGATGATCTCGCCGGCGAGTTGCTCGCCCGCGTCGCGCCGCAGATCGCCGGCGAGCCGGGGTACGCCCTGGGCCGCCGGCTCGGCACCGTACTTCATCGGGTCCACCGTCTGGCCAGCCCGGGCTACGGCCCGCTCGATGCGGCGCTGGTCGACAGCGACGCACGGCGCTATGGGCTGGCGCGGGCAGATGCGGCACTGGCGGCGCTGCGTGCGGCACGCGTCCTCACCGAGCGCGAGAGCGCGGCCGTCGCCCGCTGGTTTGCCGCCAGTTATCAGCCCGGCGGGCGCCAGGCGGCGCTGCTCTGCGGCGCCGTCGCTCCGGACGCACTGCTGGTGCGACGCCGCGACGCCGGCTGGTCGCTCGTCGCCCTGCTCGACTGGAGCGCAGCCCAGGGCTGGAGCCCGGCATGGGAGCACACCCGGCTGCTCGAGGCGTTCGGCGACAGCGCGTACTTCGATCTGCGCGTGGGATACGGCAGCGCGTATGACGAAGCCACGCGCCGCAGCTACGAACAGGTGCGCGAGCATGCCCTGCAGCCCTACCGGATCATCGCCACGCTCGAGGCGCTCGCTGATGCGCGCGATGCCGCCACGACGATGCGCCTGCGCGCACGCCTCGCCACTGTGGTCCAGGACATGCTGCCGCCACCACCTGCGCCGGGGACCACCCTGAGCGCCTGATCATCGAGGAGTCGTCATGTCGACCTACGAACCACCGATCTTCGAATACTCGGCGCCGGGCAAGATCGGCGTGAATCTGCCGACGCTCGATGTTCCGCCGGCAGAACTGCCCGTCGGATTATTGCGCGATGACGGACTGGCCGCCCTGCCCGAGCTCACTGAGCCCGAGGTCATCCGCCACTTCACCAGGCTCTCGCAGCGCAACATGTGCATCGACACCACCTTCTACCCGCTCGGCAGTTGCACGATGAAGTGGAATCCGAAGCTCCACGAGGAGGTCGCCCGCCTGCCTGGCTTCGCCAACGCACATCCGTTGCAGGGCGATGCGCTGTCGCAGGGCGCGCTGGCGCTGATGGACGATCTGCAGGGGTTGCTGGCCGAGATCTCGGGGTTCGACGCGGTATCGCTGCAGCCGGCGGCCGGCGCCCAGGGCGAGCTCACCGGTATCCTGGTCTTCCGTGCCTATCACCGGCAGCGGGGCGAGGCGCACCGCAGCGAAATCCTGGTGCCGGATTCGGCGCACGGCACCAATCCGGCCACCGCCGCGATCGCCGGCTACACCGTCGTCGAAGTCAAGAGCGACGCCGACGGCAACGTCGATCTTGACGATCTGCGCGCCAGGCTCTCGCCGCGCACCGCCGGTCTGATGCTCACCAATCCCAACACCCTCGGCCTGTTCGAGCAGCATGTCCGCGATGTCGCGCGGCTGGTGCACGATGCCGGCGGCCTGGTCTACGGCGACGGCGCCAATTTCAATGCGATTCTCGGCATCGTCAAGCCCGGCGAGGTCGGCTTCGACTTCATGCATTACAACCTGCACAAGACCTTCACCACGCCCCACGGCGGCGGCGGCCCGGGATCAGGGGCAGTCGGCTGCAGTGCAGCGCTGGCGCCGTTCCTGCCCGGCCCGCGCGTGCGGCGCCGCGCCGACGATCCGACCCGCTTCGAGAGCTTTGTTCCCGAGCAGTCCATCGGGCGCATGAAGACGTTCCACGGCAATTTTGGCATGCTGGTGCGCGCCTGGACCTACATCCGCACCTTGGGCGCTGCGGGGCTGCGCGAAGTGAGCGAGACGGCGGTGCTCAACGCCAACTACGTCCAGGCGCGATTGCGCCATGTGTACCCGCCAGCGGTCGACCGGCTCTGCATGCACGAGACGGTCCTGCGCGGCCAGATCGCCGGAGCCCCGGGGGTCAGGACACTCGACATCGCCAAGCGCCTGATCGACTACGGCTTCCATCCGCCGACGGTCTATTTTCCGTTGATCGTCCCCGAGGCGCTGATGATCGAGCCGACCGAGACTGAGTCCAGGCGTACGCTGGATGCATTCATCGACGCGATGCTGGCGATCGCCGAGGAGGCACGGCATGACCCGTCGCTGCTGCACGAGGCGCCGCATGCCACGCCGGTGCGCCGGCTGGATGAGGTGCGCGCAGCCCGCCAGCCGGTGCTGTGCTACGACGCGGCAGCGCTGGCGCGCTTGCGCGAGGCGGCGCTGGCCGAGACGCACTGAGACGTTGCAGCGGCGGCGAATGTGATGGGGGGGCGGTCGGTACTCCTGCCCCCTGATCCGATCGCCAGGCATTGGTGCCCCGTCGCGGCCGGGCAGGCCCGTGCCGGCGGCAGCGCGTCACCATCCTGCACGCGCGTGCGCGATGTGGCAATTTGCCGACGTGAGCCTGCGCATCGAGCCACCCCATCCTGCACGCGCGTGCGCGATGTTCCTGCCCGTTCTGCGGGCTGGTGCCCCCCTCAGACGGCCTACCGGCATCGAGCCACGTCGTCCATCGTGTCGTGATGCCGCGTGGTGCCCGCCCGAACCACGCTGGCCGGTTCATGATCCGGACCCAACGAGCCGCACCACAAGGTCCGCTCCACCGTACTGCGGGTATGGCGCCGAGGCCATGACTGATGCTATACTGACCATGTCCATGTCGGTGATTCGACATCGAGCATCCAGGACGCTGCGGTCCTGCACGGGGCATGTGGTCATTCAGCCCGCGGGAGGGTTTCGCGGGCACCGTGCCACGCACGGCGCATCACCACTGGTGAGGTGTCGTCGGGCGAACATGGGAGGAGCCAATGGCTCAGCAATTGCGGCTCGTCATCGCCGACGATGAGTCGATCATCCGGATGAACCTGAAGGAGACGCTCATCGGTCTCGGGTATCTGGTGGTTGGCGAAGCGGGTGACGGAGTGAGTGTCATCAACCTTGCACGCGAGCTCCGCCCGGATCTGGTGATCATGGATATCAAGATGCCGAAGCTCGACGGCATTCAGGCGGCCAGGAGCCTGACGGAAGAGAAGATCGCGCCGGTGCTGTTGTTGACCGCCTACTCCGACCGTGATCTCGTCGATCGCGCGCGCGAGGCGGGGGTCGTCAACTACATCGTCAAGCCGTTCCGTGAAGCAGAACTGCTGCCGGCGATCGAGATCGCGCTGGCACGGTATGCCGAGTTCCGCGAGATGGACCGGCAGGTCGGCGATCTGCGCGAGACGCTTGAGACGCGCAAGTTGGTCGAGCGGGCCAAGGGCGTCCTGATGGATACCCAGGGGTTGAAGGAACAGGAAGCATTCCGTCGCATCCAGCAACTCTCGATGAACACGCGCAAGTCGATGCGCGAAGTGGCCCAGGCGATTTTGCTGACGGCACAGATCGAGAAGTGACGCAGCGTGGCGGTGCCGGGTTCAGATCGTCAGCCGTGGCGTGTGGCGCTGGTACGTCTGCTGCGTACCATCGCGCCGCACGCGATCACCGCGCTCTGTGCGGTCATCGCGAGCACGATCATCACGTCGATCGTCGCGACGCCGCCGGCCGCCACCGCGCCGGTGGCCGTCACCACCGTCGTCGCACCGACCGTGCGGCCGACGGTAGCGCCGCGCCCGAGCAGCACCGCCGAGCCCGCCCCGGCGGCGGGCATCAGCCGCCAGGAACTGCTCGGCCTGCGCGCCGAGGATGATGCGGTCTGGTCGGCGCTGTACCTCATCAGGGCGATCAGCCATGCGGATGATGCCGATGCGGCATTGCGCGTGAATGCGCTCGCAGAGGTCGATCAGGCGCTGATCGCCGTCGATGATGCGCTGTCGCTCGCACGGTCACGTGCGTCGAGCGTCGCACGCGACCCGATCGACCAACTGCGCCGCGATGTCGGGATGATGCGCGAGGATATGTACCTGCGGCCGGAGGCGCTCGATGGGCGTATCGGCCGCCTGCGGCAGGCGCTGCTCACACTGATCGGGCGGGGCCCATGAGCGGTGATCGACGGTTGCACCGCACAAGGAATCACCGATGGTCTGGGTAGGTGAAGCCTGTCGCATCGATGTCGACGCCAGCACGCAGGCGATCATCGATCCCCGGATCATCGAGACGGGCGATCCGGCCGAGATCGCGGCAGCGTGCCTGTCCGGCGTCGATCCGCGCATCGCCGACCGCGTGCGGCCGGGCGCCATCCTGCTCGCCGATGGTGCATTCGGCGACGGGCCGGACCCCCAGAACGCTGCGCTGGCATTGCTTGCCGTCGGAATCGTGATCGTCATCGCCCGGCAGCCGGCGCCGACGTTCGTCGATGCAGCCCATCACCTCGGATTGCCGGTACTCACCATCGCTCCGCTGCCACCATGGCATGACGGCGACCATGTGCGTGTCGACCTGCTGCAGGGGCAGATTCGTCGGCGCGGCGATGCGGCAGTGCCGGTCGTGCCGCCGCCTGGCCAGGTGCTCGCCATGATGCGCCATGCCATGATGTGGCGACGGACGCGACAGATGATTGAGGAAGAGGGTGATGATGGCTGAATTCGCACCTGGTGTGCCGGTGCTCGATGGGCGGGGGTTTCGTGCGCTGGTGCTGGCGCAGGCGCGCAGCGGATCGACAATTGAGCCGACGTGCCGGCATGCGCCGCCGCATGACTGGTGCGGCGGGTGTACGCTTCAGGATCGCGATTACACCGCACAGGTGGCCGGCAAGCAGGCGGCATTGCGCCAACTGTGGCACGGGCATGTCGATGATGGGGTGATCTCGGCGATGACCTATGTCGCTTCGCCGGAGCCATTCGGCTATCGTGCCCGGATGGATTATGTCGCAAGCAAGGACCGCTTCGGCCTGCGTCGTGCCGGTCGATTCAACTACATCGTCGATCTGCACGAGTGCCATCTGATCTCGCCGCGTGCGTTCCACGCCGCGCGACACAGCTATGACCTGGCCCGCACCACAGGCTGGCCCGACTACCACCTGCGGGAGCATCGTGGCTTCCTGCGGTACATCGTCGTGCGCCGCAGCCCCGACGACGAACTGCTCATCGCGTTCGTCACCAGCGATCCGGCATCGTCGGGGATTGACCTCGCCGGGATCGAGCGCGTTGCCGAGCAGATACTCCTCGTCCCCGGCGTCGTCGGTGTCCACTGGCTGCGCAACGATACCCGCAACGACAGTTCATTTGGCGTGACGACGATGCACTGGGGCGCTGCGACGCTCGGCATGCGCGTCGGGCGGCAATCATTGCATATCGCACCGAACTCATTCTTCCAGAATAATCTGGCGCTGCTTGAGCCATTGCTCGAGCACATCGGCTCGGCTGTCGGCAGCGCACGGCATGTTGCGGACGTGTACGGCGGTGTCGGCACCATCGCACTGGCGCTGGCGGATCAGTGTGAGCACATCGTCAGCGTCGAGTCCGTCGCCGAGAGTACCCGGCTGGCCGAAGACAATCGCCAGCGCGCCGCCGCCGATCACTGCCGCATCGTCGGCAGCGACGCGCTGATGTGGCTCCAGGCACAGCCGACGGCGAGCCTCGACGTGCTGATCGTCGACCCACCCCGTACCGGTCTCGGGCCACAGGTATGCGCCGAGATCCGGCGCATCGCTCCCGCACGCGTGGTGTATCTGTCGTGTCATCCGCTGACGCAGCGCGAAGACTGGTTGGCACTGGCCCCCGACTATGCGATGCATTCGCTCACCGGATATGATATGTTCCCGCAGACGCCACACATCGAGACGCTGGCGATCCTTGACCGTCGTGACGCTGCGCAACCGTCGGGCGCATCGTGACGTCTCCTCAGTATGCGAGTCGGTGATCGCTCCGGAGATCGAGGAGCTCCATGACCGCTGTGACCCAGATCCTGTGCCCGCGCTGTCGGCGCGAAAACCTGCGCCGCGCACGCTACTGCCAGCATTGTGGCCGCGATGTCGTGCTGAGCGACGGCGGAACCCGGCAGTTCTTCATCACGCGCGTGATCAAAGAGGGTGGGCAGGGGGCTGTGTTCGCCGCGATCGATGCGCACGATCACGTCTACGCGGTCAAGCAGATGCTCGATCAGTTCACCAGCGAGGGCGAACGCGCCGCAGCCGTCGAGCGCTTTGAGGCCGAGGCCGCGCTGTTGCGCGGCCTGAATCATCCGCGCATTCCTGCAGTGTTTGCCAGCTATCAGGATGAAGGGTATCACTACCTGGTGATGGAGTTTGTCGTCGGGGATGATCTCGAGGATATCGTCCGGCAACGCGGCCGGATCGACGAGGCGAGCGCCTTGCGCTGGGCGGGGCAGGTCTGCGATGTGTTGCAGTATCTGCATCATCAACCCATACCGATCATCTTTCGCGATGTCAAGCCGTCGAACATCATGATCACGTCTGACGGTGACGTCAAACTAGTTGACTTCGGGATCGCCAAGACGTTCAACCCGACCCGCCAGCAAGGGACGCAGATCGGCACGCCGGGATATGCTCCACCGGAGCAATATCAGGGCCTGGCGACGCCTCAGTCGGATCTGTATGCATTGGCGGCGACGCTCCATCATCTGCTCAGCGGGCGCGACCCGCGCGAACATCCGCCGTTCTCGTTTCCCCCGCTTCGGGATCTGGTGCCGGCAGTCTCGCAGCGTACGGCGAGCGTGTTGCAACGTGCGCTGATGATGCGCAAGGAGGATCGGTACGAGAACATCGCGGCGTTTCGCGACGCGCTGATCCCTGCATCAGCGACGCCAAGCAATGCGGTCGGTCCGGCGCTGACGGTTCCTATCCCCGTGACGCCGCCCCCCGCATCGCGTCGTGTGTGGCGCGGATGCGCGACGCTGGCGCTGGTCATCAGCATTGGTCTCGGAGGCCTCGTCGCATCGTATCTTGTGATTGCCCGCCCGCCGTTGTTTGCGAGCACGCCCACGCCGTCGCTGGCCGGCTTGATCGCATTCTCGGTCGACAACATCGAACTGGTGATTCCACCCGAACGTGATGTCGATGCGGCGTTCCTTGCAGAATTCGAACGGCGGGCGCGCGAGATCTATGGTGCCGATGCGCGCATTCCGCCAGGTGTTCCGCCGGCATATGTCGGTGCTGCGCCGGCGGTCATCAGCCGCGATGGTGATGGTACGCAGTATCGCGCAAGCATGACCGGCTGGATCAGCGTGCCATGATGTGCCCGATGTGCGACGTCGGGCGTCTCGCAGCCTGCGGTCATCGCCGGTGCCGCAGGGATAGGTTGTGCAGTACGTCGATGCGAGCGGCGCTGCGCCCGGCGTGCCGTCTGAACTGGGGCGACCAGCCATGATGTACCGGAGGTGATGCCGTGAGCATCTTTGACGAACTCAGCCGCAAGGTCAATGACGGGATCAGACGCGTGCAGGACGAGGCGGAACGGATGCAGCGACTGAACGCGATGCAGCGCGATCTGGGCGATATGCGCCGGCAACTCGATGGCAAGCGCATCGAGTTCGGTGATCGTGCGATCGAACTGTTCCGCGCCGGTCGCATTCAGTCGCCGACGCTGGCCGAGATCCTGCGGACGGTTGATGCGCTGCAGGCGGCCATCACCCTCAAGGAGGAAGAACTCAGGACTGCCCAGGGCGGTGTGGTGAGCGCTTCGATGCCGCCAGTGCCCCCGGCGCCGCCAGCACCCCCGGCGGCACCAGTGCCGCCAGCACCCCCGGCGGCACCAGTGCCGCCAGCACCCCCGGCGGCACCAGTGCCGCCAGCGGCTCCGGGGGCTCCAGATAGCGCACCGCGATACTGCGCGCGATGCGGTGCGACGCTCGGCAGGGTCTCGCGCTTCTGCCCCACGTGTGGCGCACCGACGACCGCATGAACCGGCGCGCGCCTGGTGGCGCCAGTGATCCGGCGATCCTGGTGCCACCGATCCCCGGCGCGGTATCCTCGGCAGCACACCGAACCCGCCGCCCCGCCGCACACAACTTGACAATGCATCGCATGTGTGGCTATAGTCTGCTCAAGCAATCTTGCCGAGTCCACAGGAGAGCCGATGGTGCAACGGTGACATCATCCCAACGCCAGAGAGGTACCTCCCGAGGCCAGTGTAGGCCTCACGCCCTGGTGAACTGATCACCACGCTGTCGTGTCTTGGCACGATGTCCGGTGCCACTCGATGAGGAGAGAGTCGATGTCTCGACGAATCGCCCTGAACCGACGCGAGTTCATGCGTCTGTCAGCTGCTTCGGCCGCCGCCACGATGATCGCCGCCTGTGGCGGCGGTGCCGCCACCCCGCCGGCCGAAGCGCCGACGGCAGCCCCGGCCGAGCCGACGGCGGCCCCGGCCGCACCGACGGCCACCGCCGTGCCGATCGCCCCCACCACCGTCGCCGCCGCCACCGCGGTGCCGGTCGTCACCAGCAAGTTCAAGGAATCGCCGCTGCTGGCCGAGCAGGTCGCCGCCGGCACGCTGCCGCCGGTCGACGAGCGCCTGCCGCAGAACCCGTACACGCCGCCGCACGTGTGGCTGAGCACCGGCCAGTACGGTGGCACGCTCAACAAGACCTACAACAACGCCTGGGGCATGACCGGCTTCATCCATGAGATGCAGTACGGCAACTCGCCGCTGCGCTGGCTCAAGGACGGCCTCGAGATCGGCCCTGGCTTGGTCGAGAGCTGGGAGGCCAACGCCGACACCTCGGAGTGGACGCTCAAGATGCGCGAGGGTGTCCGATGGTCGGATGGCCAGCCGCTGACCACCGCCGACATCCTGTACTGGTGGGAGTACACCGTCGGTGGCAATGGCCGGGAGGCCGAGTACCCCGAGGGTCTGAAGCCGGTCAACTCACCGCCTGATGAAGGGCGTTCGGGCAAGGGCACCCTGATGACCCTCGAGGCGCCCGACGACTACACCTTCATCATGAAGTTCGACGCGCCGGCGCCGCTCACCGCCGACCGTCTGGCGATGTGGACCAACGGCTACATCGGGCCGGCCTGGATCATCCCGAAGCACTACCTCGAGCAGTTCAACCCGGTGCTCAACAACGGAACCTACAAGGACTGGGAGGAGCACCAGCGCAAGCACAACCACAACAATCCCGACGAGCCACGCCTCACCGGCTGGAAGCTCGACACCTTCGAGGACGGCGTGCGCTCGGTCTGGAGCCGCAACCCGTACTACTGGGTGGTCGACGCCGAGGGGCATCAGCTGCCGTACATCGACACGATCAACGTGACGAACGTGCAGGACAAGGAGATCGAGAAGCTTGCCTACACCGAGGGCAAGGTCGATCATGCCCACTTCCACAGCCAGGCGCTGGCCGACCTGCAGGATCTGAAGAACGCCGAGGCGTCGAGCGGGCTTGAGGTACGGTTGTGGGACTCGGGCTCGGGCACCGGTTCGATGTACTTCTTCAGCCAGGACTACAAGGAGCCGAAGCTGCGCGCAGCCTTCCGCGACCAGAAGTTCCTGGCGGCGCTGTCGCACGCCTACAACCGTGCCGACGTGCAGAAGGCGGTCTACTTCGGCCTCGGCGAGTTGACGACCGGCACGATGAGCCCGAAGGCCATCGAGTACAACGTCAACGACGAAGGTCGGGCGGCGTACGCAGCGTGGCGCGACAGCTATGTGGCGTACGATCCGGAGAAGGCCAAGGCGCTGCTCGACGAGGCCGGCTATGTGGTGGGCGCCGATGGCAAGCGCACCCTGCCCGACGGCAGCCCGATGCAGATCCAGGTCACCATCCCGGCAGACCAGGCGCCGAATGGTGTGCACATGTCGAAGAACGAGCGCCTCATCCGTGACTGGGTGGCGATCGGCATCGACGCGGTGCTCACGCCGCTGCCGGCCGAGGGGTACTCGGAGCAGTGGCGCGCCGGCCAGATCCCGATGATCACCGCGTGGGGCGTCGGCGATGGGCCGAACCACCTGGTGTATCCGTCGTGGGTAGTGGCCGACGAGCCGGAGCGCTGGGCGCCGCTGCACGGGCGCGCGTACACGCTGCGCGGGACGGAGTCGGAGACTGAGGAGCTCGACGTCGATCCGTGGGAGCGCAACCCGCCGCGCATCAACGACGGCGAGGAGGCGAGCGTGCCGGCGATCGCCGAGCTGCATCGGCTGTACGATGCCAGCAAGGTCGAGCCGGACGTGATGAAGCGGCACGCGCTGGTGTGGCAGATGAT
>JAGWYG010000087.1 GCA_018969485.1 Chloroflexota bacterium
TCCCGCCTCTGCGTGCCCCCGCCTCTTCGTGTCTTCGTGTCTTCGTGTGAGCCCGCCTCCCGTCCCCCGCCCCTTCGTGCCTTCGCGTCTTCGTGTGAGCCGTCTCCCGTCTCCCGTCCCCCGCCTCTTCGTGCCTTCGTGTCTTCGTGTGACACTGCCCCCGTCCCCCCCGTCCCCCGTCTCCCGCCCCTTCGTGCCTTCGTGTCTTCGTGTGACACTGCCCCCGCCTCTTCGTGCCTTCGTGTCTTCGTGTGACACCCGCGCCTGCCACAGGAGCGGCATGCGCTACAATGGGCGCGGGCACCCCGGCCCACCTGCGATCGATGGCGAAGGAGCGATCTGATGGCACCATTCAACGGCCTCGGCATGCATCTCGGCACGCTGGCACGGCTCTCGCCGGCGCGCACCCGTTCGATCAGCCCGGAGAACTTCACCGGCGAGAAGGGCCGTGGCGGCATGGCCACCGACGGCACCGGCGCAAGCTGCGCGCGCGATCTGGGCGTCGGCTGGAAGATCTCGCCCTCCATCCGCATCGCCCCGGGCGAGACGCGCGTCATCGCCGACATCCAGGGGGCCGGGGCCATCCAGCAGATCTGGATGACCCCGACCGGCCACTGGCGCCACGCCATCCTGCGCATCTACTGGGACGGCAGCGACGTTCCGGCGGTCGAATGCCCGGTGGGCGACTTCTTCGCCTGCGGCTGGGGCCAGTACGCCCAGGTCAGCTCGCTGGCGGTATGCGTCAACCCCGGCAGCGCGTTCAACTGCTACTGGGAGATGCCGTACCGCAGCGGCTGCCGCATGACCATGTCGAACATCGCCGACAAGGAGATGACGCTCTACTACCAGATCAACTACACCGAGACCGATGTCCCCGACGACGTGGCCTACTTCCACGCGCAGTTCCGCCGGGTCAATCCGCTGCCCTACCGCGAGGTCTATACCATCCTCGACGGTGTGCGCGGCCGGGGCCAGTATGTTGGCACCTACATGGCCTGGGGCGTGAACAGCTGCGGCTGGTGGGGTGAGGGCGAGATCAAGTTCTTCATGGACGGCGACGGCGAGTACCCGACGATCTGTGGCACGGGCACCGAGGATTACTTCTGCGGCTCGTACAACTTCGATCTCGGCAAGGAGCACGGCGGCTATCGCGAGTTCACCACGCCATACGCCGGCCTGCCCCAGGTGATCCGCCCCGACGGCACCTACCGCTCGCAGCAGCGCTTCGGCATGTACCGCTGGCACATCATGGATCCGATCCGCTTCGAGAGCGATCTGCGCGTCACCATCCAGGCGCTCGGCTGGCGCGTCGGCGGCCGGTACCTGCCGCTGCAGGACGACATCGCGTCGGTGGCGTACTGGTACCAGACGCTGCCGACGGCGCCGTTCCCGGCGCTGCCGGACGCCGACGGGCTGGAGATCATCTGAGGCCCGGCGTGTCAGTGCTGCAGCGCCTCGTCGGCGAACGAGCGCGGATCGTCGCGTGGCTCGAGGTGCGTGAACACGACGGCGCCAGGCAGCGCCTGCCGCAGGTCGTGCTCAAGCTGCTCCACCAGCGTGTGCGCCGCGCGGACGCTCCAGTCGTCGGGCACCAGGACATGCAGCGACACAAATGCGCGCGCGCCGGACTGGCGCGTGCGCAGGGCATGGAATGCGACCGGATGGTCGTCGGCGTAGCGCTGGAGAATGCCGGCGATCCGTTCGCGGTCGGCGGCGGTGACGGCGGTGTCCATCAGGCCGAGCGCCGCGCCGTGCACCAGCCCGACGCCGGTGCGCACGATCTGCAGCGCCACCAGCAGCGCGATCAGCGGATCGAGCCAGCCGATCCCGCTGAGCGCCACCAGCGCCACGCCGACGATGACGCCCAGCGACGTCCAGACATCGGTGAGCAGGTGCTGCGCATCGGCGGCCAGCGTGACCGAGCGCAGCTGCACGCTGGCGCGGCGCAGCACCAGCGCGACGGCGCCGTTGATCGCCGCGGCGCCGGCCGAGATCGCCAGGCCCAGGCCGGGCTGCCCGATCGGCTGCGGGGCCAGCAGCCGGCCGAATGCCGCGTGGGCGATGCTATAGGCGGCGACCAGCACCAGCCCGCCCTCGATGCCGACCGCGAAGTACTCGGCCTTGGTATGCCCATAGGCATGCTCCTCGTCGGGCGGCCGCGCCGCGACCGACAGCGCATACAGCGCCACCAGCGCCGCCGCCAGGTTCACCAGCGACTCCAGCGCGTCGGACAGCATGCCGACCGAGTCGGTCACCAGAGCGGCGGCGAACTTGAGCCCAATGGTGAGCACGGCGGCGCCGATCGAGAACCAGGCATACCGCAGGACCAGACGCCTGGCGTCGGGAGAGGTCATCGTCCATCCTCGCTGGCTGGGGCCGGCTGCCCGGCCGCGCGGGCATCATACCACCGTCCCGCGTGGCCGCGGCGCTGGTGTATCATGGCGGCGTGCGGCGCCTGACCGCCGCCACGACACGGAGCTTGCCATGGCATTCATCGTGACCGAAGCCTTCTGGGAGCTGTTCCCCACCGCACGCATCGGCGTCCTGACCGCTCACGACCTGTCGCGCGATGCCGCTGCAGCGGCCGCGGCGGCGGCATTGCTGGCCGAGGTGGCCGCCGAGCGCGCCGCACAGCTCGCCGGCGCCGACATCGCCACGCACCCGGCGGTGGCGCCCTGGCGCGCCGCCTATCGCCGGTTCGGCCTGAAACCCTCGCACTACCGCTCGTCGATCGAGAGCCTGCTGCGCGCCGCCCAGGCTGGCCGCACCCGCTCGATCGACCCGCTGGTCGACCTGTATAACGCGATGTCGCTGCGCCACATGCTGCCCTGCGGCGGCGAGGATCTCGCGACGCTCGTCGGGCCGGTCTGCCTCACGTGCGCCACCGGCGGCGAGCCGTTCCGCACGATTGGCGCCACCGCAGACGACCCGCCGCAGCCGGGCGAGGTGATCTATCGCGACGACGCCGGCGTGATCTGCCGCGGCTGGAACTGGCGCGAGGCCGAGCGTACGCGGCTGCGCGACGAGACGCGCGCGGCGCTGCTGGTGTTCGAGGCGCTGCCCGAACATCCGCCGGAGGTGCTTGAGCACGCGCTGACCGACCTGGCAGCGCTGGTCGGGCGCCATCTCGGCGGCACCACGCGCTGGCGCATCCTCACCCGCGACGCCCCGGCGTGCACCCTCCCGCCCGCGTGAGCCAGCGGCGGACTGCCATCACCTCATGCCGGCGGGCGATGCGCACCATCGGTGTCGTTCACCGCCAGATGCGAGCATGATGCCGTTCAGTCGCCTGATGTGCGAGGCGCGTCGTGACCGCCGACCTGGCCACCACCGGCGACTGCGCCGGGACCGGCCAGTTGGCATCCTGCCTGGCACCCGCTGCCCCGAGCGCGTGCCGCAGCACCACGCAGCCGCCCGTCAGGGCGCCGGCGGCGGCAGATCCGCGCCGACCAGCGCGGCGCTGGCCTGCCACAGCCGCTCCTGGACGGCGACATCGTAGGATTGCGGCGACGTGGTGCGCTCGCGCTCGCCGTAGAATGCCTTGCCGGTGACCGTCGCGTATGCCGGATCGCAGGCCAGGCTCAGCACCGTCGCCGCGGCATACTCCACCGGGCGGCCGATGAGGCGGAACAGCAGCGGCGCAATGCGGCCGAGCACCCCGCGGCCACCGCCGAAGTTCGTCGCCACCGGCCCGGGCGTCACGGCGTTGGCGACGATGCCGCGATCGGCGACGCGCCGCGCCAGCGCGCGGCAGAACAGCAGGTTCGCCAGTTTGGCCTGGGCATAGACGCGAAACGCCTGGTATGACCGTTCGGCCTGCAGGTCGGCGAAGTCGATCTGGCCCGACGCCTCGGCCTGCGAGCTCACGCAGATCACCCGCGCCGGCGCGCCGGCCGTCAGCAGATCGAGCGACGCCAGCGTGAGCTGGAAGTACGCCAGGTGATCCAGCGCCAGCGTCGCCTCGATCCCGTCGCGGGTCAGCGTGCGCCGGAAGAAGATCGCGCCGGCGTTGTTCACCAGCACATGCAGCCGGTCGGTGCGCCGGTGCAACTCGGCGGCCAGTTCCCGGATCTCGTGCTGCGACGACAGATCGGCGCGCAGGAATTCGACCTGTGGATTGCCACTGGCCGCGCGGATGGTGTCGCAGACCGCCGCGCCCCTGGTGGCATCGCGGCCCACCAGCCAGACGCGCGCCCCCCGCCGGGCGAGGCCCTCGGCCGTCGCCCGGCCAATCCCCGAGGTCGCGCCGGTCACCAGGCAGATGCGGCCAGCCATCGATGGGTGTTCCATGCAGATCCTCCGTCACGCAGATTGCCACTGCCGGTACGACGGACGCCATGCGTCGGCGGTTGCCCGCGGCGCGGCTCACTCGAGCGAGAGTTCGATCGTCTCGCCATGGGCGGCATCATCGACCCGCGCCACCGGGCCGGGGCGCGCCAGCGCAATCGCCGCCGTGACCTGGTCGATGACGATCGCCGCGTGTGCCGGCACCAGGCGGGCGCCGAGGCGGCGCCCGACCCCCACCAGGCTCACCGGGATGGTGACATTCACCGTGGCACGACCGCTGGCGACGTCGGTGATGCGCACCCGCAGCAGATGGGCGCCCGGCGCGCCGTCACTCACGGGCGCGCACCACCAGCAGCGGCGTGGTCGTCGCGTGCAGCACCTTGTCGGCGACGCTGCCCAGCGCCCAGCGGCGCAGCCCGCCGCGGCCGTGGGTCGCCATCACGATCATGTCTGCGCCGCGGTGCGTCGCCTCGTCGACGATGACATCGCCCGGCTCGCCGAGCGGCGCCACGGTGTCGACGGCGAGGCCGGCCGCCGTGAGGTTGCGCGCCTCGTCGTCGAGCTCGGCCAGCGCCTGCCGCTGCTGCAGCGCCGACACATCGGGCATCGCGAAGCCGACGCGCATCATCGGTGGCGGCACCATCGCGCTGTCGACGGCGATCGACACGCTGCGCAGCAGCAGCACGCGGGCACCGGCCGCCTGCGCCAGCGTACTGGCCAGCGGCATGGCCTGGCGCGACAGCGCCGAGCCATCGAGCGGTACCACCAGCAGGCGCAACTCGGCCGGCGCCGGCGTGGCGCTGCCACGCACCAGCAGCACCGGCGCCCCCGCCAGATGCACCACCCGGTCGGCGACGCTGCCCAGCGCCCAGCGGCGCAGCCCGCCCAGGCCGTGGGTCGCCATCGCGATGATCACGTCGTGGCCGTCGCCGGCCTCGGCGACGATCGTCTCGGCAGGACGACCGACGCGCACCACCGCGGTGACCGTGGCGCCGTCGGCGGTCAGTTCGGCCACCCGCGCCGCCAGATACGCCTCGGCCGCCGCCTGCTGTGCCGCGAGCGCATCGCGCAGCGCGTCCTGCTCGGCGATGATCGCGTCGCCGGCGGCGTAGACCGACGCCAGTTGATACATCATCACATTCGCGCGCTCGATCTCGGCATCATCGACGACGCGCAGCAGATGCAGTGGCGCATCGAGCAGCCGGGCGAGCATGCGCGCGTGGGGCAAGGCCAGCTCGGCCAGCGTCGACCCGTCGAGCGGAACAAGAATCTGCCTCATAACCGGTCTCCTCGTTCTTGTGCCACCCGACAGTCGTCGGGCGGCCGTGATATCGTGTGTGGCGCCGCCATATCGGCACCACACCGCCAGCATGACGGCGGCGCCAGCACCTCCTGGCGCAGATATGCCGTCGCGCCACACCCGGCGCACCGTACCGCACGACGCCGCGCGGTGCTTCCTGGCGGCAGCCGGCCCGCCAGCGTCGCGGCGAGCAGGTCGCCCACCGTGATCACGCCCAGCGGGCGCCGGCCGACGGCGACGGTGGCGGCCGAGAGCGCCCGTGCCGCCAGCGCGCGTGCCACCGTGCCGAGCGGCTCGTGGGGCGCCACCAGGCACCAGCCCGCATCGAGCCAGGCATCGAGGCGCACCGTGGCGAGCAGCGCGCGCCACTCGCGGGCGCTCAGCGGTGCATCGCGCGGCTGCAGCGCATGGATCGCCCGCAGCGTCACCATGCCCGCCAGCGCGCCGCCGGCCAGCACCGGCAGATGGTGGACACCATGCCGCTCCATCAGCCGCTGCGCGTCCGCCAGCGAACATCCGCCGTCGAGCGTGATCGCCGGCGCCGTCATCCAGCTCGCCACCGGCAGCCCCCAGATCGTCATCACTACCTCGCCATGCCCGAGAACGCCCGGCACCATTCTCGCAGCCGTCGCGACCACGTGGCGGTGAGAAACCATCACGCCGGAGCGCGAACGCGACTACCCGGAGGTGTCCGCCTGCCGCTGGTGGGCCGGCCGCAGCGCCCAGACGTGCAGCGGGCGCTCCTCGCGGCGCGGCAGCAGCGCGCCGGCCACGTACGTCGCCGTCGAGACCAGCCGGCGGTCGCCCTGGCGTGGCTGCATCGCGACGTCGTGAAACACGAACGCGCCGTGTTCGAGGCGGAACAATGCCAGATCGGCCGGGCTGCCCGGCGCCAGCGTACCCAGGTCGGGGCGGCGCAGCGCCAGCGCCGGGCGTCGCGTGGCGCGGTCGATCACATCGGGCAGCGCCATGCCGAGGTTGAGGAACTTCGACAGCGTGGTGGGCAGATCGAACATCGGCCCCTGCACGCTGAGCTGGTGGATGTCGCTGCTGATGACATCGGGCAGCACCCCCGCCGCCAGCGCCGCCTCGGTGACGCCATAGGCGAACGAGCCGGTGCCATGGCCGATGTCGAGCACCAGGCCGGCGCGCTGCAGCTCGATGATCAGCGGATCGATGCGGCCGGCATCGTCGGCGATGCGATGATTGCCGCCGGTGAAGCAGTGCGTCAGGATATCGCCGGGGCGCAGCAGCGCGGCGATCTCGTGCAGCGACGGCGGGCCGTTGCCGATATGCACCATCAGCGGCAGCGCCACGCGGTCTGCCAGCTGCCGCGCCAGCTCGAGCGGCCGGATGCCGGTGCCACGGGTCGTATGCTGATCGATGCGCGCCTTGATCCCCACGATCAGATCGCGGTTCGCCTCGACGATCCGGGTCGCCAGGTCGACATCACAGTAATCGAGATTGGACAGCTCCCAGGTCGGCGCGACCAGCCCGATCGCCGAGAGGTTGAGGAAGCTGAGCACGCGCACCTGGCCAGGCCGGGCGATGTATTCGCGGAAGCCGGGGAAGGTGTAGGCGCCCGCGCTGCCGACATCGATCCAGGTGGTCACGCCGCTGCGCGCCGCGACCGGATCCGGCTCGATGCCCCAGTAGGTCGCGCCCCAGTAGATGTGGGTATGCAGATCGATCAGGCCGGCGGTGAGGATCTGGCCGCCGGCGTCGACCACCTGCGCGGCATCGGCGGGATCGAGCTGCGGGGCGACCGCGGCGACGCGGCCATCGCGCACGGCGAGATCATAGCGTCCGACCAGTCCGGCGCCGGGATCGACCAGCTCGGCGCCGGTGAACAGCAGGTCATACGGTTGCATCGTTCGCTCCTTCTGGCTGGCGGCACGCCGCCAGCGTGAATTGTGGAATTGCCGCCCACTCCACCGTGCCCGCGTCGGTCTCGAGGTCGGGCGGAATGGCCGCCCGGATGCGGCCGATGGCCCGGCGCAGCCGCACGACATCATAGCCGGCCACCGTCGGCGCAGCGGCACGCAGCAGGTCATCGGCGCGCTGCAGCGCGCGCCGTGGCGCGGTGCTCATGCCGCGCTCGAGCTGCAGCAGCGCATTGCACAGCAGCACCAGCGCCCGCGTGCCCTCGTCGCGATCGGCATGCCACACCGCCTCGAACGCCAGCAGCGCATCGCGCCACGCCGCCGCATCGAATGCCGCCTCGGCGCGCCGCAGCAGTTCAGCGGACACGCCGGCCCGCCGCGACGACGCCGGCCACCTGCCACAGCGCATGAATGTCGCGCAGCGGATCGCCGTGCACCGCCAGCAGATCGGCCGACGCGCCGGGCGCGAGCACCCCCAGATCCGGCCGGCCGAGCGCCTCGGCAGCCCGGCTGGTCGCGCTGGCCAGCGCCTCGGCCGGCGTGAGGCCGACCTCATCGACCAGCAGCGTGACGTTGAAGGCGAAATCCTCGATCGGGGTGAAGGTCACGCCGGCATCACTGCCGGAGACGAACGGCACCCCCAGCGCATGCAGCCGGCGCAGGTTCGCGATGCGCCGGGGCCAGGTCACGCGGCGGTAGATCTTCAGCGGATGCTCGTCCGGCAGCTCGGCGTGGGTCATGCGCTCGCCGATCGCCAGCGTCGGGCAGACGTAGCAGCCGGCGGCCTGCACCGCCGCCGCCGCATCATCATCGTACTCGAGGCCGGTCGGCGTCTGGAACGAGCAGTGCTCGATGGTCGTGACGCCGGCGCGCGCGGCGTAGAGCACGCCGGCGGTGCCGTGGCAGTGCGCCGAGACGCGCCGGCCGAGCCGCCGGGCATCATCGACCAGCGCCCGTAGCTGGGCCTCGTCGTATTGCGGCGCGACCGGATTGGTGCTGGGGGTGAGCGCGCCGCCCGTCGCCATGACCTTGATGAAGTCGGCGCCGGCCTTGACCTGGGCGCGCACCGCGCGGCGCAGATCGTCGGCGCTATCGGCCTCGAGGCCGAAGAACCAGCAGTGGCCGCCGGTGGTGGTGATCGAGGCGCCGGCGGCGATGATGCGCGGGCCGGGCAGCACGCCCGCGCGCACCGCGTCGCGCAGCGCAAAGACCTGGGCATTCCGGCCGCCGCACTCGCGCACCGTCGTGATGCCGGCCAGCACGGCGCGCCGCGCCGCATCGGCGCCGCGCAGCAGGTGCATGGCCTCGCTGTCCTGCAGGTAATCGCCCAGCACATCGCCCGAGGCCGAGAAGGTGAGATGCACATGCATGTCGATCAGGCCGGGCAGCAGCGTCACATCGCCCAGCGGCACCCGGTCGCCGGCGGGGGCGGCGGAGGCCGGCCCGGCATAGCTGATGCGGTCGCCATCGACCGCCACCGCGCCATCGGCGATCCAGCCGGCAGCGGCGGCAGTGATCAGTCGGGCTGCGGTATAGACCGTCGTCATCGTCGTACTCCATCATCACCGTGCAAGACCTGCCGTGGTCAGCGCGCCGCCATGGCGCGCAGCGGCGCGAGCACCTCGCGCCCGAGGATGGCCAGCGCCGCCAGCGGGTCGGGGCCGAGCGGCGGGCCGATGCTGAGATGCCGGGCGCCCGCCGCCATCAGCCCGGCGAGCCGCGTGCGCACCGCGGCGGCGTCGCCGGCGATGCCGATGCGCAGCATCGCCGGCGTGACCAGCGCGCAGGCGCGCGCCAGGTCGCGCTGGTGGTGCAGCGCCTCGTCGATCGCCAGCATAGCCTGGCGCGGCACGCCGAGCCGGGCCAGCACCGCATCGCTCAGCGCCGCCCCATAATATGCGATCTTGCCGCGCAGCACGGCCTCGGCCGCCGCATGATCATCATCGATCGAGACCCACACGCAGGCTGCGAGATCGATCGCGGCGGGATCGCGGCCGGCCGCCAGCGCGCCGGCATGGACAAGCGCCGCCGTCTCGGCGAACGATTCCGGTGGAAACAGCAGCGGCAGGCCGCCGTCGGCCAGTTCGCCGATCATGCGGGTCATCTGCGGGCTCATCGCCCCCAGGTACAGCGGGATCGGCCGGGTGCCGAAGCGCAGGTAGGCCTGGTCGTTCCAGCCCGCCGGCGGCCGGGCAGCGCGGGCCGGCACGGCGCCGGCGAACAGCGCCCGCAGCGTGCGCAGCGTCTCGGCGGTGGTGGCCAGCGGCCGCCGGTAGGGCACACCGATCCACTCGATGAAATCGGCGGCGCCAGCCGCCACCCCCAGATGGAACCGGCCGCCGCTCAGTTCATCGAGCGCCGCCGCCTGCATCGCGATCTCGGCCGGATGCATCGTATACGGGTTCACGATGCACGTCCCCAGCGCGATGCGCCGGGTCGCCAGCGCACACGCGCTGAGGATCGGCCAGACCCCGCGCAGGAACAGGTCATCGCTGACCCAGAACTGGTCGAAGCCGGCGGCCTCGGCGGCCTGCGCCAGCGGGGCATAGGCCATGGCGGGCAGATCGTTGTTGAAGCGCACCGAGAACCGCATCAGCCGGCTCCGCCGATCAGCGCGTCAGCCTCGATCTCGACCAGATGGTCGGGCGAGACCAGTTCGGCGCGCACCAGGGTGTTGGCCGGGCGAATGGCGCCGAAGTACTCGCCGTGCACCCGTGCTACCGCCTCCCAGTCGGCGATGTCGCGGACGTACACGCGGGTGCGCACGACGTCGCCGAGCGTGGCGTCGAGCCCGGCCAGCGCCGCGGCGATCTTGTCGAGAATATAGCGCGCCTGCCCGGCGGCGTCGCCGATGTACTGCACCGCGCCCGTCGCATCGGATGCGGTGGTGCCCGACACATACACCGCCTGGCCGACGCGCACGGCCCGCGCGTAGCCTGCCAGCCCCTCCCAGGGCGTGCCGGTCGAGATCGTCCTTCGCATGCTGGCCTCCTCGCCATGTGGCGGCGCGCACGCCGCCCGGCGTCATTCTACCCTACCTGGCGCCATGCCGGGGCGGCTGCCCGCGGGTGCTGCGCTCCCGCGCGGCGCGGCAGCGGCACCCGGGCTGGCGCTCCCGCGCTGCCGCGCGTCGCCCGACGGCATGCCGCCTGCCGGCGCTGGCGCACACCGGCATTGCACAGCATCCGCCGACGGCGGGTTCAGGGTTGACAGGATAGGACGCGCCGTGGTATTGTCGTGATACCGGAAAGCGTTTTCCAGCATCATTGCCCGCAGTGAGGAGCAGCACGTGGCCGAGCGAACCATCGGCGTCATCATGAACGGCGTAACCGGGCGCATGGGGACGAACCAGCACCTCATCCGTTCGATCCTGGCCATCCGGGCGCAGGGCGGCGTCCGCTGCAGCAACGGCGACACCATCATGCCCGACCCGATCCTGGTTGGCCGTAGCGCGGAACGCGTGCGCACACTGGCGACCGCGCACCAGATCGCGCGCTGGAGCACCGATCTGGCGGGCTGCCTCGCCGATCCGGCGAATGTCATCTATTTTGACGCCCAGACCACCGCACAGCGCGTCAGCAGCCTCACAGCCGCGATCGCTGCCGGCAAGCACGTCTATTGCGAGAAGCCGATCTCCGAGAGCGTCAGCGCAGCGCTGGAGCTCGCGCGGCTGGCGCGCGCCGCCGGCGTGAAGCATGGCGTCGTGCAGGACAAGCTCTTCCTGCCGGGCATGCTCAAGCTGAAGCGGCTGATCGACAGTGGCTTCTTCGGCCGCATCCTGTCCGTACGGGGCGAATTCGGCTACTGGGTCTTCGAAGGCGACCTGCAACCCGGGCAGCGGCCATCGTGGAACTACCGCAAGGAAGACGGCGGCGGCATCATCGTCGACATGCTCTGCCACTGGCGCTACGTCCTCGACAACCTGTTCGGCGGCGTCCGGGCAGTCTCATGCCTGGGTGCGACGCACATCCCGCAGCGCATCGACGAGCAGGGCCACGCCTACGCCGCCAGCGCCGACGACGCCGCATACGCCACATTCGAGCTCGCCGACGGCGTCATCGCACAGATCAACTCCTCGTGGGCCGTACGCGTCTACCGCGACGAGCTCTTCGTCCTGCAGGTCGACGGCACACACGGCAGCGCGGTCGCCGGGCTGCGCGAATGCCGGGTGCAGCACCGGGTCGCCACGCCGCGGCCGGTCTGGAATCCGGACATCGCCAACCCGATCGCATTCCGCAGCGGCTGGCAGGATGTGCCCGACAACGGCACGTTCGACAACGCCTTCAAGGTGCAGTGGGAGGCATTCCTGCGGCACGTCGCCGGCGACGGGCCGTTCCGCTGGGATTTCCTCGAGGCCGCGCGGGGCGTACAGCTCGCCGAGCTCGGCCTGCGCTCGTGGGCCGAGCGGCGCTGGATCGACGTGCCGGAACTGGACATCGCCGGCGCGTAGGCCGAGGCTGCGCGCGGCGGCGGTGCGGCGCGCACGACGACAGGGGGCCGACGTGGCACATTCGCTCGTCCTTCCCGGCGCCGACCGGCGCAGCAGCCGCTACACCGTGCAGGCGGGCACGGCGTGGCCACGGCCGACGCGCCCGATCACCAGCCGCATCGCCTACGCCGCCGCGCACGTCGTCGCCGACCCGCTGACGGCGGCCGCTGGTGCTGGCCCGGCGGCGATCGACTGGGACGCCACGCTGGCCTACCGGCGGCACCTGTGGTCGTATGGCTTTGCCGTCGCCGAGGCAATGGACACGGCGCAGCGCGGCATGGGGCTCGACTGGCCGGCGGCGCGCGAACTGGCCGAGCGCTCGCTGCGCGAAGCGCGCGCGGTGGGCGGCGTGATCGCCTGCGGAGCCGGCACCGACCAACTCGCCGGCGGCGTGCGGCACACCATCGACGCCATCATCGAGGCCTACCTCGAGCAGATCGATGCCATCGAGGCGCTCGGCGGGCGCGTCATCCTGATGTGCAGCCGGGCGCTCGCCGCCAGCGCGCGCGATGCCGACGACTACGCGCGCGTGTATGCCGAGGTGCTCGGCCACGTCGCGCAGCCGGTCATCATTCACTGGCTCGGCGACATGTTCGACCCGGCGCTGGCCGGCTACTGGGGCGCGCGCGACCTCGACCAGGCCACCGGGGCGTGTCTGGCCATCCTGCAGGCGCACGCCGGCGCGATCGACGGCATCAAGCTGTCGCTGCTCGACCAGGATCGCGAGGTCGCGCTGCGGCGACGGCTGCCGGCCGGCATGCGCATGTACACCGGCGATGACTTCAACTACCCGACGCTGATCGCCGGCGACGGGCAGGGGTACAGCGATGCGCTGCTCGGCATCCTCGACCCGATCGCGCCGGTGGCCTCGGCGGCGCTGCAGGCGCTCGACAGCGGTGATCTGGCGCGCTATCATCAGATCCTCGATCCGACCGTGGCGCTCTCGCGGCACATCTTCGGCCGGCCGACCTACGCCTACAAGACCGGCGTAGTGTTCCTGGCCTATCTGAACGGCCACCAGTCGCATCTGCGCATGGTTGGCGGCCAGGAGAGCGCCCGCTCGATCCTGCATCTCGCCGAACTGTTCCGCCTCGCCGACCAGGCCGCGCTGTTCGACGATCCCGAGCGGGCGGTGCAGCGCATGCAGGCGGTGCTGGCGCTGGCCGGCATCGCGTGAGGGGGGCCACGATGACGACGGACGACGCGGCGCCGCGCGCGCGGCTCAGCCTGAACCAGCAGACCACGCAGCGCTGGAGCCTGGCCGAGGCCATCGACGGCTGCATGCGCGCCGGCGTGCCGCACATCGGCATCTGGCGCGACAAGATCGCCGCCGTCGGCCTCGAGCGCGCCGTCCGGCTGGTGCGCGATGCCGGCATCGGCGTCTCGGGCGTCTGCCGTGGCGGCATGTTCCCCGCCGCCAGCGCCGCCGAGCGCGCCGCCCGCATCGACGACACGCGGCGCGCCATCGACGAAGCCGCGGCGCTCGGCGCACACACGCTGGTGCTGGTCTGCGGCGCTGCCGCAGACCGCGACATCGCCCGCGGGCGGCAGCAGGTCGCCGACGCCATCGCCGCGCTGGTGCCCGACGCCAGCGCCGCCGGCGTGGTGCTCGGCATCGAGCCGCTGCACCCGATGTTCGCCGCCGACCGCTCGGTGATCACCACGCTCGGCGAGGCGCTCGATCTGGCCGAGCCGCACGCCGCCGCCGCCGTCGGCGTCATCATCGACGCCTATCACGTCTGGTGGGATCCCCAGCTCAGCGCACAGATCAGGCGCGCGCGCGGCCGCATCGCCGGCTACCACGTGTCCGACTGGCTCGTCCCGACGCCCCACATGCTGCTCGGGCGCGGCATGATGGGCGATGGCGTCATCGCGCTGCGCCAGATCCGGCAGCACGTCGACGCCGCCGGCTACACCGGGCCCATCGAAGTCGAGATCTTCAACCAGGCGATCTGGGATCGCCCGGGCGACGACGTCGTCGCCGAGCTGGTGGCGCGCTATTGCGCCCACGTCTGAGCGCTGGCACGGCCGCGCCGGTGCGGGCGCATGAGTCCGGCGGCTGATGGTGCCGCAGGTTCCTGGCCCGGTGCAGCTGCCGGGCGTATGACATACTCGGGCTGTCCTCTCCGACGGAGCCGGTCTGGCGGATCAATGAGAAACGCGGGGTGATGGTGGAACAGTCCTTCGAGGCGCCGCTGCTGCGCGCCGCGGGCCGTACCGTGCTGGCGCTGCCGTTTGACCCGGTGGTCGTATGGGGTGCGCGCGAGCGCTTCCACGTCAGCGGAACGCTGGCAGGCCGGCCGATTCGTGGCGCGCTGGTGCGCGGCACCACCGGCTGGCACCTGCCGGTCGGCCCGGCATGGCTGCGCGATGCCGGCCTGGTGCCGGATGTGCCGCTGCCGGTGATGCTGCAGCCCGAGGGGCCGCAGGCTGATGCGCTCGAGCCCGATCTGGCGGCGGCGCTGGCGGACGAACCCGACGCGCGGGTGTTCTTCACGAGCCTGCCGACATTCTATCGCAAGAACTTCGTACGCTGGATCCTGTCGGCGAAGCAGCCACAGACGCGCGCGGCACGCATCGCCGAGTGGGTACGGCTGCTGCGCGCCGGCCAGCGCGAGCGCTGAGCGCGCGCCGGAGGCGTGCTGGGCACACGCGACGGGATCAGCCCCTGGCCACATCGGCCAGGCTCCGGGGCCACGCCGGGAAACGGTCGCGTCTGCGCCAATGGCATCTTCGGCGGCAGCACGACGACTGCGATCGACGATGGGCGCCTGACGCTGCGTGCGGGGCGGGCCCGTGCTCGATCCACCGCGATTGCACGGCCTGGTCCTCCAATCCGTGGGTCGGCCGGGCAGTGCGGCAGCTCAGCCCGCTGGTCATCGGCATCATCCGGCCGGTCGCGATCTTCTGGTCGGAACATGCGCTGCGCCGGGTGCTGGCTCATGGCCGGTTCCGCGCCAGCCTGCTGCGCATCAGTGGCGCGCTCATCCCGGGCTGAATTGCTGAAGGAGCACCACGCGATGTCCCCGGTACGGTTTGCCGCCATCGGGCTCAATCACGGACACATCTACGGCCAGACGCGACTGCTGCTCGACGCCGGCGCCGAGCTGGTGGCGGTCTGCGATGACGATGAGGCGCTGCTGGGCCCCTACTGCCAGACGTTCCCCCAGGCGCGGCGCGTCGCCGATCGCCGCCACATCCTCGACGATCCGACCATCGACCTGATCATCAGCGCCGCCATCCCCGACGAGCGCGCCGCGCTGGGCATCGCGGCGATGCGGCACGGCCACGACTACATGGCCGACAAGCCCGGCTTCACCACGCTGGCACAGCTGGCCGAGGCGCGCGCCGCCCAGCGTGAGACCGGGCGGATCTACTCGATCTGCTTCAGCGAGCGCTTCGAGAACCGCGCGACCGTACATGCCGGCGAGCTGGTCCGGCATGGCGCGATCGGCCGCGTGATCCAGACCGTCGGCCTCGGCCCGCACCGCATCAGCCTGCATACCCGGCCCGGCTGGTTCTTCGATCGCGCGCGCTACGGCGGCATCCTCAACGATATCGCCTCGCACCAGGCCGACCAGTTCCTGTGCTTCACCGGCGCGACCACCGCCAGCGTCGTGATGGCGCAGGTCGCCAACTACCACTATCCACAGTATCCGGCCTTCGAGGATTTCGGCGACCTCGTGGTGCGCGGCAGCACCGCCGACGGCACCGAGGTGAGCGGATACGTGCGCTGTGACTGGTACACGCCGGATGGCCTGGCCAGTTGGGGCGACGGCCGGCTGGTCATCCTCGGCACCGAGGGGTACATCGAGGTGCGCAAGAACATCGACATCGCCGGTCGGCCCGGCGCCAATCACCTGTTCCTGGTCGATCGCCACGGTACGCACCATATCGCGTGCGACGCGACGCCGCTGCCGTACGGCCCGTGCCTGCTGCGCGACATCCGCGACCGCACCGAGACTGCCATGACCCAGGAACACTGCTTCCTCGCGGCACAGCTGGTGCTCGAGGCCCAGCAGCGCGCCACTACGCTGCGCTCGGCGGGGGCCGGGCAACAGGAGCATGCACGATGAGCCATCCCCGTGCCGTCGCAATCGTCGGCTGCGGCATCGCAACGCCCATGCCCAGGCGTATCGCCTGACATAACAAGTAACAACGAACGTGACGGGCCGCGGGTCGGCGCGCTGCAACGCATCGGAGCACCGGTCGGCGTGGTGCCGGCAGCCGCCGCCGGCGATCGGCGGGATCTGGCGGCAGCCACGATGCCGCGCGGCACTCGCACTGCCAACATACACGACGCCGGCCGGGATGTGCTCCCAGGCCGGCGCCATGCATGAAATCAAATGAAATCAGGCGAAATCAAATGAAATCAGGCGAAATCAAATGAAATCAGGCGAAATCAAATGAAATCAGGCGAAATCAAATGAAATCAGGCGAAATCAAATGAAATCAGGCGAAATCAAATGAAATCAGGCGAAATCAAA
>JAGWYG010000180.1 GCA_018969485.1 Chloroflexota bacterium
TTCAGCAGGTCGCGTTCCAATCCCATGTCCGTTCCGGCATCCTCGGCGCGTCGGGCGCGCGCTATCCCTAGAGCATCAAGCGTGCCGCCGCTCAAGGCCGCCGTGATCGCATCTCTCTGCGGCAGGATCCTGGAACGCGGTTACGCGGGCTTTTCGTTCCACCGCCGCCGTCGTTGGTAAACCGCCGCCGCACCGGTCATTCAACATCCCGATTGCCGCCATTTGATGAACGCGCGGGCCTCGCAGGCGTCACTCGTCGGCAATGCGGCGCATACGTTCCAGGCGCGCACGCCGGTCGAGGATCGTCTCGCCGCCCGGCACGCGCATGTCACGCAGGAACTCATGCGCCGTCCGGCTCGCCGCGGGCGTCATCGGGGTCACAACCGCGCCGGCAGTGAACGCTGCGATCATGCCAAGCACGCCTGCGAGCGGCAGCGACAGCACGGTCACGCCGGCCGCCGCCAGGACGAGACAGCTGGTCGCGATGCCGAAGCCGGCAACCATGGCTGCTGCGGCGCCCAGCGGCGTCAGCCGCTTCCAGAACACCGCCAGCACCAGCACCGGAAATCCGGCCGCTGCCGAGATCGACAGTGCCGACAGCGCGATCTGCAGCGGGTCACCGCTGAACGTCGCCATCACGGCGACGGCGATCGCGGCGGCCACGATGCCGAGCCGGGCCGTGACGACGCGCACGGCATCGGGCGGTGCATCGCCGATCAGCCCCGTCACCACGTTCTCCGACAAGATCGAGCCGGCGGCGACGAGCGCCGCGCAGGCGGCGGCAAGGCACGCCGCGAACGCGCCAACCATCATCAGGTCGACGACGACGCCCGGCAGACCGGCCGCGGTCGGGATGGCGAACATGACCATGTCGCGGTCGACAGAGATGGCCGTCAGCAGCGCCGGGCGGGACTTGTCGGCGATGTCGGCGAAGCCGTTCTGGATCAGCTCGGCGATCCACGGTGGCCAGCGCTCGGCCGGCAGGCCGACCACCTGCTCGAGCAGGAGGTGGCGCAGGAACGCTGCGACCGATGCCGCGGTTGCAATGGCGAAGCCAACGATGAGCACGGCCCAGCCCACCGACTTGCGCGCAGCATGCACGCCGGTCGCCGGTCCCGTGATCTGCAGGATCGACGGCATGCCGGCCATGCCGGCGGCGATGGTGAACGACAGCAGCAGGAACGCCAGCGGCCCGATGCTGCCGAACGATTGCAGGAACTGCTTGGCCACCGGCTCGAGGCCGACGCCCGGCAGATCCATGAACAGCGGATCGGCGAACACGGCCGGCACCGAGCGCACGATCTCCTGGCGCGAGACGAGCCGCACGATGTTGCCCTGCACGAGGTGCGGCAGAGGCAGGCTCGACAGCAGGACCGAGATCACCATGACGGGAACCGTGATCGCAATGAGCGCCAGCAGTCCCTTGGCGGCGCCGGCCCAGGTCATGCTGCGCACCCCGCCGCCGACGACGAGGAGGCCGGCGAGAATCACCGTCAGGACGGCCGCGACCGCCACCGGCAGCCCGGTCAGTCGCGACGCCAGCATACCCGCGACGCGGACCTCGGCGACGCACAGCAGCAGCACCGGGATGATGAGCACCGTCGCTGCCGTGATGCGCACGATGCGGCTGTCGAGCCGGCGGGCGAGAAAGCCCGGCGCAGTGAATGCGCCCGCTTTGCGCAGGAACGGCGTGAGCAGCATGCCCATCAGCACCAGTCCCGACAGCATGCCGATTGCGATGGCGAAGCCGTCGACGCCGGCATGGAAGATCACGCCCGGCAGGCACACGACGCCGATCCCGCCGAAGGAGACGGTCGCCAGCACCAGGCCGGCGAAGAACGGAGGAATGCGGCGGCCTGCGGCGAAGAACTCGAGCGGCGCGGTCGTGGTGACGCTGCCGGCGAAGGCGGCGAAGAACGCGACCGGGGCTGCCAGGAGCAGCAGGCGAACGAGGCCGTCACCGACGCCGAGCTGCTCCAGCATCAGCGCCAGCATCGCCACCGCGATCATCGCGCTGACGAAGATGCCAAAGTAGATGCCGAGCTGCGGGTTGACGGCGCGCTGTGGTGTGCCTGGTGCCATGCGTCATCCCCGGCCGGCCGCTGGGCCGGTCTGTGATGCGGGCTGGCCTGCCGGGATCGCAGCGATCGGTTCGCACGCCTGCATCTTTTCGTTCTTCATCCCGCAATCGATCCCCGGCCGACCAGGCGCACTTGCGCGCCCTGCCCCGCGTCAGTGATCTTCATCGGCTCCGTGCCAATGGTCGATCGCATCCTGGCGGTTGATCCAGCTCACGATGACGAACATCGCCATCAGGATGGTGCCGTTGCAGAGCAGGAAATAGCCGAGCGGCACGCCGAGGAAGCGCTTCGCGTTGAGCGTGTCGGCATAGAGCGGCACCAGGATCATGGCCACGACGAACGGCCCGAGGCTCGCCAGAAGCTGCCATTTCGTGTGCCGCCAGTAGGCTTTGCGTTCGCGCCACTCGATCATTCCGGCCCCCTGTTTCGTGTGCGCACGCTACCATGGCGGCGCGGTCCTCGGCGCCGGTCCGATTTAAGGCATTCCCGGCCGGGCAGTGGAAACCCCCGCCAAAGGGGGATACAAAAGTGGCAATTTGGTATCTTCTTGGGCCGTGGCTGCCTCTTGACAGGGCAG
>JAGWYG010000010.1 GCA_018969485.1 Chloroflexota bacterium
GGTGGCGTGGGCGCCGGCTTCACCATCGACAACGGCAACGCCGCCGACGGTCGCGCGATCGCGCCGGCCGGCACCAGCGGCGCTGCGATCATCGGCAACACCATCGTCAACGCCGTCCGTGGCGTGCAGGGTGACTTCTACGGCCGGCCGACCAACCTGACGATCACCGGCAACACCTTCGCCGGCACGGTGAGCTACGGCATCGCCGGCACCGAGGACATGTCGATCGCGTCGATCTCGGGCAACGTGTTCAACACCACGGTCGAGGGCATCGGCCTCGGCGCGGGCGTCAGCCTGGCCGGCACCACGCTGGATCGCGCCCGCATCTTCACGATGCTGGACGGCCAGTCGTTCAGCCTGGCCGGCGGCTACGCGCTCAAGGACTATCGCGACGCGACGGTCTACGTGACGGCGACGACGTCCATCCAGGACGCGATCGACGGCGCGGCGGCACTCGACACGGTGCTGGTGGGCCCGGGCAGCTACGCCGAGCCGCTGACCATCGGCAGCGACCTGACGCTGATCTCGCACGCCGGTGCCGGCTCCACCACGATCCGTGGCGCGGCGCCGACCGGCGAGACCGTCCGCTTCGCGGCCGATGGTGTGACGCTGGGTGGCGCGGGCGCCGGCTTCACCATCGACAACGGCAACGCCGCCGACGGTCGCGCGATCGCGCCGGCCGGCACCGGCGGCGCTGCGATCATCGGCAACACCATCGTCAACGCCGTCCGCGGCGTGCAGGGCGACTTCTACGGCCGGCCGACCAACCTGACGATCACCGGCAACACGTTCTCGAGCTCGGTGAGCTACGGCATCGCCGGCACCGAGGGCATGACGCTGGCGGCGCTGGGTGGCAACACCTTCGCCACCACGGTCGAGGGCATCGGCCTCGGCGCGGGCGTCAGCCTGGCCGGCAGCGTGCTGGACCGCGCCGGCATCTTCAGCCTGCTGGGCGCCCAGACGCTGACGCTCGGCAACGGCTACGCGCTCAAGGACTACCGCGACGCGACGGTGTACGTGACGGCGGCGACGTCCATCCAGGGCGCGCTCGACGGCGCGACCGCCGGCGACACGGTGCTGGTGGGCCCGGGCCGCTACGCCCAGGCGATGACCATCGGCAAGGCGTTGACGATCACCGGCGCCGTCGACGGACTGGGTGAGGCGACGACCGTGCTGTCGCTCGCCTCGGGCCAGACCGGCATCACCATCGGCGCATCGAACATCGCGCTGGCCAACCTGCGACTGCAGCAGGCCGTGCCGGGCACCCGATACGAGCGCGGCATCAACGCCGCTGCGAGCGTCGGCGGCCTGACGCTCACCAACTTCACCGTGGATGGCGCCAACGAAGGCCTGCGTGTCGCAAGCAACGCCAACCTCGACGGCCTGGTCGTCGCGAACAGCCACTTCGACAACAACGTCCGGGGCTGGTACCTCGCCGCCGACAGCGCCGCCGCGACTGGCAGCACGAGCGTCAGGAACGTCACGGTGACCGGAACGACCTTCAACGGCAACCGGCGCAGCGGCATCTACGCCGAGAAGCTCGACAACGCCGTGTTCGACGGCATCGCCGTGACGAACAGCGGCACCGACTCCAGCTTCGGTCTCAACCACGGCATCGAGCTGAATCTGAAGTGGAAGGCGTACAGCAACATCACCATCCGCAACGCGACGGTCAGCGGCAGCGGCGTCTACGGCACGGCGACCAACGCGCGCACGCCGGCAGCGATCGTCATCGCCGCACGACGCGACGGTACATTCGCCACGCCCGCCGCATCGCTGGCGAACCTGACCATCGAGAACACGGTGATCAGCGGCCCGGAGAACGCGCTGCGCTTCGGCCAGCCGGGCACCGGCGGCGCCGGCCTGACCAACGCGGTGGTCCGCAATACATCGCTGATCGGTGGCAATGTGCGCGGCACCACCGGATTTGGTCTGATCAACGAGGGCAGTACGGTCATCGGCGCATCCGGCAACTGGTGGGGCAGCAACGCGCAAGCGACAATCGCCGGCCGCATCAGCGGCCTGACGAACGTCGATGCCAGCAGCTACCTCGGCAGCGGCGCCAACGCCGCCAGCGGCCTCGGGTTCCAGGGGAACTTCGGCAACCTGTGGGTCACGGCACTCGGCGCCCAGACCGGCACCGTCGGCCGCGTGCAGGAAGCGCTCAATCTCGTCACCACCGGTGGCGCGGTCAACCTGAATCCCGGCGCGTACACCGACGGCACCGTCAGCATCGCGTCGAGCCTGCAGGACCTGACCATCACCGTCCCCAGCGGCGCGACCGGCTTCTCGCTCGCGCTCGCCGGTACGACGGCAAACGGCCTGGTGGTCCTGGGCACGGGTGCGGTGAATGTCACCGGCAACGCGGCGGCGAACCTGCTGGCCGGCAACACGGGCAACAACGTGCTGGCCGGTCTGGCAGGCGTCGACACGCTCGTCGGCAACGCAGGCAATGACACGCTTGATGGCGGAGCCGGCGATGACACGCTTGATGGCGGCATCGGCAACGACACGCTGACTGGTGGTGCCGGTAACGACACCCTGGTGCCAGGCCCGGGCGCTGACACCGTCAACGCCGGTGACGGCAATGACCGCGTGATCATCGCGCTGCCCGGCGACATCACCGGCGATATCCTCGACGGTGGTGCCGGTAGCGACACCATCCTGTTCACCAGCAGTGTCGCCGGACAGACTCTCACGATCCCGGCGGTGAGCGCCATCGAGAACGTGACGATCGGCGATGCGACTGGCTCCTCGGCCGCCACGACTTCGCTCAATCTCGACGCTGCCGCAGCCACGGGCGCGCTGGTGCTGACCGGCAACAACGGCGCCAACGCCATCACCGGCGGCGCCGGCAACGACACGCTCGTCGGCAATGCCGGCAACGACGTGCTCAACGGTGGCCCGGGCAACGACACGCTCAACGGCGGCCCGGGCACCAACACCCTCACCGGTGGTGACGGCAACGACACCGCCGTATTCGCCCTGGCCCGCGCTGCCTACACCATCGTCTTCAGCGGCGTGAACCCGGTGGTCACCGGGCCGACGAGCAGCGATACGCTGATCGGCATGGAGATCATGGTCTTCGCCGACCAGACCGTCGACGCGCCCGTAGCGACGGCGACGCCGACCAACACCGCGACGCCGACCAACACCGCGACGCCGACCAGCACCGCGACGCCGACCAACACCGCGACGGCAACGCCGCTGTCGACAGCGACGCCGACCAGCACGCCGACGCCGCTGCCCACCGTGGCCGTGACGGCGGCACCACTGCCGGCGCCAGTCGTCACCGGCATGAATCCGGCGACCGGTGACGATGCCACGGTCACGACGGTGCAGATCAGCGGCTCGAACTTCCGCGACAACCTGACAATCAGCCTCAGCGACGCGAGCGGCACGCGCACAGGCCTGAACGCCATCAGCGTCGTGAGCAACACCCAGCTGAGCGCCCAGGTGCCGGCCGGCCTTGCCAGTGGCGAGTACACCCTCGAGGTGTGCAACCCCGACGGGCAGTGTGGTCTGTTGCCGCGTGGCTTCACCGTCACCGGCGCCGGCCCGAGCCTGCAGCGTATCGCACCAGCCCAGGGCTCGACCACCGCTCCGGTGCTGGTAACGCTGTACGGCTTCAACTTCCGCGACGGCATGACCGCGCAGGTCGGTACGACGGCGCTGACCTCGGTCACGCGCATCAGCGACCGATTGGCGACCGGTTTCCTGCCGGCAGGCGTGGCAGCCGACACCTACGACATCACCGTCCGCAATACTGCTACCGGGCCGGCGAGCACGCTGGCGGACGCCTACACGACCTTCGACCTGGCGACCGATGACATCGCGATCGGCGACGATGACCTGACGACCAACCCGTCGACGGTGCGCAGCGGCGCGACCGCGCTGCTCCAGCTCAACGTCGCGCGACGCGGCAATGGAACGGCCCCGGTGAGCGTGCCGGTCGCGTTCTACCGCCGCGAGTCGAACGGCACGCTGGTCGAGATCGGCCGCGCCACCTCGGCGCCGATCGATCCCGGCGCCATCACGCCGGCGGTGGTCAGCATCGCCTGGGACACCACCAGTCTCGTGGGTGACGTGGCCATCGTCGCAGTCGCCGATCCTGATGGCACCCTGGACGAGGCGGTGACGACCAACAACACGGCACAGCGGACGATCACCGTGATGCCGGTCACGGCCGTCGACCAGATCGCGCCGGTGGTACTCGACGTCAACCTGAATGACGGGGTGACGGAAGTCATCGACGGTGTCGCCTCGGTGGTGGTGACCGCCAACGACAATGCGGGTGGCAGCGGCCTGGCGGGTATGTACATCGTCGAACGCGTCTTCGATGCCGGTTCGCTCACCTGGTCAGTCACCCAGGAGACGGGCTGGATCCCGTTCAGCCCACGGTACCCGCTGGCGCTGGCGGGCGGCGCCGGCCTGCGCTACATCCAGGTCTGGGTGAGCGATGTCGAAGGCAACATCTCGGAACGGCCAGCGCGTGCGACCGTCAACTTCACGCCCGACAGCGCACCGCTGCTGCAGGGACAGGTCAAGCTGTTCCGCCGGACGCTCAACCCGGGCGAGCAGCTCAGCGTGTCGCTCAGCGCGCTCACCGGCGACGCCGACCTGTACATCTGGGGACCGGACGGCAGCCTGGTCGGTTCGAGCGATCTGGTGGGCGCAGTGACTGATGCGGTGAGCTTCACGGCGACGGGCTTCGGTGTGTATCAGATCGAGGTGGTCGGCTTTGCCGAGAGCACGTATCGCCTGACGATCACCGATGGCCCGGGCAGCAGTGCGGCGGCCCGCTCGGCGCCGGCGATCCTGAGCGGCAAGCCGGTCCGGAGCACGCCGTCGGTGGCGGCGTCGGCGGCACCGGCCACCACCACGGCGGTGACTGTAGCGCCGCGGTTCAACTACACGATCTACTTCCCCTACCTGGCATGGCCGCGCTGAGGGCCATGAGCGCCGTCGCCGCCGGCCGGCGGCGACGGACCGACCGAACTACGGCATGAACCTGCTGAGCCATCCAGCGATGCACCGCCTGCGGTGCCCGCCGGGGTGGCTCGGTGGTTCCTGGCTGATGCACAGCGAGGGGGCGGACATGCATCCGGCACAGACAGCCCTGGTGGCAGGCCCGTACGCATGCCAGGCTGCCGGCCAGCTTGGCATCTACCACACCGACCTGGTGGTGATGGATGTGCCGGGGCTTGCTGCAGCGGCGCTGCTCCTGACGCGACGCTCACCGGCATGGCTGGTCATCGCTCTGGCCGATCTCGCGCCCACGACGCTGCGGTTGTTTCGTCAGACACAGCACACCCGCCTCAGCGGCGTCATCGTCATCGCCGAGCACTGGCTGTGTGCATACCGCGGCCAGTGCTGCCGCCTCAGCCGGCGGGCGCCGCGAACGCCTGCGGGGTTGCAGCAGCTCCTCGCCTGGGGCGCGCCCGATCAGGCCGGTGCGCTCGCCTTCATCGACTGACGGCAGCCACATATGCCACCGGCGCTGCTGGCTGGCCGTGGTGCGCGAGGCGCAGCGGTGTCCAGTATGCTATGATGGTGCGACGGAAACGCGATCCGCCACAGGGAGAGATGCTCATGGCTACGTTCAGCCGGCGCCAGGCGTTGCGCCTCGCCGCAACCGGCGGCCTCGGTGGCCTGCTCGGCGCGTGCAGCCTGCCCACGCTGGCCACGCCGCCGACGCCGACTGCCGCGACCCCGACGACGGTCGTCGTCTGGAACTGGCTTGATGATGCGCTGACGGGCCTGGTCGCCGAGTTCGAGCGATCGCATCCACTGGTGCGGGTGCGTCTCGAGCGCGTCGGGTACCAGCAGGCGTACCGCCAGTTTGTCAGCGCGCTTCAGGCCGGCACCGGCGCGCCCGATGTGTTCATCACCGACCGCACGATGCTGGGCATGCTGCGCGAGCAGGCGGGGCTCGCCGATCTGGCGGCAGCACCGTTCGACGGCGCCGGGCTGCGCGAGTCGTTCGTGCCCTGGGCCTGGCAGGCGACCGGATTCGCCGGCCGCCAGGTGGCGCTGCCGTGGGCGATCGGTGTCGGCACCGCATGGTATCGTGCCGATGTCTTCGCGCGCGCGGGCCTACCCGCTGACCCGGCGGAGCTCCAGGCACAGGTGCGCAGCTGGGATGACTGGCTGGCGCTGGATGAGGCGCTGCAGCGCGCGTTGCCCGACCACCGCCTGGTGGCCGAATCGCGCCGGCTGTTCGCGGTGGTGGCGGCACAGCAGGGCGGTGGCTGGCTCACCGGCGACCGACTCGATCTGGCGCGACGTGCGTTGCCGGCTGCCGAGTTCGTCGCCGGCCTGCAGCGCCGGGGCGTACCGGCCGAGTTGCGCCGCGACGAGATCGGCCCGTCGCTGGTGACAGGGACTGCTGCAGGGTTCGTCGATGCCGCCTGGAACCTGCTGCTGCTACAGCAGAATGTGCCGACGACGGCGGGCGCGTGGCGCATGATCCGGCCGCCGGGTGGCGATTTCAGCGTCTCCGCGCTGGCGTTGCTCATTCCAGAGCAGTCGCTGGTGCAAGACGCGGCGTGGTCGCTGGTGCGCGCGCTCTGCGCCACGGCCGAGCTACAGAACCTGGCGCTGCAGGGTGCGGGGGTGCTGCCGGCGTTCATGCCAGCATGGAGCGATCCGCTCTACGATCGCCCGGTGGGCTTCTTCGGCGACCAGCCGGCGTTCCGCCTGCTCAGCGAGGCGGCGCAGGCACAGCCGGAGGTGGTGCTGAGCCGCTATGATGCGGCGATCGAAGCGGCGCTCGACAACGTGGCCGGCAGCGTGGCGCGCGGCAGCGTCGAGCCGCTGCCGGCGATCGAAGCCGCGGAGCAGGCGCTGCGCCGCCAGTACCCCGAGCTGTAACGCGCCGCTGTGCCGGGCTTGGCGCCGGGCAGCATCGCCGCGAACCAACCGGCCGGTGCAGCGGCGTGCCTGCGAGCGCCGTCGCGCTGCAGCGCCGGCGTCCGTGCGCCAGCCCCTGCCGCCGCAGGCGAGGTGCACCCTGCCCGCAGCTACAGGCGGGCGCTGGCGCCGCGCCGGGTGCGCCGTGGCCCACGCCGCGCAACAACGTGCCCCAGCCGGTCGTTGTATCACCAGGATGGCGCGAGGAGGTCGGGATGCACAGGCGCTGGATACTCGGGTTGATCGTGGCAGGCGTGATCGCCGTCCCGGCGGCGCACGCCGCCTCCAGCCGCGGCGGCGAGCGGGTCATCATCGGTGCCGACGAGGTTGTCGCGGATGATCTGGTGATCGCGGCGAGCGAGCTGGTGATCGATGGCCGCATCGAGGGCGACCTGATCGCTGCGGCCGAGACGATCACCATCAATGGCGTGGTGACCGGTGATGTCATCGCGGCAGCGAACCGCATCACCATCGCCGGAGTGGTCGAGGATGACGTTCGCCTGGCGGCGGGCGATCTGACGTTGCAGGCCGAGGCCGGCGTCGGTGACGACATGATCGGCGCGGCCGGCACGGTGCTGATCGTGCCGGCGAGCCGGGTCGGTGGTGATCTGGCGGTCGCCGGCGGCACCGTGACGGTGCGCGGTGCCGTGGCGCGCCGCGCCGACGTGGCCAGCCAGCAACTGGTGCTCGGGGGCCCGGTCGGCGAGGCCGTCGCAGTCTACGCCGATGACATCGTGGTCGAAACAGCCGCCCGCATCGGCGGAATGCTGACGGCGCACTCGCCGGCCCCGCCATCGGTGGCTGACGGCGCACAGCTAGGCGGGCTGACGCACATCGTCACCGAGCGCGCAGACGCCGGGGAGCACGCGGCGCCGCCGGACGGCGGCGCGCTCGAGCCGCTGTTCGCATTGCTGCGGCAACTGGTGACGCTCCTGCTGGTGGGTGCCGTGCTGGTGTGGCTGCTGCCGGTGCGGCTGGCACGACTGGCCGACGGCGTGGTGCAGCAGCCCGGCCCAACATTGCTGGCCGGTGCGCTGGCCAGTGCGGCGCTGGTGCTCGGCGGATCCATGCTGCTGCTCGTGACCATCATCGGCGGCGTGGTATTTGGCATGCTGACGCTCGGCGATCTGGCAGGCGCGATTGTGGCTACCGGCAGCGTGGCGCTGGCCGGTGTGATCGTGGCCGGCATCATCGGCGGCGGCCTGGTGGCGCCGGTGATCGTCGGCTATGGCATGGGGCGAAGCCTGCTCGCGCGCCTGCGACCGGCGTGGCTGGATCAGCGGCTGGCGCCGCTTGCGCTCGGCGTGCTGCTGGTCTCATCGCTGCTCGCCATCCCGTGGGTCGGCGGGCTGATCGCGCTGCTGGTGCTGGCGCTCGCCCTGGGCGTGCTGTGGCGCGAATGGCGCGGCGAGTCGCCGGCTGCGTAGCTCTGGCGCCACGCGCAGCCGGGGCACGCTGTGCGTACCCCGACGGGTCGCGGTGACGCGCGGCCTCAGACGAACTGCAGCGCGTAGACGTCGGCATCGTGCAGCACCAGCCGCAGCCGCAGCGGCTGGCCCGCCAGGGCATCGAGGCGCGCGCCGCCGTGCCACTGCACCGTGCGGGCGATGTCGTCGCCGAACAGCGGCGGGCAGTCCTCCAGCCGATACCCGGGCAGCGGCGTACCGTCGGGCTGCTGCAGTTCGACCTGCACGCCGCCCGCCGCCGACGTGGCCAGGTTCAGCTGCAGATGCGCCCCGGCGAACACCAGCGGATGGCTCACCAGTTCGCCGCCCGCCGCGCCGGCATAGGCCGACACGAAGCCATCGGTGCGCAGCGTGTAGCGCCGCAGGTGCGCCCCCGGATGCCGATAGTGCTCGATCGCATAGAACGACAGTTCGTGTGGCGCCGTCGGCAGCATGCCACTGCCCAGATACATGTTGCGGTCGGTCCAGTTCTCGGGATCGCTGCCCGGCCGCAGGAACGCCTCGTGAAAGCGGCGCTGCCACTGCACGCCGTCGCGGCTGCTCATGAACACCGTGTCGGAGATGCCGTTGCCCTCCCATTCGGCGAACCGCCGCCGGCTCGAGACGAAGCGCTTGGGAAACATCAGGCGGATGTGGGGGGCCCGGAAGTAGGGGATCGCCCCGTTCTTGTAGAGATGCTCCGTCGGCGCATCGCCCATGTCGATGAAGGCAAACTCCGACCAGTGGCGGAAATCGGGCGAGGTGCAGCGGCGGATGGCGCGGACGCCCGGCGGCGTCCAGCCGCGGGCGTAGACGACGTACTCACCGAGCTCACTGTCCCAGAACGCCAGGTTGTGGCTATCAAACATCGCCATCGGGTCCGGCGGCGCGACGATCAGCGGGTCAGGGTCCATCGCACGCCAGCGCAGGCCATCGGGCGACACGAAGCCGCGCAGCTCGGCGCGATGCGGCCAGGGCAGCCGATCGAGCAGCGATGTCAGGTCACCGTCGCCGAGCTCGGCCGGCAGCGGCTGGCCCCAGGCCGGCAGATCCTCCGGCCGCAGGGCGGTCAGCCCCGGCGTGCGTCGCGGGCCGACGCCGATCGCCTTGTAGCGTTCGGCCGGGTCGACGGCCGGATTGTCGTCGCGGAACACGCTCACCGCACGGGCATCGCTGCCGGTGAGCACAATGTTGTTGGCGCGCGAGCCAGCATGCTCGACCAGCCCCAACTCGGGGCGGTGCCACGCGATGCCGTCGTCGCTCTCGGCGTAGCAGGTATAGATGCGCGCATACAGCTCGGCGCCGCTCAGCCCGTCGGTGGATTCGTGCCAGCCGCGGTACCACAGCCGGAAGCGGCCGGCGTCGTTCATCACGACCTGATCATAGCTGTACTGCCCTTCCCAGGGCTGGTCGAAGCGTAGCGCCACCTCGCGCCGGACGGGATGGTGCAGGCGTAGCTGCGCGCCGGCGAACCTGTCGATCAGCCAGTCATCGAGCAGCGGCTCGAGGCGCGAACCGATCGTGCGGACAGGAGCGGTCACGACAGACCTCCCTCATCGATACGGGCGTGCTGTCGCAGCAGCGCCTCGGCGGTGCCATGCAGGATCTGGCGGCGGGCCACATCGTCGATCTCGGCGCCATCGATCCGGCTGCGCTGCGCCGATGTGGCGTAGAGCGGCGTGTCGGTGCCGAACAGCATGCGCGCCGCACCGATCTGGCCCACCGCCCATTCGATCAGGCCGGAATACATCGATGACGCGGAGGAGGTGTCGACGTACAGGTTGCCGGCGCCGGCGCGCTGGATCGCATAGACCTGGCGCGTCGGATTGCCGTCGGCGCTGTTGCCGAGGTGCGCCAGGATCAACGACATCGCCGGATACTGGTCGGCGAATGCGACGAAATCCTCGGGGTAGCTCCCCGGATCGCCGCTGTGGGTCAGCACCAGCGCGCGGCGCGCGGCGGCGAAGGCGAAGATCGCCGCACCGTGCTGGCTGATCTCGTACTCGTGGGCATGCGGGTGGATCTTGATGCCGACGCAGCGCGGATGCGCCAGCATGGCATCGGCCTGGGCGAAGCTCGCCGGCACACGTGGGTCGATGACGACCCAGAACCGCACCTCATCGTGATCCTCCGCGGCGCGACATGCGTCCTCATTGCCGCGCAGCACGTCGCCGCGGTACGGGATCAGCGCACGGATCGCCGACACCAGCGTCAGCGTGACGCCCGCGGCCCGGGCGCGGCTGATGACCGTATCGATCCCGCCGGTGAAGAACCGGTCCCGCAGGCTGAGGCCGCCGCGGTCGTAGTGGCCAAAATGGCCGTGAACGTCGATGGCGTGGATCATCAGACAGACTCCCAGCTGTAGAGCGTACTCTGGCGCAATTCGAACCGGATGCCAACCGGGCGGCCGGCGAGCGCTGCCGGCGTGGCATCGCCGTGCCAGCGCACCAGCGTGTCCAATCCGTCGCACCCGATCGGCTGGCAGTCAGCGAGGTCGTAGCCAGGCAAGGGTTGCCCGGCGGCGTCGAGCAGCGCCACGCGCGTCGCACCACGGCTGGCGTCGAGATTCAGCCGCAGCGTCGCGCCGTGCCAGGGCTGCGGCGCGATCTCGAGCACGCCGGGCGTCGCGCCCGCCTGCCAGCCGACATAGCGCCCGCGCGGCAGATGCGCCACGCCGATGCCCGTCAGCATGTTCGGGCTGTTGATCGGCTCGGCGAAGCCGTGCGTATAGCTGCAGCCGTGGTAGTGGAACAGCAGATCGTCGCCGATGGTGATCGGGCGGTCACCGCTGTAGATGGTACCAGCCTCGAAGCTGCCGGCTGGCCCCAGCGGGATGAATGGCTCGCGCACCGGCAGGCGCTCCCAGCGCACGCCATCGTGGCTGAAGACCAGTTGCGGCGCGATCGGCCCGTCGTCCCAGCCACGCCCCAGCGGCGGTGCGCCGGTGCGGGTCACCATGAACATCCACAGCAGGCCGAGGTAATAGCCATCGTGGGGCCAGACGTGCATGCCGTAGAACTCGGCGCGCACGCCGCCGTGCTCGCGCGCCCAGGCATCGTCGGCATCGTCGGGATCAAGGACCGAGCGCGACTGGTCGAAGTGGACGCCATCCTCGCTGAAGGCCAACCCGAGGCAGCGGCGCGACAGATCCCAGCCCGGTCGGCGCTTGTCGAGCTTGTGGTAGCTCACGTAGCAGCCGCGCTGGTCGTCCCAGAACACGGTATTGAAATCGCCGATCGCGAGCTGCTCGGCACCATCCTGCCACTGCCCCGCCAGCACCGGCGCGTCCTGGTGCGGCGTCCAGTTCAGGCCATCCGGCGAGTACGCCACATACCACCCGTTGCGCGGGTAATCCCTGACGCGGAAACCGACGGCGGCGAGCACCGGGTTATCGGCGCTCCAGTACTCGGGACCGACCCAGTAGTACAGCCGATAGCGTCGCGCCGGGTCGTGATCCGCCGGCGCACGCACCACCGATGCCTGATGCGCGTCCCAGTAGCCGGTCTGTAGCACGATGTTGTTGGCCCGGCTGCCCTGCCAGGTCTCGATCCCCAGCTCGGGCCGGGACCAGCGGATGGCGTCGTCGGAGAAGGCGGTACACAGCAGGACTTCGGCGGGATGTCCTTCGTACCACATCTGCCAGCGCGTGTCCGACGGATCGCGGCCGATGGCAGTGAACAGCTGCAGCAGCTGCCCCTCCCATGGCCGGTCGGCGACGAGCACCGGATTGGCCGGGTGTTTCGTCGGCTGCCGCTGCAGGATGTGCAGCAGGTGCTGCCGGGTGATGTGAGGCCGGGCATTGAACCACGACCAGCGGCGCGGCGGATGGGTCGTCATCGCGGCTCCCGTATGCCGCTCGGCGCATCGGCGTCCGATTGTGCGGCCTGTCCGGCAGGCGCTGCCGGTGCGATCTGGCGCAGATACCAGGCGATCAGGTGCTCGACCGAGGACTCGCTGCTGGCATAGGGGCCGGGCACGTACCGTCGCGAGGTCACGCCGCGCTGATTGTCCTCGCAGATCGTCGCGTCCTCGATGGCGGTGACGCGCCACAGCCAGCTCACCGCCAGCGGGTCGTAGTCGTGCCCCGGGCGGGCATCGCGCTGCACCAGCCAGGTGAGCATCAGCTCGGTGTGGGTCGGATCCCGCGGCGTGAAGCGTGCGAGCATGGCGTGATCGCTGCAGGCCAGCAGCCAGTTGACCGGATAGCACTGCACGGCGGTGACCGCACCATCGTACCCGGTGAGCCGGCCGAGCAGCGGCGCGACCGGGCCGCCGCCCTCGCTCTGGGTCAGGTAGCCTGGCCGGATCGGCGTCCGCGCCAGGGTGTGAATGCTGTCCTCGGTCATGTCGACGCCGCCGGTCGGCCATCCGCTGGCCTGCGCCTGCGCATGCCACTCGGCGACGAACGCGGCGCGCTCACGGCTGGCGCGCGGGCTGTCGGGCGCGCGGCCGTACGACATCACCGAGCAGAACTCGGGGTGCGTGTGGCTGCAGTGGTAGCACTCGAAGAAGTTCTCGGCGACGACCTTCCAGTTGGCGGCGACCAGATGGCGCTCGACGTGGGCCACGCGGGTCTCGGCGAGCTGATAGGGACCGAAGAAGCGCGCAATATCGCCGGCGATCTGCCCGAATGGCGGCGGATCGGCGGCAGCACATACGAAGATCAGCCCTTCGACGACCTGGACCTGCACCGGCTGCAGGCCGTACGCGCCGCGCTCGAACCCTTCGGGCATGTGGCGCGCCTGAATCAATGCACCGGTGTCGTCGTAGACCCAGGCGTGGTATGGGCAGACGAGGCGATGCGCCTGGCCGGCTTCGTCGCGGCAGATGCGCGAACCGCGGTGCCGGCAGACGTTGAAGAAGGCGCGGATGACGCCGTCGCTGCCGTGCAGCAGGATCAGCGACTCGTCGGCGAGTTGGTACAGCCGGTAGTCGCCCGGCTGGGCGATCTGGCTGATGTGGCCAGCGAACAGCCATTGCCGCATGAAGATGTGCTCGAGATCGCGCTCGAAGATCGCGGGATCCGTATAGAACGCACGCGGCAGGGTGAACCCGGTGCGGCGCTGTCCGATCAGCGCGGCGAGCGTGGCATCATCCATCAGGAACCTCCCTGGGCGTTCGTGAGTCGCGTCTGTCGTGTGGCATCGCGTATTGCTCCCCATGGCGCTGGCGTCGCGGGCTGGCCGAAGATGGGCGCCGCGCCGCGCATCGGCCGTGCCGGCCAGCCCCCGCAGCACATGACGCGCTCAGGCATCGCGCCACAGCCCGGCCGCCTGGCCGCGCCACCAGGTGATCAGGTAGTGGCACGGCGCCTCGCTCGACAGCATGCATCCCATCCAGCGCACCATCGGCCGCAGTTGCTGGCCGTCGAGGTCGATCATCCAGCGCAGCCGGCGACCGTCGGTGAGCTGCATGATGCGCTGCGCCCAGGCCAGCGCGGCGGCGCGGCGTTCCGGCAGCCGCGCGATCACCGGCAGCGCGGCGGTGAGCGTCCGGTAGAGCGAGTCGCTCCAGCGAACGTCGGAGTACCAGCCGAAGAACTCGCCCGGAAACGGCGGCGCATCGTTGCGGCGCAGACCAGTGGGGCGCCAGGTGCGCTGCACGACATCAATGTCGATCCAGTAATGCTGGTACCCAGCGTCGTCCATTCCCAACTGGGCGAACTCCCACCAGACCGTGAGCGTGTGCCGGAGGGCGGTCGCCTGCTCGTCGGCCGTGGCGCCGAAGAGCTCCGGCAGGATGCGGGCCAGCACGTCGGCGGCCTCGATCACGAATGCGGCGAGGCACACCCGCTCGAACTCCAGCACCTGCGTCCGGCCGGCGTCGTGCCAGTCGCCGAGGTAGGATCGATCGCGCCAGCGGCTCAGCGCGGCCAGGCGCAGCGCCTCGGCGCGATGCCGCTCGGCGCCGCTCACGCTCCAGGCCAGCGCCTGCGCCAGCACGTAGGTGGCATTGCAGTAGCTGTTGCTCAGGTTCCACGGTTTGCTGTCGACCGGATGGTGCAGATTCCAGATCTGGTAGTTGCGCTGCTGCAGGAAGTCGGCGATGTCGCACACCATCGCATCGATGACCTGGCGTGCGGACGGGCTGGCGAACGGCCGGTAGTGGTACAGGCCGAGCAAGGCGGCGTGGTACTGGTCGGGCGTCGAATGATCCTTCGGCACCTGGCCGTACGGCTTGCCGAGCCAGCCGGCACGGCCGCGCGCGACGCCATCATCGTACACCAGCCGCAATGCCGCCAGTGCGCGGGCGGCTTCCGTCAGCGCCTCGGGCGCGGCGGTGGCCGCGTACCGCGCCGCCTGGGCCTGCAGGTACAGCCCGGCCGAGTAGATCGAGTTCTCGAAGGTCATGCCTTCGTCGCGGGCAGCCGCGCTGGTGGCGCCACCGTCATCATACACGCCCTCGACGCTGTGGTCGCTGATGCCATGCGTGTCCGCCGGCCCCATTGGCCGCACGTGTTCCGGGCCGGTGATCAGCACCATCGAGTAGCACAGACCGTTCGGCGCGAACCATGCCCGCTGCAACAGGTGCTGCAGCCGCTGCGCCCGCTCCTCCGGCGGCAGCCCGGCCAGCCCGGGCAGGAACTCGAGCGCTGCTAGCGCGACATAATCAACCACGATCCACCCCCGAGTGTGCCAGGCACGCCAGGCCGATCCCGTCGTGCGTGGCCGCGACCATCAATCGGAGCCGCCGTGCGTCAGCGATCAGCCGAAGCGGGCGAGCGTCGGTGCTCTACCGGCAGCGCTGACGCGGCCACAGCGACGGCCACGCCGGCAGCACGCACCGCCCGCCGGGCCACGCGGTCAGTACCACTCCCCGATGCGCCGTGCGCCGTGGCGCACCGGCTGCCGGGCATGGTGTGCCGCCTCCGCGAGCAGTTCGGCGGGATCGAGCCACACGCCGCCGCGCATCACCGCCAGGACCGCGCGGGTGGCGCGGATGTCGGCCAGCGGATCGCCACGCACCACCACCAGATCGGCCAACAACCCCGGCGCGATCGTCCCCACCCGCTGCCCCCAGCCGAGCGCATCAGCCGCCCGGTTGGTCGCCGCCGCCAATGCCTCGGCCGGCGTCATGCCACACTCCACGAGTTGCTCAAGTTCGTCGTGCAGACTGAACCCGGGCATCACCTGAACGAACGGCGTGTCGGTGCCGGCGACGATGCGCGCACCACGCTCGATCAGCAGCGAGCTCATGATCTGCAGGCCTGCCAGCGCCCGCACCCAGGTGTGGCGCCGTGCGGCCGGCATGCCGTACGGGTACTGCTCCTGCCACCAGCGCGCCACATCGGGCGGCACGAACGGTTGGTGCGGCCGGCAGCGCTGTGTCGGCTGGTCGTTCCGGCCAATCGCATGCCACACCACCCGGGTCAGCGTCAGCCAGGTGCCATGCTCGACGGCCAGGTGCACCAGCGGCGTCACGCGTTCCGGCGCCAGATCAGGCCACAGGTCGAGCCAGTGCACGCCGGCGGCACGCCGCTCGGGCCACAACGCCTCGGCAAAACCCGACAGATGCTCGATCTCATCGAGCCCGGCGCTGATCGCCTCGCGGGCATCAGCGTGGTTCTGCAGGTGTGCCAGCGTGAAGCGGCCATGGCGCTGCGCCTGATCCAGCGCCGCGAAGAAGCACGCCCGATCGAGACTGGCGTAGAGCTTGATCTGGTCGACGCCGGCGTCGACCAGCCGGTCCACGCAGTCGCGCGCTGCGGCCGGCGTGCGCACGATCTCGGCCATCGGCGTCCAGGAGAACGGCACACCCGGGCCATCGATGAGCGGCCCGCAGCAGCACAGCCGCGGGGCGCGCGCCAGCGGCGCGTTCCAGCGCGCGCGGCGCGCGAGCACCTCGTCGAGGGCACAGCCCGTGTCGCGGACGGTCGTCACGCCGTGGGCCAGAAAGAGCGGCGCCTGCCAGTCGTCGCTGTGGACGTGCGCATCGATCAGGCCAGGGATGATGGTGGCCCCATCAAACTCGCGACGCGCCAGCCCGGCGGGCAGGGTGGCTGCCGGACAGATCCCGACGATGCGGTCGTCGGCGACGGTCACGGCGTGCTGATGACGCACACCATCGGCAGTCAGGACGCTGCCGCACAGCGCTGTGGGCTCGCTCACGCGCTCCCTCCCGCGTCGATGTGCCCGATCAGGAACCGTGCTCCGGCATGCCGCCAGCCGTCAGGCAATGCGTGATCAAACCCTTCGACCACATGGAGCCGCGCTGCGCTGTGCGCGAGACCGAGCGCCGCCTCGGCCTGCCAGAGCGCAGCGGCAAACGCCAGGCAGCGCTCCGTGCCAACGCGTCGGTCGGCAGCGCCGATGGCGATGAACACCGCCCGCCCCGCCAGTGCGGCCGCCTGTGGCACCAGATCGAGCGCGGCGGCGGCAGGCTGCTCCCTGATCGCCTCAAACTCGCGCAGGACGCGCCAGTCGATCACCGGCGCCAGCGCCGCGACGGCATCGATCGACGGCTCGCGCAGCGCCAGGCGCAGCCCGGCGTACGCGCCGCGCGACACACCACACAGGACCAGCGGTCCCGGCGGGAGCAGGCTCCGGCCATGCCCGATGCGCGCCAGCGCCCAGTCGCTCCAGGCGGCGAACGGGTCGTCGCCCCGTGCGACACGCCGCGCCAGCCCATCGATGCCGCTCGGGCCGCCGTCACACCAGTCACCATGACACGGCAGATCCAGGCTCATCACCGCCAGCCCCGCCGCTCGCGCGTGGTCGGCGGCGATGCGGTGTGGCCAGCCCGTCAGCGCGTCGGCCCGACTGCCGGCGAGCGTCACCAGCAGGCCACGGGCGGGTCCTCCGTCCGGCAGCAGCAGCGTCACCCCGCGATCTTCATCCGCTGCCGCCACTTCGTCACGCAGAGCCATCATTACCACTCCGACGTCATCGTCGATTGGTCTGACCACCCGACCACCACGACTATAGCGAGAGCGAGACGATCTGTCAAGAGAGGCGCCGGCCCACGCGGGCTACGTCAACATCACCTCCGGCGGGGGCCTGTCGGGGGTAGGTTTGTTGAATGACGCAGCGGGCCTGGCCAACTTCGGCGCCTGACGCCCGAGCCCCGGCCAGGCATCCCGCAACGCCAGGGCGCGTGCTTGCCGCATCAGAAGGCCGTATCCTGTGCCTCTCCGGACAAATTCACCTACAGATGGAGATCATCGTGGGCGCCCCGTGCGGGATTGCCCGCACGCCGGGTCGACCCCTGCGGTCGCCCCCGACCATCGTGGGCAGCCGCACGGGATTGCCCGCACGCCGGGGCGACCCCTGCGGTCGCCCGCGACGCCTGCCGCCCGAAGCCTGGCCGCGCATCCCGCAGCGTCTGAAACAGCGCTTCAAGCACGCTGACGGCGCCCTCCCAGCCCACGCAGGCGCACGTCAGCCGGCTGGCGGGAAGCGCCTGTCAGATGCACCGGATCGTGGCAGCGCGCCACGGCGTCCTCCTGCAGCGTGCGATGAGACGCTGTCACGCCGGCGCCGCATCCCACGGGCACAGGCGGTCGTCACGCTTCGCGCCACATCCGTGCGGTCTGGCAGGTGCGCGGGCGCGGGCGGGCATTGACGAGCCCCGGTGCGGCTGGTACACTGAATCGCACGATCAGGAGCGATCGTGTGCGCCTCCGGCACAGTCGGGGCGGGGTGGCGTCCATGCAGCGCGCAGGGTCCGTCATCCGCCCACGAAGCAGTTTGCCCCGGGCGACACCCAGCCGAGCGGCCGGCACGTTCTGCAGCCGGACTGCGGCCACGCGGCTGGCCGATGGCCTTCGCCGTCATAGGCTGCGATGCACAGTGGAGGGGATATGGGCCTGGGATCGCTGTTCGGTGGGTACAACTTCCAGTCCACCATTCGTGAGTACTGCCGCGCTGCCAGTTGGGAGATCGCCGATCTCGAGGACCAGAGCGCGCGCCTTGAGTTCCACATGGATTCGGGTCGGCAGCAAGTGGTGTTCATCACCCAGCGCGAGAAGCTGATCGAGTTTGCCGTGCCGAGCGTCATCAGCTTCGAGTCGGCCGACGACATCGACGCCGATATCGCCATTGAGCTGCTCGAGCGCAACTCCCGGCTCAACATCGGGTTCTGGTGTCTCGCGACGGTCGACGACGAATACACGTTCACCGCGATGTACAACATTGATCGCGATCAACTCAACGACGAAGCATTCGCTCACATCGTCAACACGCTGATCAACGAGTGCGACCAGGTTGAGGGTGAGTACGACGAAGAGTAGCCCGCGGCATGCCGGCCGTCCGAGCCATTCGGACAGCCGGCGCCCCAGACGCTCCAGCCGGTGCGTGCCGGCTGCCTGCGTGGCGGCGATGCCGTGATCGGCGCCTCAGCCGACGCCCGCGCTGTTCCGACGACGGGTGTGGGGCGCCCAGCGCGCCAGGCCGGCGGCAGCATACCCCCCAGGCGGCGATCCGACGCCGCAGCGGGCGACATGCCGCATGTCCATGGGCGATCTGCGCTACAATAGGGGCGGACTGGTTGGATGAAAGGACCATCATGGAGCGCACCATCATCACCACCGACGCCGCGCCTGCCGCCATCGGGCCGTACTCCCAGGCTGTCGCGGTCGGTGATCTGATCTTCTGTTCCGGGCAGATCCCCCTGACGCCTGCCGGCGTGATGATCGACGATGACATCGTCGCCCAGACCCACCAGGTGCTGCAGAACGTCCGTGGCCTGCTGGAAGCCGCCGGGAGCTCGCTGGGGCTGGTGATCAAGGCGACCGTCTTTCTCGCCGACATGGGGGACTTTGCGGCGATGAACTCGGTATACACCAACTACTTCCCGCAGTCGCCACCCGCGCGCTCGACCGTCCAGGTCGCCCGCCTGCCCCGCGATGCCCGGGTCGAGATCGAAGTTGTCGCACTGCGCGGCTGAGTGAGGCGGAGGTCGCGATGTTTCGAAATCTGGCTCCCGGAGCGCTCGGCATCCATGCCGATCTCGCCGGCACGCTGGCGCTGGCGCGCGATGCCGGCTGGCAAGGCATCGATGTGCCGATCGACGAGGCGCTGACGCTGGCAGCGGCAGCATCGGCCGAGGATGTCGCCGCCCAGTTCGCCGAGGCGGGCATCCGAGCCGGTGGCTGGGGGCTGCCGCTCGACTGGCGCCAGCCCTACGATGCCGCCGCGCTCGACCGTCTCGCGGCGCAGGCGGCACTGGCTGCACGGCTCGGCAGCACGCGCGTCGCGACCTGGCTGCTGCCATACTCCGACGAGCGTCCGTTCCGGGCCAACGTCGCGTTCCACGTCGCGCAACTCCAGCCGATCGCCCGCACGCTGGAAGCCCATGGCTGCCGCCTGGCCCTCGAGTTCATCGGGCCCCGGACGATGCGCCAGAATCAGCGCTACGGGTTCATCTACAGCCTCGAAGGGATGATGTGCCTGGCGCAGGCCATCGGGCCGAACGTCGGGCTGCTGCTCGATTGCTGGCACTGGTACACATCGCTGGGCACGCTGGCCGATATCCGGGCGCTGGATGCAGCGGACATCGTGTATGTGCACGTCAACGACGCGCCGGCCGGAATCCCGGTCGAGGCACAGCACGATCTGACGCGCCGCCTGCCGGGCGCGACCGGGGTGATCGATCTGACCGGGTTTCTCACCACGCTGACAGCGATTGGCTACGATGGCCCGGTGACCCCCGAGCCGTTCGAGCGGCGGCTGCACGACCTTGACCCCGAGGCCGCGAGCCGCGAGGCCCACGCGGCGCTGCTGGGAGCCTGGCGCGCCGCCGGGCTGGACTGACTCCATGATGGCAGGCGGGCCGACCTGCACAGGAATGGTGGCCCGCCGATGGCTGCTTCGCCCGCAACGGCGCCGACGCCGACCCGACAGTTCTGGCATCGCCTCGTCATCGGCGCGCTGGCGCTGGCGGCGGTGGCGTGGTGGCAGTACCCCGACGGCACGCTCCAGGTGATCTTTCCGGCATTGCCGGGCGATGCGGTGATCATCCGTACGCCCGGCGGCGCTGCGCTGGTGATCGACGGCGGCGGCGATCCTGCCGCGCTCACGGCAGCGCTCGGGCGCGCCCTGCCGTTCTGGCAGCGCGAGGTGGCCGCGCTGATCCTGACCACCGACGACGCGCGCGATCTGGTGAGCCACATCGCGCTGCTCGAACGCTATCAGGTGCGGCAGATCTATGTCGCTACACCGCCAGCCGATTCGGCGACTGCCACAGCCTGGTGGACCCGCATCCGCGAACAACGCCGTGAGCCACAGCAGCTTCGCGATAATTGCCGCCTGATCCTCGATGGCGTCACGCTCACCTGCGCCCGGCGCGGCGCCGCATTGGTCATTGCGCTCGCCTATGGCGACACGGGGGTCGTCCTGGCACATCGGGTGGCGGCCGATGCGGCGCCGCTGGCGCAGGGAACGCCGGCGACCCTGCTCAGCTATCCATGGGTCCACGACCCGCGCAATGCATTCGTCGCGCGGCTCGCGCCACAGGTGCTGGTCTTCAGCGATGGCCTGCGAACCAGGCCGGTGGCCCGCCTGAGCTATGCCGCGCGCGGCATGGCCGAGCGCGTCCTGTGCCACGAACGCATCGATGGATCGATCCACTGGTCGAGCGACGGCCGGCGCTGGCGGCTGCTGCGTACCGGACCTGATCGCGATGCGTCCTGACGGTGGTGTCCCGCGGCTGGCGTGTGATCCGGCGGTGTGCATGCCACCAGCCGCTGCATGGCGGGTGCGTGGCAGGCCGGCCGGATCACGCCACCCGGCCCCGACAGCGCTGGCGCGCGCCCGCATTGCCAGACAGACAGCCGGCCGAGCCGCAGCCACGGCCGGGGCGACTGCCCGAGAGGGCCAGGCGCGAACTGGTATAATGCCGCCATGGGCGCATACATCATTCCGGCGTTTCTCGTCGCCGTTGCCGGCCTCATTCCGCTGTCGCTGCTCGTGGCAGTCGCCTGGCGGCGGGTCTACCGCGAGGATCCCGGCAACACCGCACGGACCATCGCCAAGAACAGCGCGATTCCGATCGCCGCCAACCTGCTCAACAAACTCATCGATGTCGGGTTTGCCGCAATCGTGCTGCGCGCGCTCGGGCCAGAGGGAAACGGGGCATATGCGTTCGTCGCGCTGATCGTCGGACTCTACTTCCTCACCATCAGCAACTGGGGCCTGAACGACCTCACCGTCCGCGAGGCCGCTGCCGATCCGCAGCGTGCGCCGCAGCTGTTCAGCGTAGCCGTCACGGTGCGTTGCCTGATCGCCCTGGCGCTGATTCCGGCCGGCGCACTCCTCGCGGGCAGCTTCACGCTCGCCGGCGATCCGTTGCATCCCGGTGCGCTGATCGCGTTCGCCCTGCTCGGGCTGCATCTGTTCCCGGCGGCCGTCGCAGCCGGATGCTCCGCATCATTTCAGGCCGCACAGCGCATGGAAGTTCCCGCGCTGCTCAGCGTCCTCACCGCCGCCATCCGCACGCTGATCGGCGTAGCCGCGCTGACGTGGGCGGCCGACATCACCAGCCGCATCGCCGGGCTGGCCGGTGCAGCGCTGGTGGCAACCAGCATCAACGCCGGGCTGTTTCTGGTCGCCCAGCGGCAGCTATTGTTTCGTGCCGGCTGGTACTGGGACGCATCGCTGGCGCGCTGGCTGGTGCGCGAGTCGTTTCCGCTGCTGCTCAACAGCCTGCTGATCGCCGTCTTCTTCCGTTTCGACATCGTCATCCTGCGTGCCATCCACGGCGACGCGGCCGTCGGGCTGTACGACGCCGCCTACAAACTGGTGAGCATGACGCAGATCATCCCGCCATATGTCGTGGCGGCGCTGTTCCCGATCCTGGCGCGTGCCGCGATCGACGATCCGGCACGGCTGGTGCGCATGGTCCAGCGGGCGGTCGGCGCGCTGCAACTGATTGCCTGGCCGATGGCCGTCGCGATGACGCTGCTGGCGCCACAGCTGATCGGCGTACTCGGCGGCACCGCGTTCGTCGGCGACGCGACGATCCTGCTGCAGGTGGCCATCTGGTATCTGCCGCTATCGTACCTGAACGGCGTGGTGCAGTACGCGCTGATCGCCGTGCGCCAGCAGCGCCGCATCACCGTGGCGTTCATCAGCGGCACGCTCGTGAATCTCGGGCTGAACCTGGCGCTGATCCCGCACTACGGCGCCCTGGCCGCCGCCGCCGTCACCATCGTCACCGAATGCGCGCTGCTCGTACCGCTGATGCTCGCGCTGCGTCGCGCCGGAGTCGCCCCGGCGTTCGGCGCGTTGATCTGGCGACCCGCGCTCGCCAGCGCCGCCGCCGGCTCCGGCGCGTGGGCGGCGATGCACGCGATCGGCTGGCCGGGCGCGGGCGCCATCGCCATCATCTACCCGCTGGTCCTGTGGCTCATCGGCGGGATCGGCGACGACGAGCGCGCGTTCCTGCGGCGGATCCTGGGGCGTGTCGGCTGAACCACGAGGAGCTGCGATGGAATCGCGCGAGCTACGCGTCGCCATGCTGGCGCGGGCGGTCTATCCCCTACACGGATATGGTGGCATCGAGCGGCATGTGTTTCACCTCTGCAGCCACCTGGCGCGACGCGGCGTCGCGGTCACGCTGTACGTGCAGCCGCCCACCGACGGCCCGGCTGCGCTCCCCGGCATCGCCCGCATCGAGACGCTGCGCTACGATCGCACCTCACCGCTGATTCGGCCCAATTCAATCATTGGCCGGCAGCTGAACTACCCATGGTACAGCTGGCAGCTAGGGCGGCGCGTCGCCCGGGCGGTCCACGCCGGCCAGTTCGACGTGGTCCATGCCCAGGGATTATGCGCCTTCGGCTATGCGGCGCTGCATCAGCATGACGCGCGATTGCGCCAGGTCCCGTTCATCGCCAACCCGCATGGACTCGAAGAGTACCGCACGCCGGACTGGCGCAAGTGGCTGGCGTATGCGCCGTTCCGCGCGTTGTACTCCTATGGCACGCGTGGTGCCGATCGCGCGATCGCGACCGACGAGTGTACCCGTGACGACCTGCCACGCTATCTGGGCGTCGCCCCCGCCCGCGTGGTCGTCATTCCCAGCGCGATCGACGCCGATGAGTGCCTCGCGCCAGTCAGCGCCACCGCGCGGCGCAGCCTGCGGGAGCGCCTGCAGCTCGGCGAAGCATCGCTGACCTTCCTGAGCGTCGGTCGGCTCGAGCGCAACAAAGGGTATCACGTCGCCATCGACGCCCTGGCGCGGCTGGCTGCACATCTCCCGGCAGACTGGCGCTGGCTGCTCGTCGGCAGCGGTCACGAGCGAACCAGCCTCGAAGCGCAGGCGCGCGCCGCCGGCATCGGCGCACATGTCCGCTTCATCGGCCGCCTCGACGACGACCGGCTCCACAATCTCTACGAGGAGGTCGATCTCGTCATCCACCCGACGCTCTACGAGGGATCATCGCTCGTCACGCTCGAGGGCATGATTCACCGGCGACCGATCGTGGCATCGGCCGCCGGCGGCATCCCCGACAAGGTCATCCCCGACGTGAACGGCATTCTGGTGCCGCCCGGCGACCCTGCCGCACTGGCTGCGGGGATCCGGCGCGCACTCGCGGCACGCACGGCCTGGCCGGCCTGGGGCGCGGCCAGCGTCGCCATCGTCCGCGCGACATTTGATTGGCCAGTTGTCGCGCAGCGCACGATCGACGTCTATCACGCACTGCGGCGCTCAATGGTATACTGAGCCGGACAGCGGCCGACGCGGGGGCCTCCGATGAGTCGCAGCATCGAACCATTTCACATCACCATCGGCCCGGCGCTCAACGACGGCGGGTTCACCGTGAGATGTGTCTCGCGCAGCGGCACGAGCGAGACGCGGCTGCTCCTGCCGGCCGACATCGAGGCGCTGTCGATGCGTGCCCTGCGCGGCGACAGTGCCGCGGCCCATCTCGATGACGGCGCCGGGCTGGGGCGGGTGCTCGGGCGCGCGCTGATCACCGGCGCCACGCGCGAGCTCCTGTTCCAGAGCGCACGCGCCGCAGCGCAGGCATCCTGCCGGTTGCAAATCCAGCTTCAGCTCGGCGATCCATCGCTCACGCCATTGCCATGGGAATGGCTGTCGATCGGCGCCGAGCGCGCATGGATCCCCGCGCTCCGCGACCACTTCCCGCTCGTCCGGGTCGCGCGCCTCAGCGCACCGATCATGCCGCGGCCGGTCGACGGTCCGATCGGCATTCTCGCCATCGGCGCCGCGACCGAGCGCGAGCAACTCGAACTGCTGGAGGCAGCGCTGCGCGGCCCGGTCCAGGCCGGCAGCATCGTGCTACGCCGGCTGGTCGCGCCGACGATCGATGACCTCCGTGCCGCGCTCGCAGACGACCTGATCCACATCATCCACTGTGCCACGCCCGTCGAGCTCGACGGCGACGCCACGATCTGCCTCGTCGCCGGCGAGCGCATCGAGTCCGACGCATTGCTGGAGTGCTTCGACCAGCATCCCGACATCCGTCTGGTGACCATCACCGGCCAGTCGGGTGCCATCGAGCGCCTCGACGCCGGCCCTGTGCTGCTCGCGGCGCTCACCATCGGCCTCACGCGCCCGGCCGCGATCAGCATGAGCGGCCCCATTCCCGCCGACGCCAGCGCCCGATTCGCCGGCGCCTGCTACGCAGCGCTCGCCGAGGGCCAGCCAGTCGATCTGGCGGTCACCGAGGGCCGCAGGCAACTCGAGCGCGCCCAGCCCTGCTGGGGCATGGTGCAACTGCGGATCGCCGCCGACACCGTCGCGCTCTTCGCCATCGCCCCGTCCGCCGACGCCACGACGCGTCGCTCGCTGGTCGTGCCGATCATCGCGCTGGCGATCTTCCTCGGCGCCGCGATCGTGATCTGGCGCCTGCTGGCGGCGAGCATCACCCTGGGTCCCATGGGAGCGCCGCCCTTCGGCGCAGGCTGGTGGTGATTGACCACCTGGCAGGACGGGGAACCGTGGCAGTGACAGACGCGGCGCTGTGCGCCCCTTTCGCCCCGCTGGTCGTGCGGATCATCGCCGAGGCGCAGGTGATCGACGACCGCATCATCAAGATCGACCACTTTCTGAATCACCGGATTGACGCGGTGCTGATGCAGGCGATCGGCGCCGAGCTGGCACGACGCGTGGCGCCGTTCATGCCCGATCTGGTGCTGACTGCCGAGGCCAGCGGCATTCCGCCGGCGCTCACGACGGCCCTGGCGCTGGGCGTGCCGCTGGTCTATGCCAAGAAGTACGCCCCGCTCACCGAATTGCCGGCATATTCGCGGATCGTGCCGTCGCCGACGCGCGGCGGCGACTACCGGCTCGCGGTGGCGCGCGCAGTGCTGCCGGCGGATGCGCGGGTTGTGCTCATCGACGACTTTCTGGCGAACGGCGGGACGGCGGCGGCGCTGGCCGAGATCATCGCCGAGGCCGGCGCCCGGCTGGTCGCCGCCGGGTTCGTCGTCGAGAAGACCTTCCAGCGCGGCCGGGAGCGGCTGGCGATCCATGGGCCGCCGCCGGTGGCGGTGCTCGCCCAGGTGGCCCGGCTGGCAGGGGGCCGCGTGGTGATGGCAGCGACGGCGCAGCGATGACTGATCCGCGCCGCAGCCTGCCGTCGGTGGCACAACTGGCGCGCGAGCTCGTCGCCAGCGGTGCGGCGCCGGAGTCGTTGTGCACCGTGGTCGCCCGCGCGGTGCTCACGAATGCCCGTCAGCGCATCGCGGCGGGCGATGCGCCCATCGAGCGCGCCGCGCTCAGCGCAGACGCGCAGCAGGCGCTCGTGGCGCTGCTCCGCCCGGGCCTGCGGTCGGTGATCAACGCCAGCGGCGTGATCATCCAGACCAACCTGGGGCGGGCGCCGCTCAGCGCCGCCGCACTACAGGCGATGGCCGACGTCGGCGGCGGGTACAGCAATCTCGAGTACGACCTCGAGGCCGGCGTGCGCGGCACACGTGGCGGGCGGGTGCGCGAGCTGTTTCAGCAGCTCACCGGCGCCGAGGATGCGCTGGTCGTCAACAACAACGCCGCCGCGATCTATCTGACGCTCGGCGCCCTCGCCAACGGTCGCGCCGTGATCGTGTCGCGCGGGCAGGCCGTTGAGATCGGCGGCGGGTTCCGCATTCCCGACGTGCTACGGCAGAGCGGCGCCCGGCTGGTCGAGGTCGGAACGACCAATCGCACCTACGCGCGCGACTACGCCGAGGCCATCGATGCGCAGACCGCGCTCATCATGCGCGTCCACGCCAGCAACTTCCGGCTGGTCGGCTTCGTCCACGAGGCGACGCTGGCCGAACTGGTTGCGGTGGCACGGGCGCACCGCGTCCTGCTGCTCGACGATCTGGGCAGCGGCACCTTGCTTCCCACGGCACCATACGGCCTGCCCGCCGAGCCGACGGTCGGCGCCTGCGTCGCCGCAGGTGCCGATCTGGTGGCATTCAGCGGCGACAAACTGCTGGGAGGGCCGCAGGCCGGCGTGATCGTCGGCAGCGCGGCATCGGTCGGGATCCTGCGCCGCCACCCGTTGATGCGAGCGTTGCGCGTCGACAAGACGACGCTCGCGGCGCTCGAGGCGACGCTGCTGACGTATGTCCGCGGCCGTGCCATCGAAGAACTGCCGGTGTGGCGCATGCTCGCCGCACCGGCGGCGCTGCTGCAGCAGCGCGCCACCGCGATCGCCGCCGCCATCGGCCCACCGGCCTGCGTCGTGCCGAGCGAGGGCGCCGTCGGTGGTGGCGCCCTGCCCGGCGCCACGCTGCCCGGCTATGCCGTCGCCCTGCCCGGCGGCTCGGCGCGCGCTGCCAGGCTGCGCCACAGCACGCCGCCGGTCGTCGCGCGCATCGTCGACGGCCGCCTGCTGCTGGATATGCGCAGCGTCCTGCCCGAGCACGATGCGGCGCTCATCGACGTGCTGCGCGCCGACGCCTGAACCGCACCGCCATCCCGCCCGGCCGGCAACCCGCCTCCCGCCCCGGCCCGGCTGTGCTATAATCCGGGTGACTGAGCGACGACGTCAAGGCTGGTTTATGATCAACATCATCGATGTGCTCTTCGTCGCGCTGTTACTGATCGGCATGACCGCCGGGTTCCTGCAGGGAGTGGTCCGGCTGGGCATCGCGATCGTCTCACTGTACGTCGGCATCATCCTGTCGAGCCTGTACTTCCAGCTCATCGGCGAATGGGTGCGCACACAATTCGCGATGAATCTCGATGTGGCCCAGATCGTCACCTTCGGGCTGCTGGTCGTCGCGGCGACCGTCGTGCTGGTCGCGGCGATGAGCTACACGTTCCACTACTACGCCCACATTCCCGAATCGGCCGTCATCATCGACCGAGGCGGCGGAGCGCTGCTGGGATTCGTCTGGAGCTGCATGGCTCTCGCGCTGCTCGCCGCGGTGCTGTCGGCGCTCTTCGTCTATCGCAATCCGGCGATCGTCGCCGAGATCCAGCTCGCCCGGGCGTTGCAGACACAGATCCGCGAGTCCGGCCTGGTCGATTACTTCGTCCAGAACGTCTTGCCGTTGCTGCATCAGTCGGTGCGGCCGCTGCTGCCCGAGGCGGCAGGGCTGATCTTTCAAGGGCAATGAATCGATGCCGATCGCATCTCAGACGCTCGAAACCCTCGAATATCCTGCGATCCTGGCCCAGTTGGCGCGCCACACCGCGTTTTCGGTATCGCGCGAGCTCGCCCTCGCGCTCACGCCGAGCAGCGACGTCATCGAGATCCGTCGGCGGCTGCGGCTGACCCGCGAAGCGCGGCGCTTGCTCGACGACCACAACGATGCGACCATCGGCGGCGCGCGCGACATTCGCGCCGCGCTGGGCCGGGCACGCCTGGGCGGCAGCCTCGACGCGCCGGTCTTTCTCGACATCGCGGCGACCCTCTCGAGCGGGCGGCGGCTGCGGAGCATCGTGCTCCGCGGGGATCCGCTGATCTATCCGGCGCTGCGCGAACTCGCCGGAGACCTGCCCGTCCTCCCCGAGCTCGAGGATCGGATCGCACGCACCGTCGGCGACGATGGCGCAGTCCTCGACAGCGCCAGTCCGGCGCTGGGGCGCATCCGCGCCGAAGTGCGCATCGCCTACAACCGGCTGCACGAGCGGCTGCAGGGCATGCTTGCATCCCAGCTCGCCGAGGCATTGCAGGAGCCGATCATCACCGTCCGCAACGGGCGCTACGTCGTACCCGTCAAGGCGGCGCAGCGGCGGCTCATCCGTGGCCTGGTCCACGACCAGTCGGCGAGCGGTGCGACGCTGTACATCGAGCCGCTGGCGACGGTCGAGCTGAACAACCGCTGGCGCGAGCTGCAGCTCGCCGAGGAGCAGGAAGTCGCCCGGGTGCTCGCCGAGCTTTCCGACGTCATCGGCAGCCAGGCGGTGCCGCTGGCGCGCGGGCTCGAGGCGCTCGGCCAGCTGGATCTGGCGTTCGCACAGGCGCGATATGCAGCCGTGCTCGATGCCGTCGAGCCCGAGATCGTCACCGCCGACGAGCTCGCCGCCGAGGCAGCCGCCGGCGCGACCCCACGCCCGCCGCTCCAGTTCACGCGCGCGCGCCACCCGCTCATCCCCCGCGGCGCGGTCGTCCCGATCGACCTGCGCCTGGGCGGCGCGGTGCGCCTGCTGCTGATCACCGGCCCAAACACGGGCGGCAAGACGGTCGCGCTGAAGACCACCGGGCTGCTGGTGCTGATGGCCCAGAGCGGGCTGTATGTCCCGGCATCGGAGCCGTCGCGGTCGCCGGTGTTCGGCCAGGTCTTCGCCGACATTGGCGACGAGCAGAGCATCGAGCAGAGCCTGTCGACGTTCTCGTCGCACATGACCAACATCATCCGCATCCTGCGGTCGCTCGACGCGCCACCGGCCGATGATGCCGCGGCAACCGCATCGCCGCCGGAGCCAGCGCCCGGCCACGACCAGCTCGAGCAACTGGCCAACTGGCGGCGCGTCGCGCCGGGCGAGTGGGCGCCACTGGCGCCAGTCCACGCCGAGCCGTTGCCGGCGCTGGTGCTGCTCGACGAACTGGGAGCCGGCACCGATCCGCTCGAGGGTGCAGCGCTGGCGCGGGCGATCATCGAACGGCTGCTCCAGCGCGACGTCCTGGGCGTCGCCACCACGCACTACGCCGAGCTGAAAGCCTTCGCGTACGCGACCGACGGCGTCATCAACGGATCGGTCGAGTTTGATCTGGAGACGCTGCGGCCGACGTACCGGCTGACCATCGGCCTGCCCGGCCGCTCAAACGCGCTGGCCATCGCCGAGCGCCTCGGTCTCGATGCCGCGCTGGTCGCCCGGGCGCGCAGCACCATGGCTCGCGATGATGCCCAGGTCGAGGATCTGCTCGCCGGCATTCACGCGGAGCGTGTGGCTGCTGCCGCCGAGCGCGCCGCTGCCGGGCACGAGCGCGCCGCTGCCGAGCACGAGCGCGCCGCGCTGCGCGCCGAGCGTGATGCGTTCGCCGCCGAGCGCGACGCAGCCTGGCGTGCGGCACAGGCCGAGATCGAGGCACAGTTGGGCGAAGCGCGCCAGCAGGTGCGCCGCCTGCGCGACGACCTCCGCAGCGTCACGGTGTCGCGCCAGTGGCTCGAGGAAGCCGAGCAGCGCCTGCAGCAGACGCGCGAGCGCACCGAGCAGCTGCGGCCGGCACGCACCGCACCTGCACCGGTCAGCGGTCCGCCTCGTCCGCGGCCGCTGCAGGCTGGCGATCGGGTGCATGTGGCCTCGGTTGGGCTCACCGGCGAGGTGCTCGCCATCGACGACGCGGACGCCACGGCTGATGTGCAGGTCGGCGGTTTTCGCATGCGGATCGCCGTACACGAGCTACAGCGTGAACGTGGCGGCGACGCGGCGGTCGAGCGCCGCGAAGGGCCGCGCGTGGCGGCCGTGAGCTTGCCGCCGGTACCGGACGCCCCGCTGACGCTGGACATGCGCGGCTGGCGCGCGGCCGACGTCCCGACCCGTCTTGAGCAGTATCTCAACGATGCGTATCTGGCGAGTCTGCCGTTCGTACGCATCATTCATGGTAAAGGCACCGGTGCCTTGCGCCAGATTGTCCGCGAGCACTTGCGGCGGCATCCGCTCGTCGCCAGCGCGACAGGTGGCGGTGCTGACGGTGGCGAGGGTGTCACAGTCGCACATCTCGTCAACCGCTGAGCGGTGGGGCGGCACATCGGCGTGCCGCCGTGTGACATGAGCGGCGGCGCATGGTGCCGGCCCGCTCGCCCTATGCGGAGGTGTGTCGGCTATGTCACAGACCCTCGTCCTGACGCTCCTGGTTCTGGCGCTCGTCGTGCCATTCGTCGGCGCGACGATCCTGCGCCTGCTCGCCGGGCGGATCGCTTCGCGCACGCTGATCATCAGTGCCACGCTGGTCTTCTCGCTGGCGATCGGCAGCGCGATCGCGCTGGCACGGGCTCCGGTGACGAGCCTGACGATCGCCGGGTTCACCGTCCTGCTGCCCTACTCGGCGCCGGCGCGCGCGCCGCTGCCACCACAGCCACCGACGCAGGTGCCGACGGCGACGGCACCACGCACCGCCGAGACGACCGTGCCGGCCACGGCGGCGCCGACCGCGCGGCCGACGATGACGCCGACGCCGCCGCCGACGATTGCGCCGGTGGTGCCGACGGCCTTGCCGACGGCGACCCCCGAGGTGTCACCGACGCCGACGGTCGCGCCAGAGGCGACGGCGGCACCGACGGTCGTGCCTACCGCCGCTCCGGCGACCGGTGAGACGCGCCGGTATGTGGTACAGGAGGGCGATACCCTGGGCGGGATCGCGACGTCGAATGGCACGACGGTGGCGCTGCTGCTCGCAGCCAATAACCTGACGCCCGAGCAGGCCGAGCTGATCCGGCCGGGGCAGGAGCTGATCCTGCCATGAGTGGTGCGACGACGCCCGGCGCAGCGCCATCGATCGGCGCGCTCACGCTGCACTATACCCAGCGCACCGATGAGATCCTGCATGCCTGTCGCATCTATCAGCGCACCACGCCCAAACACCGGCTGTTCCGCCTGCTCGGCGTCGGGCTGGTCGCGCTCGGCGGCTGGCTGATGTTCGTTCAGCAGACGCCGCTCGCCGCCGCCGGCTTCGTCGGCCTTGGCCTGCTGATGTTCGCCGACCTGGCGCCACTGCTGATGACCTGGCTCACCTTTCGTGCGGGCGTCGCATACCGCCAGCCCTACGAGACGACGATCGATGACGAGGGCGTCCGGTTCGTCATCGCCGGCCAGCGCGTGACGCGCCGCTGGTCGGAATACCGCGAGGTCATCGAGAGCGACCTGGTGTTCGTGCTGGTCGTGGCATCCTGGCAGTACAGCGTACTGCCCCGGCGGGCGATCGGCGATCCCCAGCGGGTGCAGCAGGTTCGCGAGGCGATTGCGACGCGTGTGGCGGTGCGCAGGCTGCGCTGATGCGTGGCGGCGCAGCCGATGCTGGTCGCCGTGCCACCATCGGCCTCACTGCAGATCGACGTCGTAGGTCTCGTCGCCGTACTGCAGGCGGTAGATGGCGCTGCTGTACGCCGATGACGCGAATGATCCGGCCATGCGGGGATGCCCACCGACGGCGATCGGGCTGCCATCGAGCCGCAGGGGTGCATCCCAGCCCAGGCTGAGTTGGCCGACGCCGGGGGCTTCGTAGCAGATGCCGACGGCGTCATCCCAGGACAACCGGGCGGTGGCGATGCGTTCGCACCACGTGGCAAACGCGCCGTCGACGGCGGCGCGACCCAACTGGCAGATCCAGCGATTGCGCCGCCCCGGTGCGATCAGTCCCTCGCCGCGCAAGGCACCGTCGCGTGTCCAGCGTGCCGGCTGGTGCGAGAACAGCGCCAGATAGCCGGCGCCGCGCCGGGCGAAGACCCATCCCGCCCGCTCGCGCACCTCATCGAATGCTGCGCGCCGTAGCACGGCGATCGTCCATGGCTGGAGTGCTTCCTGCGATGGCGCCGGAGAGGGCATGGCATTGCCGGCGGCTGCTGTTGGCACCACCGTCGGCGGGCCAGGCAGTGGCAGTTCGGGGATGTCGTACAGCGCGATCAGCACATTGCGGTACTGCACCGCCCGGGGAAACCGCCCGACCCAATACGTGCCGCTCTGGTCGTCGCCGGCACCACGATGCATGCTGAAGACGACCGCCGATGGGCCGAGAGTCGCCTGCCAGATGTGCTGCTGAAATCCCGGCTTGCCCTTGCGGTAGTCCTGGGCACACGACAGCTGATAATCGGGCGTACGGAAGGTATAGGTGTCGGCCCGTGTCATCGAGGTGCGGTCGAGGTCACCATCATGCGGGATGCCGCGCCGGTCGAGTTCGGCGTAGGTTGCTGCGACCGCTTCGGCGTAGGGCCGGATGACGACGCTGAAGCGTTTCGACCGCAGCCGGTCGGCCAGCGCGATGGTCGCCGCCACCGTACGCCGTTCGGCGAACAGTCCCATGCCCCACAGCAGCATCATACCGTCAGGATCATCGGGATCAATGTGATGCACAGCGCGATCGTCGAGGCGCAGGCCATGGCACTCGCGATGCTCGAGTTCATCGGGGAACGCCTGGGCCATGCGTTCGACGATCATCGGCACGCGCCACCGCCGACTGGTCGCGAGGGCGCTTGCCGTCATGCTGTCAGGATCATGAAACACGCCCATCCCCCAGGCGATGTTCTGGGCCGCTGCCATGGGACTGGCGTGCCCATCGAGAATGTGGGCCGGGTATGATCGGCCGTGGGTCGTGCCGAAGGTGCCACGGAAGGAGTCGAGCGCCATACAGGCGAACATCACATCGAGCAACGCGGCAGCACGCCGCGCAACCTCGCCGTCGGCGGCGAAGTCGGCGAGGTTCAGCAGCGGCGTCATGTCTTCGTCGTAGTAAGTGTTCGAGTTCCACTCAGCGAAGCCGATGCGCGCCCGTAGGTCGATCCAGCGCAGGATGCGCCGTCGGGCGCGCTGCATGTGCTCGGCGCCCGTGAGTCCCGAATTGTCGAAGCGTCGCGTCGCAAACCGCTGGCCAGCGAGGTATTCGGCGCTGTGGAACATAATCTGGTGATGTTCCGACCAGTAACACATCATGTCGTCGTCGGGCTGGTCGATCCAGTACTTGAATCCAAGCAGCCCGGCGTCGACGGAATCGCGCACGGCGCGCGGTCGGGCGGTAGCCCGACGGCGAGCCGTGCGATCTGGGAGAAGAACCCGGTTCGGCCAGTGCCGGATGGTGCGGCGGCTGCCCACGCCAGAAATGCGGCGCGCCGCTCGGCATATGTCGAGCGTGGCAACTCCCAGTACTCATCAGCGGCGAATGTGTGATGCATCGCTGATTGCTCTGCGTGCCAATCAGGTGATCGGGCGCCCGCCCGGACCGCCAGCCGTCGCGGCACGTGCGGCGGGGGCAGCGCCGTGCGATGCCGGCCCGGGGCGGCCGGGACATTCTCCTGCCGCCCGGGAACGTACCGCCGCCACGTAGCACTCAGAAGAACCCGAGCTCCTCGCGTGCGTCCTCGCTCATCATCGAAGGGTTCCAGAATGGCGTCCAGACCAGGTTGATCCGCACATTCTCCAGCGACGGATGCACTGTCGCCAGGCTCAGCACCTCGCGACGCGCCTGCTCGAGGATCTGCGGGCCGGCCGGGCAGGCCGGCGTCGTCAACGTCATGTCGACGGTGATCGTTCGTCCGGCATCTTCGATGCCGACATCGTAAACCAGGCCGAGGCTCACGATGTCAAGCCCGATCTCGGGATCGATGACGTTCTTCAGGGCGCTGCGTACCAGTGCGTCGTCGAGCATGCATTCCTCCTGCACATCGCCTTCCTGCCATTTATGATACCATAGTCTTGCGAAATGAGCCGGCGTGGCGATGCGCTCGCCAGCCACAGCCGCCAGACGTGCGTGCCGGCTGGCGGCGCCATTCACGGCCGATGATCCTCGATCTGCCGCACTGCCGGATCGGCCCAGCAATACACGGCCAGCGCCGCCGCCGCGCCGGCGCCCATCAGATACCACGACTGCACCCCGATGCGATCGGCGAGCGGACCAGCCAGCAACAGCGCCAGCGGTGCCATGCCCATCGTGACGCTTCCCAGCACCGTGAGCACCCGGCCCTGCAGCGCCGGTGCCACCACCGACTGGATGATCGCCATGAACGGCGCATTCGTCAGCGCCGCCGCCATGCCCATCAGCAGCATCCCGACGAGCGCCAGCACCAGCCCGCCGCCCGGCGCCACGCCCACCAGCAGCGTCCCCAGCGCCAGCCCGGCCAGGCCGAGCAGCGCCGTGAAGATCTTGCGGCGAAATCCGCCCCAGACGCTCAGCACCAGGCCACCCAGCACAATACCGGCGCCCTCGGCGGCCTGCAGCGCCGCCAGTTCGCCGCTGCCCCCGGCGAAATGGCCAGTCGCCAGGATCGGCAGCAGCGCAAACGCCGGCGTCAGCACCATGTTGAGCAATGTCGCGCACACCATCACCGCACGTAATCCGCGCCAGCGCCAGATGTACCCGAGGCCGGCGAGCATCTCGCCGAGCACCGATGGGCGCACCTCCTGCGGCGCCGCCGCCGGGCGCGGGATGCGCACCAACAGCAGCGTCGCCACCGCCAGCAGCGCGGTCGCGGCATCGATCAGCATCATCGCACTGAGTGGCAGCAGCGTGATCAGCAACGCCGCCAGCGCCGGCGCCACGATCGCGCTGGCCCCCTGCAGCAGCGCGTTCAGCCCGCCGATGCGCGTCAACTGGTCATCCGGCACCAGCAGCGCCGTCGATGCCTGGAACGCCGGCACATGAAACGCGCCAGCCAGCGAACGCAGCACCATCGCCGCATAGATCTGCCACACCGCGACGTTGTCGAATGCAACGCTCAGCGCCAGCAGCAGCGCCACCAGTGCCCCGCCCGCATCGGCAAGCACCATGATCCACCGCCGGTCCCAGCGGTCCACCAGCGTTCCCGCCAGCGGGCCGAGCACGATTCCGGGCACCATCGTCAGCAGCGTGCCGATCGCCAGAACCGTCGCCGATCCCGTCTCGCGCGTGATCCACCACACCAGGGCAAATGATGCCAGGCTGCTGCCGAACAGCGAGGCCGCCTGGCCGAACCAGATCGTGAAGAATTGCCGTTGCCATGTCGTCGTCACACCGACTCCCACAATCACGTCCTACTCACCCGAATCTCATAAATCCCCGCCGCGTCCGGTCCGCTCCCGCTGCCCAGGCGTGGTACGATGAATGGTGACACATCGTTGCGTGTCGTGTGGCCGCTCGTGGCCGCACCCGATGCGATAGCACGAAGGAGCACCCGATGTCGACTGGCAGATCCGCCGGCGGCGCACCGATGCGCGGCCTCGCGGGCGGCTCACTCGCATTTCTCGTCATCGTCATCATCATCATCGCGCTCGGCGCCTCGACCACGCGGTTCGCGCAGGTCGATGAGGGCCAGCGTGGCGTCATCATCACCCAGGGCGCCGTGGAGGGCGTGCAGGAACCAGGAATCTTCTTCCGCGCCTTCGCGCCCTTCACCCGCGTCGAGATCATCGAGGTACGGCGCAAGACGCGCGAGGTGTCGCAGAACGTCGCCAGCAGCGACAAGCAACTCTACGACATCAAGATCCAGGTCGACTTCAGCCGGCTGACGACCCCGGCGGCGCTCAAGGGATCGTACGGTTCGATCGGCGTCCGCGACGAGAATCTGATCGCGTTTCTCGACGGGTTCGTCAACGATGCGCTGAAGAGCGCCAGCACCCAGTACACCCTGGATGAGGTGCTCGCGGACCGTGGCGGGCTGAGCAATCGCATCACCCAGATCCTCACCAGCGGCACCGAGGATCGTCCCAGCCCGGCCGATCAGCTGTTCGTGCGCATCGACGCGGTGAAGGTGCTCGATATCGTGGTGAGCGAGGAGTACGCCCGCCTGCTGTCGGAGAAGTCGAACCTCGAGGTGCAGATCGAGACCGAGGAGCGCCGGCGGCAGCAGATCGAGGCGCAGCAGGCCAACAACCTGTTCCAGGCCGAGCAGGAGGCCAAGGTTGCCCTGACGACCGAGCAGGGACGCACGGCGGCGGCGCTCGAGGCGGCCGGCCGCGACGCCCAGGTGCGCGCGATCCAGGGCAAGTACTGGCGCGAGAACCCCGAGCTGTTCGAACTGCGCCAGCGCGAGCTGATGGTCGAGATGCTGCAGGGCGGCAATCTGTGGTTCGTCGATCCCAACACCAACCTGACGCTGTTGCTCAACCAGATGGCTACCGGGTCGATGGATATCGTTCCGGTGCCGCAGCCGGCCACACCAGCCGAACCGGGCACGCCAGCACAGCCGACGGCGCCGACCGATCCGAACGCGCCGGTTCAGCCCGCGCCCTAGCCCTGGTGCCTGCCATCCGTGCGGGGCGTGTGACCACGCCCCGCGCCGCGCCCGCGGTTGGCCGTCGGGCAGCCCCGGCCGCAGGCGCGGCTGGCTCCCGGCGGCCATGCTCCCCTGATCGTGCGCGCTACCCTGTCGCTGCCACCGCAGCGGCATCATTCGTCACCGAGCGCATCAGCCAGGACCTCGACGAGGTGGCGCGCGGCGCGACCGGTGCCATCGGCGATCTGGTGGCGGCAGCTTGTGCCGACGGCGACCACCTCGGCGTCGCCGGCGGAGCGCACCGCCGGAAACAGCACGCGCTCGCCGATCTTCTGGGAGATGGCGTAGTGCTCGGCCTCGTAGCCGAACGAGCCGGCCATGCCGCAGCAGCCACCATCGATCTCGCGGACCTCGGCGTGCGGGATGTGCCGCAGCAGCGCGAGCGTGGCCGCTGTACCCACCAGCGCCTTCTGGTGACAGTGCCCATGGACCACATAGTGGCGCACGCCGCGGTCGCGGAGCGGCAGCCGGATGTGCCCGGCCGCCAGTTCGCGGGCGAGGAACTCGTCGATCATGAAGCTGTGACGGGCCAGCGCCTCCACCCGCGGGTCGTCGATCAGGTCGGGAAGTTCATCGCGGAACGTGAGGACGCAACTCGGCTCGAGGCCGACGATCGGGATGCCCGCGGCCAGGTAGATCTCGAGCGCGTCGAGTTGCCCGGCGAGCGCCTGACGCGCCTCGTCGAGCAGCCCACGCGACAGCAACGGCCGACCGCAGCAGCCGCGCTGCTCGGGGATGATCACCGCATACCCCGCAGCCTCGAGCAGGCGTACCGCCGCCCGGGCGATGTGCGGCTCGTTGTAGTCGGCGAATGTATCGACGAACAGCACCACCGCCGGGCGGCGCTCGGCCGGCACATCCGCCGACCGACGGGCGAACCAGCGATGGAACGGCGTCGCGGCGAATGCCGGCAGGGTGCGCTGCCGTGCGATCCCCAGCACCCGTTCCTGGAACCAGGCGACCCCCGGCGCGCGCAACAGCCAGTTGGCGAGTGGTGCGATGGCACTGCCCACCCGGTTGATCTGGTGGACGTGGCCGAACACGCGCGAGCGCAGCGGCACGCCGTGGACCTGATGGTACTGGGCCAGCCACTCGGCCTTGAGCCGCGTCATGTCGACGCGCGACGGACACTCGCCGGTACATCCCTTGCAGGAGAGGCACAGGTCCATCACGGCTTTCATGCGCGCGCTGGTGAGCGCCTCGGGCGGCAGCGCCCCCGAGAACACCATGCGCAGCGCATTGGCACGTCCACGCGTCGAGTGCGCCTCATCACGGGTGACCATGTAGCTCGGGCACATCGTGCCGCTGCTGAGCTTGCGACACAGGCCGTTGCCATTGCACAGCTCGACCGCCGCCGCCATGCCGCCGGTGTCGCCAAACTTGAAGCGCGTCTCGAGGGTCAGCGCGATCGGTGCTGGCGGGCGCGCCCGCAACTGCTGATCCATCGGCGGCGCGTCGACGATCTTGCCCGGATTGAGCAGGCCGGCAGGATCGAACAGCTGCTTGACCTGGCGAAATGCGTCGTATAGCCGTGGACCGAACATCTGCGGATTGAACTCGCCCCGCAGCATGCCGTCGCCATGCTCTCCCGACAAGGCTCCACCATAGCGCAGCACCAGGTCGCGGATCGCCTCGGCGATGGCACGCATCGTGCGCACATCTTCGGGGCGCTTCAGGTTGAGCAGCGGACGCGCATGCATCAGCCCGACACTGGCATGCCCATAGAAGGCGACGCGCACATCGTGCGCCGCACAGATCGCGCGAAATTCGCGTACGTACTCGGCCAGCCGCTCCGGCGGCACCGCCGAGTCCTCGACGAAGGTCTCGGGGCGCAGATCGGGCGAGAGCGACTGGAGCAGTGGCAGCCCGGCCTTGCGTACCTGCAGCACGTTGCGCCGTTCGGCCGGGCTGACGGCCCGGCGCCGGGTACAGGCGATGCCCGCATGCGTCAGGTGCGCCTCGAGGGCCTCGATCTGTGCCACCGCGGCGGCGGCATCGGCGCCGACGAACTCGACTTGCAACAATGCAGCGGGTGTCCCGTCGACGAAACTCGCGAGATACGTGCTGTATTCCCGCGAACGACGCGTCGCATCGAGCAGGATGTCGTCCATCAGCTCGATGGCGGCCGGGCGGCACGCCAGGCACGGCACCACCGCCTGCAGCGCAGCATCCAGGCTCTCGAAGCCGAGAATGCTGATCGCATTCGCCGCCGGCCGCGGCACGAGCCGCAGCGTCGCCGAGAGCACGAGGGCCAGGGTGCCTTCGGAACCGACCAGCAGCGGCGTGAGATCGGCGGCGGCGTCCGGCTGCTGCGCCAGGGCGTCGAGGTTGTAACCGCCGACGCGGCGCATCACACGCGGGTAGCGTGTGGCGATCTCGTCGGCATGCTCGCGCACGAGCGTCGCCAGCGACCGGTAGAGCTGCCCCTCGAGTGTCGCCGCAGCACGCTTCGCCGCCAGCGTCGCCGCATCGAGTGCGCCGACGCTGATCCGACTGCCATCGCTCAGCAGCAGATCGAGCGCCACGACGTGATCGATCGTCTTGCCGTACATCAGCGAATACATGCCCGAGCTGTTGTTGCCGATCATGCCACCGATCGTCGCCCGATTCGAGGGCGATACATCCGGCGCGAACATCAGCCCATGGGGCGCCAGGGCGGCATTCAGCTCGTCGAGCACGATGCCCGGCTCGACGGTCACCGTCGATCGCTCCAGATCCAGCGACACGACCCGGTTCATATGCTGCGAGAGGTCGAGTTGGATGCCGCGCCCGACCGTCTGGCCAGCCAGGCTGGTGCCACCGCCGCGCGCCACCAGCGGCACACCGTGCTGCCGGGCCACCTGCAGCACCGCCGCCACGTCGTCGGCATCGCATGGCAGCACGACTGCCAGCGGGTCGATCTGATAGATGCTGGCGTCGGTCGCATACAGCGCACGATCCACCGGATCGGCACGGACCTCGCCACGCACAGCGTGCTGGAGCGCAGCGATCACCGCTGGCGCCGCCACATCAGGCTCTCTCATCGTCTGCTCAGCATTCATTGAGCGTCTTCTCATCCAGCATCCTGTCGCGTGCGCCGCCGACTCGCTATACTGCAAGCAACGAGAGCACGTGATGCGGCGATCACCTGCAGGCCACCAGAGGCACTCGTCCCCAGCCGCAGCGTATCCCCCTGCTTCCCCCCGCGCCGATCGCGAGACGCGATCGGCGCTTCTTCATCGCTGGCGCTCATCGCGGACGATCACCCGTGCCGCCGGTTCACCGGCGAGCAGTCCCAGCACCAGCGAGACCAGCGAAATGACCAGGCCGCCGAAGAACGCCGGCCAGAAGCCGTCGATGATGAACCGGACGCCGGCTGCGGCAGCGATCTGCGCGGTGAGCCACAGGAGCAGCGCGTTGATCACCAGGCCGAACAGGCCGAGCGACAACACCACCAGCGGGCAGGTGAGCAGCGTGAGGATTGGCCTGAGCAAGGCGTTGACCAGGCCGAAGAGTATGGCGATCATGCCGATCTGCCAGCCAGGGCCGGTGAACGAGATGCCCGGCACGAGCGAGATCGCGGCAAAGATCGCCAGCGAGCTGATCAGCCAGCGCAGGGTGATCGAGCGCAGGTGCGCCAGCCGGTTTGTCGATGATGGCATCAGCGGTTCCATCGCATCACCTCCCCGTGCGACATACGATGCGGCACATGTCCCGCGCCGCACCCGATCGGCACCCCGACAGCGCCATTATACCAAGGCGCATCGCTGGCGCGGCACGCGCCGGTCCGGGGAGTCGCACGGTATCGGCCGGCATGCGCGTCGGCTGCATGCTATACTCAATGGCATCATGGCCGACGTGGCACTGGAGACGGGATTCATGCCCCCGAGCAATCACGAGATCGCCGATGTGCTGGGCGTGATCGCCGATCTCCTGGAGATCCTGGGCGGCAGCCGTTTCAGGATCCAGGAGTATCGCGACGCCGCCAGTTCGATCGAACGCCTGGCGGTGCCGGCGTCGGCATACCGCGACCGTAGCATGCTCGGCGCCGATGCCGGGCTGCGCCCCGACCTGCTCAAGCAGGTCGGCCGGCTGCTCGGCGGTGACTCCATCTCGGAATACATGCGCCAGCTCACATCGCGCGCTCCGGCCGATGAACGCGTGCTGCTGCGGCCGGCGTCGCTCCGCCCGCCGATCGGCAGACGGTTCGCTGCGCTGGGCATCCGCGACGTGGCGGATCTGATCGCGGCGGCCGAGGAGGGGCGGCTCGCCACCATCGTGGGGCTGAGTGCCGGAACGGTCAGGCGCATCAGCGGCGCCGGCCGGCAACTGCAGCAGGTTCCGGTGCGCAGCCTGCTGCGCGACGCCCGGCAGCATGCCGCGGAAGTGATCGAAGCGATCGTGCTGCGGATGCCGCAGGCCCGGCTCGTCGTCGTCGGCAGCGTGCGCCGGGCCGAGCCGCTGATCGAGGTGATCGAACTGCTGGCGATTGGAGCCGACATCGATGCGCTGCGCGCGGCGCTCGCGGGATCACCGCTGGTCACGCGGATCATCGGATCGACGACCGGGCGGATCGATGTCCAGCTGTGCAACCGACAACGGGCCGTCGTATTCATCACGCCAGCCGATGCATACGGCGGCGCAGCGCACCTGCGCACCGGCAGCCATGCGTATGGCCAGCGGCTGATCCGGCACGCCACGCACTGCGGATATCGGCTGCACGACGACGGCCGCCTCATGCGCAACGATGTGCTCGTCCCCTGCCCCGACGAAGCGACGTTCGACGCGTGCCTCGGCCTGCCGCCGATCGCCGACGAACTGCGCGAGGATGCCGGCATCATCGACCAGGTTCTGGCAGGAACGATGCCGCCGCTGGTCAGCGACGCGGCGATGTGCGCCGATCTGCATCTGCACACCACCTGGAGCGATGGCCGCAACAGCATCGCCGCGATGGCCGTCGCGCGCGCCCGGGGCGATCAACTGATGGCAGTCACCGACCATAGCGCGTCCGCAACATACCCCGGCAGCAACGGGCTCGATGCGGCGCGGCTACGGCAGCAGGCCGCCGAGATTGCCACGCTCAACGAGCACTACGCCGCAGCCGGCGACCCCTTCCGCATCCTGCACGGCGTCGAGGTCGACATCCTCGCCGACGGCGCGCTGGCGCTCGATGATGCGACGCTGGCGCAGCTCGACATCGTGGTCGCCTCGCCCCACAGCGACCTGGACCAGCCGGCTGATGACGCGACGGCGCGCCTGCTGCGCGCCATCAGACATCCCCACGTCGACATCATCGGCCATCCGACCGGCCGGCTGCTCGGTGCACGGCGCGGCCTCGAGCCCGACATCGACGTCCTCGCCGCTGCGGCAGCGCACCACGATACGCTGCTCGAGATCAACAGCAGCCCGGATCGGCTCGACCTCGATGCCCGGCTTGTGCGGCGGGCGGCGCAGCACGGCGCACGCTTCGCCGTCGACAGCGATGCCCACGACGTCGCCAGCCTGTCGCTGCGATGCCTGGGCGTCGCCACCGCGCGCCGCGCCGGCGTGCCGGCCGATGCCGTCGCCAACACCTGGGATTCCGCCCGGATCCGCGCGTGGCTCGCCGCGCGCGGCCGCTGAACCCGATGAAGGAGGACCAATTGTCCACGATCTTCAGCCGGATCGCCGCACGCGAGATCCCCGCCGTCATCGTCGCCGAGGATGACGCAGCCGTGGCATTCATGGACATCGCGCCGGCGAGCCGTGGCCACGTGCTGGTCATCGCCAGGGAAGCATATCCGGACATCTTCAGCATTCCTCCGGCGACCTGGTTGCGGGTGATGGCGCTGGCCCAGCGCGTCGCACAGGCCATCGGGCGCAGCCTGGCCCCCGATGGCATCAATATCGTCCAGAACAACGGCGCTGCCGCAGGCCAGACGGTGTTTCACCTGCACGTCCACCTCATCCCGCGCTGGTCGGGCGATGGCGCGCTGGCGCTGTGGCATCCTGGCGCGACGGCACCCGAGCAGCTGGATGGCGTAGCGCGCCAGATCCGCGCCGCCCTGGGCGACGACTGAGCATGGCTGGCGGCGCTGGCGCGTCGCAGGAGGCACGAGATGGAACAGCGCGTGGTGACGTTCATCGAAGCGCTCCGGCATGCCGGCGTGCGTGTGTCGGTCGCCGAGAGCGTCGAGGCCGTCCAGGCAATCGCGGCGGCAGGCGTGGCCCAGCGCGACTGGTTCCGCGTCGCGCTGCGCGCGACGCTGATCAAGGAGGTGCGCGACCACGCGACGTTCGATGAGCTGTTTCCCCAGTACTTCGGCGGCGTGCCGCCGACCTTGCAACGCCCCGGCGACCAGCTCACACCCGAGGAGCGCGAACGGCTGGAAGCCTTGCTGCAACAGCTGCTGGACCAGATGTCGCCGGCGCAGCTCGCCCAACTGTTCGCGGCGATGATGCGCGGTGATGCGCCAGGTGATGCCCAGATCCGTGAGCTGCTCGAACAGGGGACGTCGCTGGGGCAGCTGCGTGGCAGTATGCCGGGATCGTGGGCGGCGCGGCGCGCGCTGCGCGAGCTCGAGGTCGAACGCCTCGAAGCGCTGCTGCAGCAGCTGCTGGAGCGCCTGCGCGAGGCGGGTGTGGGCGAGGAGGCGCTGCAGCAGATTGCCGACGACGCACGGGCTAATCGCGATGCGCTGCAGCAGCAGATCGCCGACGAGGCCGCCGCGATGGCGCGACGGCGCGCGCTGGATGATGCTCGGCGGCGCGCGCCGTCGGTCGACGAATGGCTCGACCAGCCGCTCGAATCGCTGAGCGCGCTCGATCCGCGCGATCTGCGACAGATCGTCGCGCGGCTGGCGGCACAGCTCCGCACGCGTGCGGCGTTGCGGCAGCGCCGCGCATCGCGCGGGCAGCTCGATACGCGCCGTACCATTCGCACCAACCTGCGCTATGGTGCTGTGCCGGTGATCGTGCAGCATCGCCAGCGTCAGCGCAAGCCACGCCTGACGATCGTCTGTGATGTGTCGGGCTCGATGCGGCCAGTCGCCGCCTTCATGCTGCAGCTGGTCTATGCGCTGCAGGATCAGATCAGCCGCACCCGCCCGTTCGTGTACTATCGCACGATCGCCGACGTCACCAGCGATTTCGCCGGATTGCGCGCCGAGGCGGCCGTCGAGATCGCGCCGACGCGCGTCCGCGGCGGACCATACCAGACCAGCCTGGGGAGCTGTCTGGCGACCTTCGTGCGCGATCATCTCGGCGCGGTCGATCGCCGTACGACCGTGATCTTCCTCGGCGATGGCGATGATCATCTGGGGCCGCCAAACCCGCGCGATTTCGCCGAGATTCGGCGGCGCGCCCGGACGGTGCTGTGGCTGAATCCCGAGCATCCATCCCGCTGGGGCCATGAGGATAACCATATGGACGTGTATGGGCCGCTGTGCCATGCGGTACACCATGTGGCGAACGTGCGACAGCTGGCTACAGCAGTGGAGCGACTGTTCGACTGAAGGGCGCGCGGCGCAACGGCGCCGGATCCAGACGGAGGGAAATGATGCTGCATGGGTTGTTTGGTGGGAACGCGTCGGAATTTGATGTGCGCGAGGTTCAGCGCGAACTTGATGCCTTGCTGGTCGAAGGCGAGCAGCTGCGGCGCGGTTTTCGTATCGTCCGCGATCTGTTTCTGTTCACCGACCGGCGGCTGATCCTCGTCGATCGCCAGGGTATGTCGGGCCGCAAGACCGAGTATCATTCGATCCCGTATCGCTCGATCACGCACTTCTCGATCGAGACGGCCGGACTGCTCGATGGCGATGCCGAGCTGGTGATCTATCTGTCGGGTGCGCTCGAGCCAGTGCGCCGCGAGTTCAAGCGCGGCAGCGATATCCTCGGGGTCTCTCGCCTGCTGGCTCAGGGCGTCCTGCGCTGAACAACGGAGTCGATGATGTCTGATGGGACCCGCGCGGCACAGATCGCCGCGATCGCTGCACTACCCGACCAGCTCCGTGAGCTGGTGGCCGGCCTCGATGATGCCACGCTGACGACGGTGCTCGTCCCGGGCGAATGGACGGTGGCCCAGAATGTCCACCATCTGGCCGACTCCCACGCTCAGGCGTTCAATCGGGCGCGCCTGATCCTGACCGAGGCACATCCGACGATCACGCCGTACGATCAGGATGCCTGGGCGCGCCTGCCGGAGGCCATGGCTGCCGATCTCGAACCATCGCTACTGATCCTCGCCGGGCTACACCAGCGCTGGGCCGCGTTCTGGCGGGCACTGCCGGAGCCGGCATGGGAGCGCTCGGGCTGGCATCCGGAACGCGGCGAACTGCGGCTCGATGATCTGCTGCAGTACTATGCGGCGCATGGCGTGGCACACCTCGATCAGATCCGTCGCACGCTCGCGGCACGCGCTGCCTGATATGGCCGGCGGCGTGGCGTGGCCACCGCGGCAGCCTGCCCGTGGTGCGCGAGCGGGACCTCCGGCCACCGCCATGGCGCGTCGCGCGCATGCCGGGCATCGGTCACGACCACGCGGCACTCGTGCGCGGGCCTCCACGCGGCGGCGGGGCGGCCATCACGCCTGATCCTGCTCCCGCGCCGCGCGGGAGCGCAGAACCTACGGGCAGACGCACCTGTCCCGCCGGTGCAGGCCGTGGGAGTGGGAACGCGGATCGCCGTGCCACGCGCCCGTGGCATCGATCCGTTGCCGGGCGGCAATCGGCGATGGGCATGCCCCGCCGCTGCAGGCCGCCGCCAATCGCGCGCTGCCGGAGAGCCGCCGGAATGGCGACGCTGGCAGCGTCTGCGCGCTGATGATCACCGCGCGGGCAGCGCTGGACGCCACTGGCGCTGGGCGCCGCGTTCGATGCTGCTGCTCATGCGCCCTGAACATCGCACCGACGCTGCACCCCATGCCACCACCGATCTTGACAGTCATACCGTCTTGCGTTACGATACCGTGACATCAGAGGTGGCCTGGCCCTGTGTAGCTGCATGTCGTGTAGAGGAACCGTAGCCATGCAAAAGACCGAATTCGTCAAGGTGGTTGCAGAACGAGCAAACACGTCCCAAAAAGACGCACGGCACATCATCGACACTGCGCTCGCAGTGATTGTCGAGGCGCTCGCCAGCGACAATCGGGTAACCCTGACAGGCTTCGGCACGTTTGAGGTGCGAACTCGCCGCTCGCGCGAAGGGGTCAATCCGCGTTCGGCCGAGAAGATCACGATTCCGGCGACGCGAACGCCTGGTTTCAGCGCGAGCAGCACGATGAAAGCTGCGGTGAGGCGTGCTGCGGGCGAGGGCGGTACGGAGCAGTGACGTCCCGGTGCATGGCATGAGGCGTCTCATGCCGCGCATGTTGCGGGTACCGTCGTGCTGGCCGATCGCCGGCAGCCTGCGACCGGGCGTGCGGGAGCGGCATGACCAGCACCCGTACGTCCGGTTCGGACGGGTGACGCCGATGCTGCTGGCACGCCTGATGTGCTCCTGCGGTGCGCGCTTGTACGACCGTCGGCCGGGCTGGGGTGTACGTGGGGCGTTGTCGTGTGCCGATGCATCGGGAGCCTGCACGGCAGACGGCGCAAGGTGCGCCGTTGCTTCCGGCGATGGGCCTGGCGCGTCAGCCGGATCGCCCGGCGCGGCATCTGCGGGCGGTGCGCCACCCGGCTCGTCGTGGATCGCGCATCACCGAATGCATGGGTCCGGAGGCAGAGCGCTGATGCCATGGCGCGGGATCGACGGTGCAGGTTGCGTGCGCGGCCGCACGACGCCATGCCAAGGAGACGCGCCCGGCAACGATCATCGGCCGGGGGTTCGGCCTGAGCGCTGCTCAGTCAGGCGCAGGCCAGCCCGGCGGCGGTACGGGCGCCGGGACGCAAGGAAGAATGCCAGACCGGGCCTGCCGCTGAACGCGCGCGGCGAGCATCATGCGGCAGCGCAGCGCGCTACGCCCGGCCAGCCCCATCAGTCATGGATGCCGATGAACCCGCGCGAACGCAGCCCCCACTCCAGCAATGTGCGCATGCCAGCCGCGCTCTTTGCGGCACTCATGCTCCAGCGATACCCTTTGCCACGATACGCGGTCATGTCGGCCTCGTCGACGACGATCACGCAGACCCGGCCAACCCGGGCAAGCTGCCGATAGAGGCGCAAAATCCCGGTCTCGGCTCCATCGGCCGAGAATATCACGAAATCCGGCATCAGTGACGGGAGCCGCTGGTAGACACCCTGCGGGCTCAGGAAGACCGTCAGTTGCATCTCGCTGCGCACACAGCTCAGCAACTCACTTTCTTCAGCAATCTGCAAGCCGACGCCAAATGCCATGACATCTTGCCGCATCTCAACTCCCTCCAGCCCGCTGAGAGGCAAGGGACCGCCGCCACGACCACGGGCGGCGCCGTCGGGCAGAACCATCACCGCGAACATCGCACGACCCACCGGACAGCACGCCCATGCGCCTCGCGTGACGTCGCGCATCTGAGGCATCCAGCGATGCTACCGAACAGTCCGCAATAGTATACCAGAGTCAATGCGGTCGTGATGCAGAACGCATTGGCGCGCCGGGCACGGATGCCCTCTGGGATGCCATCGGGCCACCGGCGCATGGATCACCGGCGCGCCGCCCGGAAGGCGGACAGCGCTGCGCTGCCGGCGTGAGCGCCGGCGACCCCGGCACGGCGCCACAGGCTCCGTTCCGTACGCGTCAGGGGGCACATGCGTCCGTAGCGGCTCACGGCCGCCAAGCCCCCGCGAGCCGGCGCGACGAAGGCAGGAACGGGCATTCTGGTGCAGCAGGCGCACGCCCGCGTGCCCCTGCTGCATCTACGCTCCCGGCACCGGCGCATCATCCATCTCGCCGCGATCGCGTGGCTCCGCGTGCCACGCCCTCCGCCGGCCGCAGACCGTCGTGCGGGGCCATCAGCGCCGCACGATCGCCAGCGGGATAGGGCCGCCGTCGAGCTCGATGGCGAACTGATGCGCCGCCGGCGGCGCATCGCCCACCACAATCGCATCAGCCAGCGTCTCGTCGCGCACATACTCGGCCCAGTGCGCCAGCGCAGCATCGAGCAGCGGATCGCTTCCGCCGACCAGGATCGTGATCCGGTCGCTGATAGCGTACCCGGCGGCCTTGCGCGCATCCTGCACATTGCGCACCAGTTCGCGCGCCGCCCCCTCATACCGCAATGCGTCGGTGATGGTCGTATCGAGGGCGCACAGCACGCCCCCATCCTCGGCGACCACAAACCCCTCCGGCGACGAGCTCTCCAGCAAGACCTCCTCGGCCAGCAGCGAGACCGTCCCATCGGCCAGTGGCAGATCGATGGCTGCGCCGCGCTCGACAGCCGCGGCAACTGCGCGTGCCGCATCACCCGTCAGCGCGCGCAGCGCGGCGGTGATCGCCGGCACCTGCTTGCCATGTTTGCGCCCGACCAGGCGCAGATTTGGCCGGAAGCGATACTCGACGAACGCCGAGGAGCTATCCAGATAGCCGATCTCCTTGACATTCAGCTCATCGCGCAGCTCAGCCGCGAAGCGCCGCAGTCCGTCGGTGTCGGCGGCAGTCGCAGCGCGCACCCACAATCGCTGCAACGGTTGGCGCACCTTGAGGCCGGCGCTCTTGCGCGCGGCACGTCCCAGGCTCACCGCGCGCAGCAGCACGCTGGTATCCGCCACCAGGCGCTCATCGAGCGCACCGGCATCCACCGTGGGCCACCGCGCCAGATGGACGCTCTCGGCAGCATCGGGACGGTGTGTGCGTACCAGGTTCTGGTAGATCTCCTCGCTGATGAACGGGATGTACGGTGCAGCCAGTTTCACCACCGTCACGAGGCAGGTGTAGAGCGTGGCATATGCGGCCTGCTTGTCGGCATCAGCCTCCGAACGCCAGAACCGTCGCCGGTTCCGCCGCACATACCAGTTCGACAGCTCGTCGACGAACACCTCGATCTCGCGGGCGCCACTGGTGACATCATACGCCTCGAATGCGGCGGTCACATCACGCACCAGCGCGTTCAGCCGGGCGAGCGCCCAGCGGTCGATCGGCGTGAGCTCCGCCGGCGCAGGCTCGGTCGGCTGCCAGCCATCGAGCGTCGCGTACGTGACGAAGAACGCGTAGGTATTCCACAGCGTCAGGATGTACTTGCGCAGCGTCTCATTCACCAGGGCGCCCGAGAATCGCCGCGGACTGCCGGGCGGGCTGGCGGTGAACAGATACCAGCGCAAGGCGTCGCTGCCCTGCTCGCCGATCACCTGCCAGGGATCGACGACATTGCCTTTCGACTTGCTCATCTTCTGCCCCTCGCCATCAAGGATGTGGCCGAGGCAGATGACATTATGAAACGCCGGGCGACCGAACAGCATCGTCGACAGCGCGTGCAGCGTGTAGAACCAGCCACGTGTCTGGTCGACTGCCTCGCAGATGTAATCGGCCTGCTGCGACGCCTCGTACAGCGCCTGGTTCTCCATCGGGTAGTGCCACTGGGCGACAGGCATCGCGCCGCTGTCAAACCAGCAGTCCGCGACATCGGGGATGCGGCGCATCGTCCCGTGTACCGGATCATCCCACGTGATCTCGTCGACATACGGCCGATGCAGATCGAGTTCGGCCAGGCTGCGGCCGACGCGCTGCTCGAGCTCGGCCAGCGAGCCGATGCACTCGGTATACCCATCCTCGGCGACCCAGATCGGCAGTGGCGTCCCCCAGTACCGCTCACGCGAGATCGCCCAGTCGATGTTGTTCTCCAGCCAGTTGCCGAACCGGCCGTCACGGATGTGTTCGGGAACCCAGCGAATCTGCTGGTTATTCTGCACCAGCAGATCTTTGCGGGCGGTCGTGCGGATGTACCAGCTGCGCTTGGCGTAGTACAGCAGCGGCGTGCCGCAGCGCCAGCAGAACGGATAGGCATGGCGCACCCGGCCACTACGGAACAACAAGCCACGATCGCGCAGATCGCGCGTGATGTCCGGGTCGGCTGCCTTGAAGAACTTGCCGACGAATGGCAGATCGCCGAGCTCGGTGAGCACCAGACCGGACAGATCGACCGAGAACAGCGTCGGCAGACCGTGCCGCCGGCCAATCTCAAGGTCGCCGTACGCCGGCGCGATGTGCACGATGCCGGTGCCATCGTCAAGCGAGACATACTCATCGGCGATGACGCGATAGAGGCGCTCGGAATCCACCTCATCGCCCGGCGCCGCGGCGCCATCGTAGAGGTGCTCATAGCGCACGCCGACCAGATCAGCGCCACGGATGCGTGCTTCGACGACGGCGTCGGAACCACACACCGATTCCAGCAGTGCCTCGGCGAGCAGGACCCGCTCGCCATCATGGCGTGCCACGACGTATGTCGCCTCGGGCTTGACCGCCAGCGCGACATTGGCCGGCAGCGTCCAGGGCGTCGTCGTCCACGCCAGCAGCGCCACGCCGGCGAGCGGCGAGTCGGCCGCGACATCGCGCACCCGGAAGCGCAACCACACCGACGGGTCGTCGACATCGTCCTGGAACCCCAGGTTGACTTCGTGATCCGACAGCGAGGTGCCACACCGTGGGCAGTGCATCGTGACCTTGTAGTCGCGGAACAGCATGCCGTCGTCGAACAGACGCCGCAGGATCCACCACAGGGACTCGATGTAGTGGTTGTCGTAGGTGATGTAGGCGTCTTCGCTCACCCAGTACGCGATCCGCCGGGTGAATGCCCGCCAGTCCTGGATGTAGTTCCAGACGCTCTCGCGGCACTGTGCGTTGAACGCCGCGATGCCGTAGCGCTCGATGTCGGGCTTGCCGCTGAAGCCGAGGCGCTTCTCGACCTCGATCTCGACCGGCAGCCCATGCGTATCCCAGCCTTCGCGCCGACCGATGATACGGTATCCCTGCATCGACCGGTACCGGCAGATCACATCCTTGAAGATACGGCTGATCGCGTGGTGCAGCCCGGGCCGACCATTGGCCGTCGGCGGCCCCTCGTAGAAGACGAACGGACGCTCGCCGGATGCGAGGTTCTTGGCCACGATCTGGTGCGCCGACCAGTAGGCCAGGATGCGCTCTTCGAGCTGGGGGATGCTGGTCTTCGGATCAACGGGTGCGAATGTCATGCCCTCCTCCGATCGATCATCGATGGGCGGACATAATCATGCCCCGCCCCTACGCCAGGGACGAGGCCATGCGACCCCGCGGTACCACCCTGCTTGCCGCCTGTCGGCGACCGCTCGACGAGGTGCGATCACACCTCCGCCCATGCTAACGGTGGGCGAATCCGGGCCGGGCTACTACGCGGTGCGGTTCGCTGGCCAGCTCGGGAGGGATGTTCTGCCGGGGATTCGGGCGCGCCTCACACCATCCGCACGCTCGCTGTCCGCATCGATCCGGCATACTCGTCTCCGTCAACGCTTATGTGTCTGGCATTGTAGCTGGTTCCCGAGTGATCGTCAATGCACCCCCCGCCGGGGGGCAGGCATGAATTGACAGAGCGTTGAGCACTCCGCCAGGAGAAGGTACGATTCGTTTCCCACCACAGCCCGGTACCACCCGCGCCCGCGGGTTGCCGGCGGGCAGCGGCATGGTGAAGTGCGCCTGAAAGCACCTGGTGAGCGCACGGCTCACGCTCGCCGGCATGATCTGGGACGTGCCAGGAGCCGAGGCAGCGGCCGTCGTCCGCGCCTGGCAGAAACGCGACCGCTGGGACGGCGCGCTGCACCTGCGCATCTGCCGGCGCCAGGCGGCAGCAGCCACGGCAGCCTGACAACTCATGCTTGGATCCTCCGTCGGCAGCACGCGCCGCACTGGTGGGCTCCGGCCTGCCGCCCCGCACTGCGTTCGCCCGCGGCCCGCCGCGCAGGCTGCGCGCCGCGCAGCATCAGAGAGCGTGGTGCCGCTGGACGGTAGCGACCGACGCCGCCGGACGGCACACCATCATGCCGGGTGCATCAGATCATCGCCGATACGGGCGATTCCTTACAGGTTCTTCACACCATCCGGCTATGCTCGGTGATGACGGCACACCACTGCTGTGCCGTGAGTAACGCAAGGAGACGATCATGCGAACGATGACACGACGGGTTCTGATCACCCTGTTGCTCTGCATCGTCGGCGCCGCCGCGCTGGCGCTGGCGTTCGGCAGCGGCATGCGCTATGGCGCGGGCATGGCGGGCGGCGCCGCCCCGGGATGGGCGCAGCCGGCACCCGATGACGGGCCGCCACCAGATCGTGGCTGGCGCGATGAGCGCGGCCCCGGGCCAGACGCGATGATGCGCGGATGGCGTGGCCACGGCATGCCGCCGGGAATTCTGCCGCTGATGTTCGGCGGCCGGCTGCTCGGCGGTCTGCTCCAGCTTGGCATCCTGGTCCTGGCCGTGGTCGGCGCGGTACACCTGGCGCGCCGCTGGCGCCAGCCATCCCCGCCGACAGCGCCGCCAGCCACCGTCGGCGAATGATCCGCCTCGCCCGGATACCACTGGATGTTCGTGATCCAGTGGTATCCGCCCACCGCCAATCCTGGTGCAATGTGCTGGTCAGGGCGTGCAGCCGGCGGCAGACACCGCGCGGCCGATGCGCACAACTGCCTCCGGCAGACGGCGTCCGATGGATCCAGTCAGCTACTATGTCGCATTCAACGAAGTCGGCGGCATCGGTCCAGCGCGCATCGAGCGGCTGATCGCGGCCTGCGGCTCGATCGAGGCGGCCTGGCGCGCCAGGCCCGCCCAGTGGCGGGCTGCCGGCCTCGATGATGGGCTGATCCGCGCGTTGCAGGCGGCGCAGGCGCGTGATCCCGGCGCTGCGCTGGCGCGGGTCGTGCGTGCCGGCATCCTGGCGCTCTGTCGCGAGGATGCGCGCTTCCCCGCAGCGCTGACCACCTTCGACCACGCACCGGCGCTGATCTACGTCCGCGGCATGCTGATCGCCGACGACGACCGGGCCGTCGCGATCGTCGGCACGCGCAATCCCAGCGAGTACGGCCGCGAGGTCGCGCGTCAGCTCGCCGGTGCGCTGGCCGGCGCTGGCGTGACCATCGTCAGCGGGCTGGCGCTGGGCATCGATGCCATCGCCCACCAGGCGGCGCTCGATGCCGGTGGCCGCACCATCGCGGTGCTGGCCTGTGGCGCCGACCAGGTCTACCCACTGCGGCATCGGGCGCTGGCGGAGCACATCGCCACCTCTGGCGCGCTGGTGAGCGAATTCCCAGTCGGGCAACGCCCGCTGCCGGCGTTGTTTCCGGCACGCAACCGGCTGATCAGCGGGCTAGCCCAGGCGGTCATCGTCATCGAAGCCGATCTCGGCAGTGGCGCGCTGATCACCGTGGACTGCGCGCTCGACCAGGGACGCGAGGTCGGCGCGGTGCCGGGGTCGATCTTCTCGGAGCGCAGCCGTGGAACCCACCGCATGCTCCGCGACGGCGCCCATCTGATCACGACTGCCGATGATGTCCTGGCGCTGATCGGCATGCCACCGACGGCCCAGCCGGCCGCGGCGGCACAGGATGTGCCGGATGATCCGCTGGAGCGGGCGGTGCTGGCGCAATGTGGCAGCACGGCGCTCGACATCGATACGCTCGCCGAGCTCGTCGGCGCTACACCGGCGGTGCTGGGGGTGACGCTCAGCAGCCTCGAGATCGCCGGCCTGGTCCGGCGCACCGCCAACGGCGCGTTCGTGCGCAGCACGCGTCAGGCGCCGCGCGGTGTATGATGGCGGCGACACGGACGACGCGCAGCCGGCGCTGACGTCGGCGCGAGAGGAGTCAACGATGATCAGGATCGCGGAATTTCTGCCGGCCCAACCGGCGCCACTCTGGCGTCTGATGCGTCAGGTCGGCGTCAGCGATGCTGTCGTACCGCTGCCGGTGCCGCAGGCTGGCGAGCGCCCATGGGATTTCGCCCCCATGCTGCGCATGCGCAGTGCGCTGCACGACGCCGGGTTCACCGTCGCAGTGATCGAGAGCAGCCCGCCGCTGGATCGCGCGCGGCTCGGCGTCGATGGCCGCGACGAGGAGATCGCGCACCTCTGCGCGATGATCGACCACATGGGAGCGCTGGGCATTCCGGTGCTGTGCTATAACTTCATGGCCGTACTCGGCTGGACGCGCACCTCCTTCACGGTGCCGGCGCGCGGCGGCGCACTGGTCAGCGGCTACGACCACCGGCTGATGGAGCGGGCGCCGCTCACCGATGCGGGAGTGGTGAGCGAAGACACCCTCTGGCAGAACCTGCACTACGTCCTGCAGCGCGTCCTGCCGGTCGCCGAGCGCGCCGGCGTGCGGCTGGCGATGCATCCCGACGATCCGCCGCGGTCACCGCTGCGTGGCATCGGGCGCATCATGCGCTCGGTCGAGAACTTCCAGCGGCTGATCGATCTGGCGCCGAGCCCGATGAACGGTATTACGCTCTGCCAGGGCAATTTCGGTCTGATGACCGACGACCTGCCGGGGGTGATCCGGCACTTCGGCCACCAGGGCAAGATCTTCTTCGTCCACATGCGCGATGTCCGCGGCCATGCCGATGCATTCGTCGAGACGTTTCACGACGACGGGCCGACCGATCTTCTGGCGTGCCTGCGCGCCTACCGCGCGATCGGGTTCGATGGAGTCCTGCGCCCGGATCATGTGCCGACGCTGGCCGGCGAGGAGAATGGCGCGCCAGGGTACGAGACGCTCGGCCGGCTGTTCGCGGTGGGATACCTGACGGGGCTGCGCGAAGCAGCATACGCGCCATGAGCGCCGGCGGCGACGGCACGCTGCAGGTGGAGTTGGTGGCGCTGCCGTGGTGGCTGATGCTGGTGCTCGGCGTGCTGAGCGCCGGCGTGGCGCCGCTGGCAATCTGGCTGGCCGAACGGCGCTGGCCGCGGGTGATCGACGCCGATGGCATCACCACGCGGTCGGGGGCGCGCGTGCGCTGGCACGAGATCACCCGCGTCGAGCATGTGGTGACCGTCGTCAACCGAACGCGCACCGAGCGCTGGGATGTCCACGCACCAGGCACCACCATCGCGGTCGTGGTCTATCGGCTGCGCGCCGGGCGCGACGTCCTCGACGCGATCATGCGGCGCGTCCCGCCCCACGTGCGGCCGGCCGGCTGGTGACCGCGGGCAGCAGGATTCCCGGGCGTCCTGATCTCGCACGTCCGGCGGAGGCGCCGGGCTGCGGTGGTGGTCGGCGCAGCCGGCATCCAGGCCAGGCTCAGTCGTCCAGCGCTGCCACGACCGCATTCGAGAATCGTGCCCAGTGCGGCGCGAACCAGCCGTTATACAGCATCTGGTTGGCCAGCATCACGCACACCAGGTCGCGCGTCGGATCGGCCCAGGCGAACGTGCCAGCCACGCCCGTGTGACCAAACGTCGCCGCAGCGGTGAAATCACCCGAGAAATGCGGCCGCTTGTGGCCGCGCAGATCAAATCCCAACCCCCAGGCGCAGTCGGGCCAGGTCGTGAAGCCCTCGATACCACCGCGCAGCCCGGCCGTCTGATTCTCCAGCATGCCCTGCACCGTCGCCGGTGCCAGCAACCGCCCGCCATGCGGCAGTCGGCCACGATCGAGGAACAGTTGGAAGAACCGGGCCGTATCGAGGGCGGTGCCGACAGCGACCCCGGCCGGATGCGTGAGCGTGCGCGCATACGATGAGTTGAACCGCTCGAACGGATCGCCCGGATCGCGCGTACCCGCAACGTGAACGATGCGCGTCGTGAGCGATCCCTCGGGCGCGATCAGCATGCTGCGCATCCCCAACGGCGTGAACACCCGGGTGCGCATGAAGTCGGCGAAGCTGAAGCCACTCACCGCCTGGATGATGATTCCCAGCAGACCATAGCCCACATTGCTGTACTCGACCTTGCTGCCAGTCGGAACGATCGGCACCGCCTTGCGATACGTTTCGATCTCGGCGGCAGTCGCGATGCCGCGCGGCAGCCCCTTCAGGTCAGGGTCCTGCGCCAACCCCGAGGTGTGGCTCAGGATGTGACGCACCGTGATCCCGGCGCATTCGGGGCGGCGGAACTCCTCGATCCAGGTGGCGACCGGCTCGTCGAGCGAGAGCCGGCCTTCCTCAACCAGGATCATCACGGCACATGCCGCCATCGGCTTGCCGATCGATGCCAGGTGAAACAGGCTGTTGCTGTCGATATTCAGCCCGCTGTTGCCCGGGCCGTAATGACCGCGCGCATAGGTGCGCACCACAAAGCCGCGGCGCATGATCACCGCCGACACCGCGCCGACGATGCCGGCATCGATCCATCCGTCGAGGACCGCCACCGCGCGCAGCAGGCGCGGCAGACTCACGCCGAGCCGTCCCAGATCCGCATCAATCGTCATGCGACACTCCCTGCCGACGGCTGGAGCCACCGCTGGCTCATTGCGCCATCACCACACCGCATCAACTGGCCCAGCGCTCGCGCGCAGCAAAGACCGCGCCGAAGGTCAGCGATACCCCGGCGACCAGGATGCCGGCGGCCAGGCCCACGAGGATCGCGGCCGCCGTCACCGGCACGGCGTCGCCGCCGATCATGGCGAACCCGACGCGCCCGCCGCGCCCACCGAGGTGCTGCACCTCGAGCCGATACTGCCCGCTGGCGAGCGCATCGACCGGCAGCACGCTGCGATCGAAGCGCACGGCTGAGTCGACGAATGCGACGTCGACCGGACCGCCGACGACGGCGCCGCTGGCGTCGCGGAGCAGCGCCTGAACCCGTCCTTCGCCATACGTGTTCTCGACCATCAGCAACCGTCGCGTACCATCGATGGGAATGGTGGCGGCGCTGAGTGGCTTTTCGGGCGTCGCCCACAGCTCGCCGCTCGTCACGCGGGCGCGCATCACATCGAACCCGGCGACGCTCAGCACCAGCGCGCCGGCGCCGGCGACGCTCAGCGCGACCAGGTACTGGCGCCAGCGCGCAGCAGCCTGGCGCCGCTCAAACCATGCGGCCGAGCCGGCGTCGAGCGCCTCGGCGTGCGCCTGGTCGGCCGGCGCGCCCAGCCAGCCGCGCCATCGGCGTTCCCACCAGATCCAGTACGCCCAGATACCACCAGACGTGCCGAAGATCACCGGCAGCATGATCAGCACCAGGTTCCAGGTGGCCGGCCGCCGCGACGCCAACGACGGCAGCGTCTCGCCAGCCGCCTCGCTGCGGTACAGCGCGGCGTCGGCGTTGCCGAGGATCAGACCCAGCGCCGCGACGGCGATGACCAGCGTCAGGCTGACCGGCGCCAGTTGCGCGCCCCAGGGTGCAGGCAGTCGGGCGCCGACGCGCTGGAGTCCGGCGAGCGCCGTGCCGAGCGCGATCAGCCCGATGACGACCGGCGTCCAGCTCAGCAGAAACGACGGCAGGCGCGCCAGGTCTGCTTCGATCGCCAGCCAGGCGAAGTCGCCGAGCACCGGAATCCGGCTGGTGAACGCGTATTGCCAGGCGATGCCGACGCCCAGCATCAGCACGAGTGCGGCGATGAAACTCAGCGCGACGCACAACCCGGCGAGGACGCCGGCGCTGATGATGCGCCGCGCGGTCACGGCAGGAGTACTCATGGCAGGAGGATCCCCTTCCTGGTGATTGGAGTCGGGCGAGGTGCCATGCCATCATACCGCGTCGGCACCATCGCATGCAACCGGGTACGCGGCATCTCAGCGCTGCTCGGGCGCGCCGAACTGCGCATCGACCGGCACCAGCAGCACCGAGCCATCGAGCGCCCCGATCGCCAGCAGCGCACCATCAGGTGAGAACATGACACACGGCACCGTCTCGGCAGCCACGCTCAGTTCCCTGATGCGACGGCCATCGGCGACGCGCCAGATCAGCACGCGGCCGTCGCCGCCAGCCGATGCCAGCAGGGCGCTGTCCGGCGAGAAGCTGACGCCCATCACGGCGCGCTGGTGGCCCTGGAGCAGCCGTGGCCCGCCGCCGTCGTGCAACTGCCAGAGCCGCACCAGCCCATCGGCCGAGGCCGAGGCCAGCAGCGCACCATCGGCACTGAACGCCAGCCCCCATACGGTGCCGCGATGGCCGGCCAGCGTGCGAGCCAGAAATCCCTCGGGCATGCGCCACAGCTTGACGCTGCCATCGCCCGATGCGGTGGCCAGCAGTTCGCCATCGGGCGCAAAGCGTGCGCCGAACACGCCCGCCGTGTGCCCGGCCAGGATGCGCAACGGACTACCGTCGGCCAACTGCCAGATGCGAACCTGGTGATCGGCACCGGCCGAGGCGAGATGCTCGCCATCGGGCGAGAAGGCGACGCCGCCGATGTAGTCGGTGTGGCGCTGCAACATCAGCAGCGGCCGACTATCGCTGACGCGCCAGATGGTGATGTCGTTGTCCCAGCCGCCGGTGGCGAGCTGGGAACCATCGGGCGAAAAGGTGACGCACGTCACCGCCTGGCGTGCCGTCTGACTCCAGATCAGCCGACCATCGCCGACATCCCACACTTTGATCATGCGGTCGCCGGCGACGGTGGCCAGCATCGCGCCGTCGGGCGAGAACGCGATCGCAGTGACCCAGTTGGTGTGGCCGCGCAGAACCCTCACGATGCGTGCTCCTTCGCTGGCTGTGACCGCGGTGGTTCGTGCGTCCAGCGCACCGCGCCATTATACCGTGAACGCGTGATCGGACGGCGGCGGCCGGGTGGCGCAGGCCCACAGGCAGGCGATGGCGGCCTGCTGGTAGAGGTAGGGCCACAGGACGGGATTGAACGCCATGAACAGGAGGAGCGCGGCGGCGAGCGCGGCGATGAGCGCGGCGTCGCTGGGACGCCGCCACCACGCGTGGCCACCGATCAGCAGCAGCATCCCGGCCTGGATGGGCTTGAGCCAGCCCTCGAGCCCGCGACGCCAGAAGCTGCCGCTGAAGCCGAGCTGTGACGCCCAGGTGTGGTCGAGCTCCCAGCGCAGTCGCGGATAGCGCGCGAGGTCGTTGAACCACAGCCAGACGCCATACTGCACCATGGCGGCGTCCCAGATGAGGAATGGTGCCAGCCACGCGGTGCCGACGAGCAGGGCGGTGGCGCAGCCGCGGATGAGCTTGCGCCAGCCATCAGCGCGGCGCGCGATGGCGACAAACGGCGCGACGATGATGGCGAACGGCGAGGTGGCGCCGGCGAGGCCCAGCCAGATCCAGACGCTGTGCCGGCGTTCGGCCAGCGCGGTGAGCACGGCCGCGAGCACCGCCCACCAGATCGGCGCAGTGGTGGTGAGCGACCAGTTGAGTACCGAGGGCTGCAGGAACATCCAGCTCCACAGGCCGGCGGCGGCGGGGCTGCGCCGCCAGAGCATGGCACCGACGCACGTCTCGGCGATGAGGTTGCTGAGGCGGATGTCGAGACCGAGCAGCGCCGGTGGCAGGTAGGCCAGCCAGCTGATCGGGAGATAGGTGAGGGGTACCGGCCACGGCATGGCGTAGATGGCGTACGGGCTCTGGCCGGCGAGCAGGCGCTGCAGTGCACCGCGCACCAGCGGCAGCATGTCGCCATGCTCGGGGATGATCGGCAATGCGGCGGCGCCGATCAGCCGCGCGGCACCGCCGAGCACCAGCGCTGTGGCGAAGAGCGCCGCCGGGCGGGGCCAGCGCCAGGCGATCACGAGCAGCGCCAGCAGGCCAGCCGCCAGCGCCAGCCACAATCCCGGCGTCGGTGCGGCCACGAGAAACCCGGCCAGGTTGTGCGCAGTCGCCACCCAGGCACAGGCGGCCAGCAGCGCGGCGGCGCGCGTGCCGGGCAAGCGCGACGGCGCTCGCGCGATCAGCAGCATCAGTGCGATCAGGCTGACCACCAGCGCTCCACCGAGCGCAGTCCACGAGCCCATGACGGACTGTAGCCGATACACGTGCAGTGCGCCGAGCACGTCGAGCATCGCGAGGAGTGCCAGCGCAGCCGGCAACCAGCCACCCGGCACGCGTCGCGCGATCATGGCACGCTCGCCACCACATAGTCGCGCGCTGGTGCAAGGATGCGGGTGACGCTCGGCCGCGCCGGCCCATCGTCGACGCGCACCTGGCCGCCGTCGACCAGCGGTCGCAGCTCGACGATCACCGGCTGGTCGCTGCGGATGATGTAGCGCGCCCGCGCCGCGTCGAGCAGCAGGTCGATCCGCGCACCCTGGTAGCTGAAACCGGTGATGCCGTCGCCGGGGATGGTGCGAAACGGCCGCGGTGCGACGATCAGGCGTGCCGGTGTCGGCTGCAGCCCGTAGTGTCCGCCGTAGATTGCCAGAAACCACGCGGCGCTGTCCCAGGTGCGCCCGCGGTCGCCGCTCTCGCCCGGGCCATAGCGGGCAGTGTCACCGGCGATGAACTCGAGCACCGGTGGGTCCGTGTCGGCGACCATCGCGCGGTAGGCTCCCATGATCTGCTCGGCTTCGGCTGCCAACCCTGCCGCAGCATAGGCCGGCGCCGCGAGCCCGACGATCCACGGCGCGCTGGCATCGAGCATCCACAGCGGCACCGGCGGATCGACGACGCGGCGCATCTCGGGCTCGTAGCCGCCCAGCGTCAGGCGGAATGGCGCAGGATCGGCGAGAAAGTCCGGCAGGTGGCGCTGCAGTGCGGCGACCAGGCCGGCATACTGCGGGTCGTCGCGGTCAATCAGGCCGCTGCGCAGCGCGGCGAACACGCCGAATGTCTCGAGGATCGGGACGATCCGGCCATCGCCGCGGCGCCAGGCGATCGGCCATGGTTGGGACGTCAGCCAGTAGCCGCCGGCATCGACCGGGCGGTGATAGCCGCTGCGCAGCGCTGCGGCATGCTCGCGCCAGCGTGCGCCGTCGTGGCCGGCCCACGCCTCGAGCTCCGCGAGCTCGAGGAATGCGCCGTAGAACCGCGCCAGCGCGTAGGTATGCAGCGGGCCGTTCTCGATCGAGTCATAGTATCCGTACGGAAAGATATCCTGGTCGGGCATGCCATCGCCGTCGCTGTCAAGGCGCACGATCCAGGCACCAATCGTCAGCAACGTACCACGGTACTGCTCATAGAACGAGCGGTCGCCGGTCTTGGCGACATAGACGTATGCTGCATGGATCAGGTTGGGCATGCTGTCCCAGCTGGTGCGATTCTCGGCATCGAGCCGGTCGCCGCGCAGGTAGACCGTCTCGGGGGCGACGCCGTCGGCGGCGACATACTCCATGAACAGGGCGATGTTGTCGGCGAACACCGAGAGATCGCCCAGCGCCAGCCCATACCCGCTGATCGCATAGTCCAGATCGCGCGTCCAGACGCTATTGCTGTAATTGCGCTGGCTGGCGCGCAGCCCGCGCAGACCGGCGACATCGATGATGTTCGCACGGTAGCCATGCTCCAGCAGCAGCGCATCGATCGCGGGCGCATAGCGCGCCGCGGCCACCGGCAGCACGGCCTGCACGGTCGGTGCCAGTGGCGCGATGGCCGTCAGCGTGACACGCAGCCCGGCGTCGGCCTGCTCCTGGGCCACGATCGTCGCAGCAGCCTGGCGAGTCGCCGCGAGGGTGTCACTCGTCGGGCGTGGTTGCGGCCGGGCGGTGGGCGTCGGCGTCACGTCCCGGCGCTCGAGCGCCCGCACCGGCGTCGCGGCGGGCGGCGCCGTCTCGGCTGGCGCCACGGCGGGTGGCGCCACCGCACGCACCAGCGCCAGCGCCAGCACACCGAGCGCCAGCAGCGCGATGCCCCCCGCCAGCACCAGCGCCGGACTGCCGCCGGCAGACTGGGCGACGCGGCGCTGCGCAGCGCGCGAACGGCGCCTCACCGCGGTCGCGTCTCGTTGCCGAGCAGCCCGAGCAGCACGTCGTACGGCGCCGCATTCTCGGGGTGCAGCTCGAGGCGAGCGCGCTCGAACCACTGAACCGTGCGGCTGCGGCCATCCGACAGGACCTCGCTCTGCGGCGATGACAGCGGCAGACCGAACAGCGCCAGATTCTCCTCGACCGTCTTCCCCGGTCTGCCATCGATCTCGAGACCCGAGGCGCGCCACGCCTGCAGGAGCCGGCCACAGATGCTGTGCCCGGTCTGGCTGAAGGTCAGGCAGTCGCCGCCGGGCGCCGCCACGGCGAACGCGCGCCAGTCACGCCCCTGGAGCCGCAGCAGGTCGTCGCCGACGCGGCCGAGCAGCACGTCGTAGGGCCGCGGATTGGCCGGGTGCAGCTCGAGGCGCGTCCGCTCGAACCACTGCACTTGCAGCGTGGCACCTTCGATCGTCTCGGCACGCTGCGGTGATGTCGGGAAACCAAACACGGGCAGGCCACCATTCTGCTCCCAGAACTCGCGGATCCGCCCACCGATGCACTGGCCCGTCTCGCTGAAGCAGCGCTGGTTGCTGGTGCCCGGATCGGGTGCGGGTGCTGCGGGTGCGGGTGCGGGTGCGGGTAACGCCGGGCGATGGATGAGGTAGAGCGGGCTGGGGCCAACGCTGAGGGTGAATCGGCCGCCAGCGGCATCGACGGTGGCCGTGCCGCCCTGGCGATCGATCAGCGCACCTTGGGGCGAAGCGCTGACGACGGTAATCTGGCCCGGTGCGATCGACCAGTAGACATCGATCACCTCGCCGCCGCCGCGGTCGAAGCGGGCGCCATAGGCCTCGGGGCCAGCCAGCGCGGTGATGTCATCGAGGAAGATTGTCCCGCTGCGCACACGTGCCTCGCTGTTGTCGAGCACAATCGCCGCCAGCGTGGCGGGGAAACTCAGCGTGCTGGCCGTGCCACTGATGCGGTTGTACGATTCGACCGGCCCGGTGATCGCGCTGGAGAGGAACTGCCAGCCGGCGGCGCCGACGTAGCCGAGACGATACTGCAGCACCTCGCCACCAGCGCCACGCAGCCAGACCTTGATCGCGCTGCCGCCGCCGTCACCATAGACCCAGATGCCGAACTGGCTGGTGCCGGGCGCCAGCGCCGGCTGCCCCGACGTGGTGAAGACGACAAATTTCTGTGCCGCGTCCTCAGGAATGCCATAGGTCAGCTGTCCGGCGGCGGTGCCGCTGCGCACCTGGGCGCCGCTCTGGGTGAATGTACCGTACGGCTGATCGCCACGCCGCCACGCGCCGAAGCGTTCGAAGTCGGCGATCGCCTGTGGTTGCGCCGGGCTGAGCGCACCGAGGCTGGCGCTGCCGCCGACGTACTGGTTGAGCGTGCTGAACGCGGCGAACGACGGCCGGGGTGACCCGAAATCGAGCGGGTTGCCACCGCGAAATACCCCATAATCCTGGCCGCCGGCGGCATCCTTCAGGCTGTACCACAGCACCTTCTCGGCCCCCGCGGCACGCAGTAGCACCATCGAGCGCACCAGGTAGCTGGCCTGGTCTTCCTCGCTGAAGGCCACGCCACCGCGCCCGCCGGCGCCGGTCGAGTAGCCGGACTCGGTGGCCCAGATCGGCTTGCGCCCCAGGCGATCGACCAGCGACCGAATGCTGCCGAAGCCGGCACTGTCGATCTGGCCGCGCTCGGGTGGCAATGGGTCGGTGTATGGATGGATTGAGACGATATCGAACGACGACCATGCGCCCTGATCGGCGAGCGCAGCCAGCCAGCTGGCCGCCGGTTCGGGAGATACGATGCCCGCCACCATGATCTGCGCTGTGGGGTCGACGGCACGGATCGCGGCGGAGGTGGTCTTGAGCAATGTGGCGTACTGGCCGATGTCAGGTGCCGGCTGCCAGTAGAGCGCGTTATCCGGTTCGTTCCAGATCTCCCAGACGCGCACGCGGTCGCGGTAGCGCGCCACGGCTGCTGCGGCGAAGCTGGCGAATGCCGCCGGATCTGGCGGGGCAAAGGTGTCGCCGGCCCGCCCCTGCGCGGCCCAGCCCGGGGTCGGGCCGTTGAGCAGCCCGATGACGTTGATGCCACGGCCGGCCAGCGCGTCAATCGCGGCGTCGGCGTAGCGCCACTCGTAGCGCCCGGGTGCGGGGGCGATGCGATGGAACTGGAGATCCTCGCGCGCCCATCCGGTACCGGCCTGTGCCAGCAGGCTGGCCGGCGTGGCCATGCTGCCCGGCTGGGCATGCCGCGAGGCGATGTGGCTGTTGATGCCGAAGGCCGAACTGCCCGGTGCCGAGCGCGCGATGTGTGGTGCGGGCCACGCGAGCGTCAGCAACAGCACGATCATCATGCCGAACCGCCATCCCATCCTGATCCGCCGCTCGGCCATCGCGTGCCTCACTCCCCTGCGCACCACGCCAGCGCGACATCGCCACACAGTGACAGCGCCGCCATCCGAGTCTAGCAGAGCGCACCGTCATGGTCAAGTCAGGCGCTGGTATCGGACGCGGCACAGTGGCTTGCGATGCGCCCGGGCTGCCGGCACCGCGCGCGCCGGGGGCTGCACCATCACTTGCCTCGGGGGGCAACGTTGACCTATGGTCGTGGTTCGATGGCTCTCGCGATGCCCGGGATGTCGCTGATCAACGGAGGCAGGCGGCATGCATCGCGTGCGCAGGACGGTGTGTACCGGCAGCGATCAGGTGCACGGTGCCTGCGAATTCCATCTCACCACGCTGCCGTCACATGGTGTGCCCGCCTGGCACAGCATCTGCCGCATTGGTGATCCAACCAAGCGCTTGGGCCGGCATCGCGCGGCGTGCGCGCGATCAATCCGCCGCAATCACCCGCACCATCAGGTTGCCGCACATGCATGGGCCGGCGTCATTGGCATGCCGACCGTCATCGCGGAGACGCCAGGGGCACGACATCGGCCTGATCGATCAGTACCGGCATGCGATCGTGGCCGGTGAGCCGGGCGAACGCCGGATCGGCGGCCCGGGTCAGCATATACACGCGCGTCCATGAGCCCCGGCGTACCACATAGCCGTGAATGCCGTGATCAATCGCAAACCAGACCCCGTGTTCCACGCCAGCCAGCGCCGGGATGCGCACCGCCCGCGGCGATAGGTGATCCCATCGGCCGGCTGAGAGGCTCTCATTGCGTATCCAGCCAGTGCGTGGCAGGTTGATGGCAGCGTCGCGGTTGCCCCAATCGATGATATGCCATCCAGCCTCATCGATGACTGGCAGTGCCGGGCGCCGCCCCCAGAACGTCGTGGTCATCACGCCAGACCGCCGCGCCTCGGCGCACTGCTCGTCGCCGAAGATGCCGGCGATCGCCGCGTCATGGGCTGTGGCGTACGCGAATTGAATTCCACCGCACATCGAGCGCTCCTTTCGTCGTGCTGACGCCCCCCCGTGCCCGCAGGAGCGCGATGCACCATTCGGTGCGCGGCTGTCATATGCCGCCACCGGCATGCGGCATCCTATGACGAGACACGCATGAACGCAACCACGCGCCGATGCCCGGTGATCTGACGAGCCGCCGCTGCGGACATCACATGCCGGCAGCACCACAATCCGCGCCGCGTTCGCCACGGACCCCAGGCATGGGGTTCCTCTGCGCAGCACAGCACATATGATCGCGCCATCCACATGGATCACGTGCTGCTGCAGGATCGCACGTACCCACGGCGGCGGACGGGCCCATGCGCTCCGCCGCCCGCCACCCATCCCTGACGCAGGCACACCCGCGCGCACGGGCGCCGTCAACGTTCCCGAAGCTCTGCCTCAGACTTGGTGCTCCGGG
>JAGWYG010000088.1 GCA_018969485.1 Chloroflexota bacterium
GGGCATCTCGTAGCGGGTGAAGGGGCGGTTCTCGGCGACGATCTTCGCCATCTCCGCCTCGATCGCCGCGAAGTCGTCGGCGCTGATCGCCTTGCCGCCCTCGAAGCTGATGTCGTAGTAGAAGCCGGTCTCGAGCGGCGGGCCATACACGAGCTTCGCCTGCGGGAAGAGCCGCTGGATCGCCTCGGCCATCACGTGCGCGGTGCTGTGGCGGATGAGGAACAGCGCGTCGGCGTCGGCGCCGCCCTCGCGCTTCTTCGGGGTGACGATGGCGAGCGCGCAGTCCCTTTCGAGCGTTGTGGAGAGGTCGCGCAGCTCCCCGTCGACCTTCGCGCCCACGGCCGCCTTCGCCAGGCCCGCGCCGATGTCGGCCGCGACCTGCGCCGCGGTGACGGGCGTGTCGTAGGTGCGCTTCGAACCATCGGGCAGCGTGATGACGGGCATGTCAGGGTTTCTCGGGCTTGTTGCTGGGGAAGAGCTCCCGCTCGTTGGCGAGCGGACGGGGCCGGTTCTGCAGTTCGACCATCTCGGCGGCGAACTCCTCGATGCTGGCGAAGCCGTAGTGCTCGCTGGCGAAGCGCACGTAGGCGATCGGGTCGAGGTCGCGCAGGCGCGTGGCCAGGCGGCGGCCGATCTCGGCGCTGGCCACCTCGCGGTCGAACTCGCGGTGCAGCTCGTCCTCCAGATCCTGGCACAGCCGGTCCTTGGCGTCCTGCGCAATGGGGCGCTTGCCGCAGGCCGCCTGCAGGCCGCGGGCGAGGCTGGCACCGTCGAAGGGCACGCGGCTGCCGTCGCGCTTCACCACCATCAGGCGGGCGGCGCGCTCGAGGCGCTCATAGGTGGTGAAACGCTTCTGGCACGCCAGGCACTCCCGTCGCCGCCGGATCGCGGAGCCGTCCTCGCCCGGGCGGCTGTCGATCACCTTGTCGTTGTCGGCGTCGCAGAAGGGGCAGCGCACGGGGGCTCAGACCTCCTCGATCTCGGCCACCTTCTTCGCGGCGAGTTCGTCCACCTTCTCCGTGTGCTTCTTGGTGAAGGCGTCCACGTCCTCCTTGGCGCTCTTGGCCATGTCCTCGGTGACGCCCGCCTTCTTGTCCGCCTCGAGGCCGTCGATCGCCTTGTTGGCGTCGCGTCGCTCGTTGCGGATCGTGATCTTGCTCTCCTCGGCCAGTTTCTTCACCTGCACCGCCAGCTGCTTGCGGCGGTCGGCGCTGGGTGCGGGCACGTTGATGCGGATCGCGTTGCCTTCGCTCATCGGGTTCAGGCCCAGGCCCGACTTCTCGATGGCCTTGATGATCTCGTTCTTGGCGCCGGGATCGAACGGCTTCACCAGCAGCTGCGTGGCCTCGGCCACATTGATGGCCGCCAGCTCGCGCAGGTCGGTCAGGCTGCCGTAGTAGTCCACCTTCACGTACTCCAGCATGGCGGTGTTGGCGCGGCCCGTGCGCATGCCGCGCAACTCGCGCGTGAGGTAGTCCACGCTCTTCTCCATGCGCTCTTCGCATTCCAGCAGGATGGTGTCCAGGTCCACGGCGATCTCCTTGGGGATGGGCCGCGAGAATAGCAGGCAACGCGCGGCGACCGCGCGCCGCTCAGCCGTTGCTCACCAGCGTGCCGATGCGCTCGCCCAGCACCGCGCGCTTCACGTTGCCGGGGGCGCGGAAGTCGAACACCTCCACCGGCAGGTCGTGCTCCATGCACATCGTCATGGCGGTGAGGTCCATGACGGCCAGGCGCTTCTCCAGCACCTCGCTGAAGCGCAGCGTCTCGTACTTCTTCGCCGAAGGATCCTTGCGTGGATCGGCGCTGTAGATGCCGTCCACCTTGGTGGCCTTCAGCAGCACCTGCGCCTGCAGCTCGACCGCGCGCAGGCTGGCGCATGTGTCGGTGGTGAAGAACGGGTTGCCCGTGCCGGCGGCCAGCACGATCACGCGGCCCTTCTCCATGTGGCGCATGGCGCGGCCGCGGATGAAGGGCTCGGCCACGGCGGTGATCTGCAGCGCGGTGAGCAGGCGGCTGGGAACGCCCTGGCCCTCCAGCGCCTCGCGCAGCGCGAGTCCGTTGATCACGGTGCCGAGCATGCCCATGTAGTCGGCGGTGCTCTGGGCGATGCGGCCCTTCTCGGCCAGTCGCGCGCCGCGCACGATGTTGCCGCCGCCCACCACCACGGCGATCTGCGTGTCGGGGCTGGCGCGCCGCGCCTGCGCGATCTCGCCGGCGATCACGGTGAGCTCCTCGGGGCTGATGCCGAGCTGGCCCTCCTGGGCGAAGCTCTCTCCACTGACCTTCAGGACGACGCGCTGGTAGGGGGTGGCCACGGGTGGATCCTCGGAGGCCGATTCAACGACGGCGCGGACGATTGGTCAAGCGGTCCGTGCGTGCTGTTTCCATAGAATCGCGGTCGTGGCCGAACGGCCGCTCCCAGGAACCGCCCCGTGCCCACGACGCACCCACCGCATTCGACGGCCCCGACGCGCCCGGCCACCGGCCCGCGCAGCGCGTGGCCGGCGCTGCTGGCGGCCCTGGCCTTGTCGCTGCCCTTGCACCTGCTGCTCGCGTTGTGGCTGGCCAGCGTGCGCGTGGAGCGGCCCGAGCGTGCGCAGCAGGCCGTGCTGGTGGAGACCGTGGCGCCCTCGCCCGGCGAGGACATGGTCGCCGACGCGGTGCCCGCCGCGCCGCTGCCCATGCCGTCCGTGCCGATGACGGGGGAGCCGGGCGCCGCGATCCAGGCCGCGCCGCCGGGATTGCCGACCACCGACCCGGGCGCATGGAGTGCGCAGGGCGCGATCGATCCCGCGCCGCCCGCGCTGGTGCCGGGTGCGGCGAGCCTGCAGCAGGGCAGCGGTGGCGTGGCGACCACCAGCTTCTTCGGCGCACGCGCCACCGGCCGCCGTTTCGCCTTCATCGTGGACAAGAGCGGCAGCATGCAGTCCCAGGGCAAGATGCGTCAGGCGATCGAGGAGCTGCTGCGCAGCGTGCGCGCGCTGCCGGACTTCGCGCAGTTCCGCGTCTGCTTCTTCGACACGTCCAACACGCTGTTTCCCGAGCGCGGATTCCGCAAGGCACGCGCGGCGGACCTGCAGCAGCTCGGCGCGTGGATCGAGCGCGTGCGTCCCTTCGGCGGAACCACGCCGGCGCATGCGTTCGAGCAGGTGATGAGCGACGCCATGCCGCCGGATGCGATCTTCTTCATGACCGACGGGCTGATTCCGCAGGAGGACCCTGACGCGATCATCCGGCTCGCGAGCGTGTCCGGCGCGCTCGTGCCGGTGCACTGCGTGGCCTTCGGAGACGCCGAGGCGGCGCGGCAGCTGCAGGCGATCGCGCGCGCGACCGGCGGCCAGTACCGGTTCGTGCCGCTGGAGGGCGTGCCATGAACGCGTGGGTGCTGTGCATGGCGCTGGGCCTGGCCCATGCCGGGTCCATGGATCTGGTGCAGGCGCGTCTGGCGCGAGGCGACGCGGCCGGCGCGCGCGAGGCGCTGCGCGGGGTGCCCGAACCCGTCGAGTCGGAGGCGGGCGCGCGTGCAGCCTGGCTCGACGCCAACGCGCGCGTGGCGTGGGCGGCCGGCGAGATGGATCGCGCCTTCGCGCTCGGCGTGCAGGCGCAGGTGCTGGCCGAGCGCGCGGCCGTGGAACTGCCGCCCCTCACCGGCGGACTCGGACCGAAGCGCGCCTGGGTGGATGCGGCGTGCGGCATTCCGCTGCGGGCGCTGCCCACGGGTGACGCCGGCGCGCAGGCGGCGTCGCTGGCCGCCACGCTGGTGGCGCTGCCCGAGGCGGGCCGACCGGGCGGCGCATGGATCGCCTGCGCGGCCCGACTGCTCGACGCATCGCGGCCCATGCCGGCGGCCGAACGGCCCAAGGAAGGCCGCGAGAGTCCGGCGCAGGCGCGCGCGCGGCTGCGCGGCCAGCTGCTTCGCGCCGCCTGCGAGGCCCGCACCGGCGAGGCGCGATCGGCCGAGCGCGTGCTCGCGGACCTGCGCCAGGTGGCGCGTCAGGCGCGTGAGGCGGCGCCCTTCATGCAGTGGTTCGAGGGTGAACTGCTGCTTCGCGACACGCCCAGGCGCGACGCGCGACTGGCTTCGCTTCGTTTCACGCAGTCGGCGGCCGCCTCGGACGATGCCCCGTGGCTTCGAGTGGCGGCCCTGCGACGCGCCGCCGATGCGGTGCAGGCGGTCGATCCACAGGAGGCCGCCCGCTTGCGGGCCGCCGCGGACAAGGAGATCCCATGACGCATGCATGCACGCTGGCCGCCTCGGGCAGCCTGTTGAAGTTCATCACCGATGGCGGGGTCATCGGCTACGTGATCGTGGCCATGAGCGTGGTGGCGCTGGCCGTGGGACTGGCGCAGTTCGCCATGATCCGCCGCGGTGCGCTGCTGCCGCGCGCACTGGTGGAGGACTGCCGACGCGAGGTGCAGGCGGGGCGCCTGGCGCGGGCGCTCGAGCTGTGCCGGGATCCTGCGCGTGGCTGCTACGTGGGACGCATCCTGGCGGCGGGTCTGGCCCGTGCAGGCGGTGGTGCGCTGGGTCTGCTGCAGGTGCGCGAGGCCATGCAGGAAGCCGGCGACGCCGAGACCGCGCGTCTGGTCCGCTGGACCGACGCCATCGCCGTGATCGCCAGCGTGGCGCCGCTGCTGGGCCTGCTGGGCACGGTGCAGGGCATGATCGGCGCCTTCGAGGGCGTGGCCGCGGGCGCGGTGAACGATGCGGCGTACTACGAGACCCTGGCGAGCAACATCTCGCTCGCGCTGATCACCACCTTCCAGGGACTGGTCGTCGCGATCCCGTGCACCGCCGCGCACGTGTTCCTGCGCAACCGCATCGAGGCCGCCGCCGCCGAGGCGGGCGAGGTGGCGGAGAGCTTCGCCGAGCTGCTGGAGCAGCGCGTTCCGGGAAGCCGCGCGTGAAGTTCCGCACCGCCGGTCGCCGGGACTGCGCGCCGGACATGACGCCGATGATCGACGTCACGTTCCTGCTGCTCATCTTCTTCCTGGTCACGGCGCAGATGGCGCAGCGTGGTCGCGGCGAGGTGCGCCTGCCGGTGCAGCCCGGCGAGTCGGCTGCGGCCGCCGAGGCCTCGGGGCTGGTGGTGCTGGTGCGGGCCGACGGCGCCGTGCTGGTGGCCGACACCCGCGTGTCGGCCGAGCGTCTGGCGCAGCTTGCGCGCGAGGCCGCCGGCCGCACCGGCGGAGCGCCGCCGGTGGTGCGGGCGGATCGTGCGGCGCCCGCCGCGGCGCTGAACGGCGTGGCGCGGGCGCTGCAGTCGGGGGGGGCACCGGCATTCCGGCTGGCCACCGAGGCGGAGGCCGCGCCATGAGGTTCGGCGCATCGCGCGGCATGGATCGCGAGCGTCCGCTCATCAACATGGTGAGCATGATCGACGCCACCTTCCTGCTGCTGAGCTTCTTCCTGGTCACGACCGGGGCCACCATGCTGGAAGGTCGACTGACCGGTGCGCTGGGCACCGCCGCAGGGGCCAGCGGCGATCTGCAGGCGGTGGTGGTGGAGGTGCTGGGCACGCCGGGCGCCGCGTGGTGTCGCGTCGCCGGGCGCCGCATCGACGGGGCGCAGGCGCTCCGCGCGGCGCTGCAGCGGCTGCCGAAGGAGCCGGGCGTGGCCGTGCGCGTGCACGACGGCCCCAGCGTGTCCGATGCGGCGGCGGTGCTGCAGGCGGCGCGTGACGCGGGGTTTCTTCGAGTGAGCTATGCGCCGGCACCGTGAGGCCCTGCTGGCGTCGCTGGCGGTCGTGATCGCCGGCGTGGCGCACGCCCGTCCGGAGGCCATGGACGCCTTCCTGCGGCGGCACGGTCTGCTCGAGACGCGCCTGACCTGGCAGGTGGAGCGCCTGCGCAGTGCCAACCCCGCCACGCGCGCGCAGGCGGCCCGCGAACTGGCGGAGGCGCCGGCGCTGCTGGCCGGCACGCCGGCCCTGTCGGAGGCGGAGCGGCTGGAGGTGCTTCGGGACATCGTGGCGCAGTTGCCGGTCGACGAGCCGGCGGCGGCGCGGCCACGACTCGAGATGGCGCGACGCTGGCTGGCCGATGGCGCGTTGCATGTGGAGGCGATGCGCGCCGGCGGGTCCGACGCCGCCATGGCGCGTGCGGCCATGGAGGCGCTGTCCCAGGCCGGCGCGCTGCTGCAGCCTCTTCGCTCCAGCGACGCGTCGCGGATGGATCGGGCCGATCCGCTGGCCGGCATGCGCGAGGGCGCGGATCTGCTCGACGCATGGCGCCGTGTGCTGCAGGCGTGGGTGGTGCTGCACGGTGGCGGCGCGACCGCCGACGCGGCGGCGGCGCGCGTGGAACTGGAACGCGCGATCGTGCTGCTGTCGCGTCTGGTCGACGCCGACGAGCGTGCGCCGGATCCGTCGTCGGCGAGCCGCGACCTGCTCCGCACCGAGCTTGGCGCCGAAGCGGCGCTCGGTCTGGCGGTGGCGCTGCAGGCGCAGGGCGATGCGCAGGCGTGCGATGCGTGGCTGCAGGCCGTGCAGCGCGAGGCGCCGAGCTCGGCCGCCGCGGCGCGCGTGCCATCGTGGCGGCTGGCGCATGCCTTGGACGACGGCGCGCTGCCCGCGATCCGCGGCGCGATCGAACGCATGCCGCCACGATCGCTGACGTCGGGCCTGGCCCGAAGTGCCGCGCGCGCGGCCGCCCGCGGTTCCGGCCCCGACGCCACCGCCGTGATGGCCGCCGCCATGGACGCCATGGATGCGCCGGCGCGTGCGTCGTGGCTTCGGCAACTGGCCGGTCAGGCCGGGGCCTTGCAGCCGCTGGCGGCGGCGCTCGAGCGCTCCGACGAGCGCATGCCGGCATGGCGCGAGCGGCGCGGCGACGCGGCGGACGCCGGGCGCGTGGCGTCGGAGCTTCGTCAGGCACTCGCACAGGCTGCGGACGCCGTGCCGGACCCCATGCGGGCGGATGCGCTGCGTGCGATGGGCTGGTCGCTGCAGGCGGCGGGTGACGGCGCAGGCGCCACCGAAGCGTTCGAGCGGGCCGGTTCGCTGCGCACATCGCTCGCGCCGGAATGCCTGTGGATGGCGGCACAGTCGGACACGCGAGCTGGCGAAACGGCGGTGGCCAGGCGCGTGAGTCTGCTGCGGCGCCTGCGCGAGATCGATCCGGTGGGCCCGTGGGAGGGGCGCGCGGCCACCTGGCTGAGCCGGATGGACGGACTCGGCAACGACCCTGTCACGGTGGCGGTGCTTCTGGAAGTGCCGGCGAGCGACTCGTTCATGGCCGAGGCCCGTGCCGAGGCCGCTCGGCGGATCCTGCGTCAGGCGAGCGGGGAGTCGGCCGCGCAGCAGGCACAGGCCGCGCAGCGCGTGCTCCGAGTCACCGATGCGTGCGCCGCCACGCCGTCGGTGGCGCGTTGGCGGTTGATCGCGGCCACCACGCCGGGCGTCGAGGATCGCCTCGTGGCCGAGCAGGCGCTGCAGGTGATGCAGTCTGGCGGCGAGTTCGATGCCGGCGACCTGCCACGGCTCGTGGCCACGCTTCGCCTGCAGGTGATGCAGGGATCCATGCAGGCGGTGCAGGCCACGCTCGAGGCGGCGCCGCCTGCAACCCGTGGCGCGCTGGCGCTTGCCGCGGCGTATGCGCTGGCCGACATGCAGGCGCCGGACCGCCTGCGACAGGCCGTCGTCTGCGCGGTCATGGCGGCCTCCGATCCATCAGGCGATGCGGCCTTCGCTGCGGCGGCCCGCGATCGGCTGGCGCGCGCCATGCTGGCGGCGGCCGACGCGAACGTGAGTCTGGACGCGACGCGTTGCGCCACCGCGTTCGAGTCGCTGGACCGTGCGCCGGCGCCCACGCTTCCCGGGCGTCTTGCCGCCGCGGAAGCCTTGCGCCTGGCCGGTCGCGGGGACGAGGCGGTCGATCGACTGCAGTCGATCAGCGGCACGCAGCCCCAGGGCAGCGCCGGATGGATGGAGTCACGGTGGCGACTGTTCCAGGCGCTGCGTGACATCGACCCGACGCGTGCGCAAGCCATGCTTCGTCAGCACATGCAACTGCTGCCGGACGGCGGTCCGCTGCCGTGGGGCGAGCGGTTCCGGCAGGCGGCCGCGGTGCTGCCGGAGGGAACTCCCTGATGCACCGTGCTGCCCGCGTGGAGAGGACTCGGCAGGTGCTCGCGGCCCACGGCGGATGGAATGCGCGGAGCCGGGCTGCGCTGCAGGCGTGGGCTCGTCACGAAGGCCTCGAAGCCGATGAACTGGTGGCGCTGCTCGAGCAGGCGGTCGCTCCATCCGCCGCGGCGGGCCCGGCGCAGGCCGCTTCGACGCAAGCGAACCTGCCGCAGACCCCGCGCTCCGCCGCGCTGCCATGGTGGCTCACGCTCGCCACGGTGGCGGGACTCGCCACGAGCTTGGCGTTGCTCTGGCTGCTGATCGGCCGCCTGCCGGCCGCAGAGTCCGGCGCACCGTCGGCGGCACGCCGCGACGCGCCTGCGGCGTCCGCAGCGGCGACGGATCCCGCTCGAACGCTTCCTCCATCGCCCGTGTCGTTTCCCACGCCGCCCACGCTGGAGCGAGGCAGTGACGCGCCGGGCGATGCGGGCGTGCCGGACCTTCCGCTGCCGACGGGCGAGGCCCTGTCGTCGGACGCGCTGGAGCGATGGCGTCTGGCGTATGCGCAGTGCGCGCACGCCTGGCCGTCGCTCGATGCGTCCGCACGCGACCGCGCGCTGCGTGGGCTTGCGGGTTGGATCGCGCAGGCCGCCTCGCCGGGCGACGGGGACAGGCTTCGTGACGCGGCGACGCAGACCGAGCTGGGTGTGGGACCGCGCGAACGCATGCTGGGTCGGGCCTTCGACGCCATGCTGCAGGCGACGGTGCGCCAGAGCGAGCGCCTCACGCCCGCCGCCGCCGCTCGCGTGCCGCCCGGACCGTCTCCCCTGGACGCCGACGGAGCGCTGGCCGACTGGTGCACGGCGCAGGTGCCGACGCTGGTCGCGTCGATCGCCGAGAGCGACGCGCGCGAGCGCTGGATCGGCTGGCTGCAGGCGGCGGGTGCCGTGCGGCGGACCGAGGCTCGCGGTGCCTGCGCCATCGCGGCCATCGACGCGCTGCTGCGCAGCCGATCGCGCCTGGACGGACAGGGCCTGGCGGCCGACGCGCTGGGATCGCTGCTGGCCGCCGTGCCGAGCCAGCCCAGTCAACCCGGGTTCGACGCCACGCGACGCGCCTTCACGGCCTGGCTGTCCGATGCGTCGATCGCGTCGAGTCGACTGTGGGCGCTGGGCGGCATCTGGCGCAGCGTGGGCAGTGCGCCCGATCCATGGCTGCTGGTGGGGGAACGCGACTCGACCACGGCGCGGCAGGATCTGGTGCGGCGCTGGAACGCCTTGGAGCGATCCGCCGCGCCGATGCCATGGCAGCCGCTCGAGCAGCGCCTGCAGTCGCTCGAGGCGAGCGGGCCGGCGTCGGATGTGGAGCGCGTGCGTGCCGTGGCGGACGCGGTGCTGCTGGTCAGGCAGACGGGGGCGCTGCGTGCGCAGCAGGATTTCCAGTCGATCCGTGCGTCGGAGTCGCCGGCGTCGGCGTCCGCCGTGCGCGAGGCCGCGGCCGACGAGAGCTGGGCGGACCGGCTTGAAAGCCAGCGGGCGGAGCGGCGCATGGAAGCGCTGCAGTCGCTGCGCGCGCTTGCCCCGGCGGTGCTGGCGGATCGCGACGCGCAGGCGCTGGCGACGATCGCGTTCGCCCCCCGGTCTCGCGACGAGCGGCTGCTGGCACAGCTGGTGGTGCAGCAGAACCTGTCGCGCTCGGCCGGCATGCTGCGGGCGCTTGCGCTGGAGGCCGCTCGCTGCGAGGACCCACGCGTGGCGGCGGATCTGGTGCAGCGTCTCACGGGCCGCATGCTGGCCGGCGACGATCTGCCCTCGTTGCGGGCCTCTGCCGCGGCGTGGCTGCTGGCGCAGGTGCTGCCTCGGACTGGGGAGCGGTCGCTGCGTCAGGCGGTCGATCTGCTGCACGCACAGGTGCAGGCATGGGCTGACGGCGACGCCGTCGACGCGGCGCTCGACGCCGGCGTCGCCGCGTGGGGTCTGGCGCACCGGCTGCAGGAGCGCCTGCGGGGCGTTCCACTTCCCGAGGCGACGCAGCCGCTGCTGGAGGACCTGCCGGCGCGCATGCGCCGGTTGCAGCGCCTCGCCGGCGACGGCCCGCGCGGACTCGCCGCGGCCACGGCCGTGCTGTGCGATCTGCATGCCGCCACGCTGTCGAGCGAGCATCCCAAGATGGCCGAGCGCATGCGCGCGCTGGCCGATGCCGCGGCCGTGAAGCGTTCCGGCGCGGGCTCAGCGCTCGAACAGTCGGGCATCTCGATGCGGGCGATCGCGCGCATGGATCTGGCCTGCGCCGGTGCGGCCGCCGATCTGGTGCCGGCGCCGCACGACAGGCCGCCGCCCGACCGCGCGCAGGCCGAGCGGCGCCTGGCCGAGGCGGACGCGGCGCTCGCGCAGCGTCCGGCTGAAACGGCTCGAGCCGAGGCGATGCTGGACGAGGCCGTTGCGCTCGATCCGTCGATCGCTGGCAGCGTGGATCTGGCGCGCGCGACCGCGGTGGATGGGTCGCGCCGTGCACCGTGGCTCGAGTCGGCCACCCTGCACGGCGCAGGCGCCATGCTGCCCGCGGACGACGCCGCAGCCGACGCCCTGGCTCTGGCGGCGCTCCTGCGGGCGCCAGGCCAGTCCGATCGCGTGGCCGGGGAGCGCTCGGATGATCCTTCGGCGCGAGCGCTGCGGGCCTTCGCCGCGGCGCAGCGCCTCTCGAGCGCGGACGTGCTTGCCGCCCTCCGTTCGGACGACCCCGCCCGACGCGAGGACATGCGCGAACGACTGGCGTGCGCCGTGATGGTGCTGGGTGATCGGCAGGCCGCGCCATGGACGGCGGCGATCGTGGCGCGCATGCAGGCACCGGTGCCCGAGGCGCCGGTCGCCGACGGTCGACAGGGGCGGTGAGCCGGTGCGTCAGCGGGTGTGGAGTTCGAGCCGCAGCAGGTGATCGTCCATCACGAAGCCGTTGCCGATGTCGCGCACGAACGACTCCGCCACGGTGAACCCCGCGCGCCGGTAGGCCGCCAGCGCGCGCGCGTTCGTCTTGTTCACGCCCAGTTCCACCGCCTGCATGCCCGACGCACGCGCGGTGCGCACCACGTGCGCCAGCATCGCCTGGCCCACGCCGCGGCCGTGCAGTTCGGGCACCAGGTAGATCTTGTGCAGGTGCAGCGCGCGCTTCTCGCGGTGCAGTTCGTGCCCGAGATAGCCCACGGCATGGCCGTCGATCAGAGCCAGCTCGTACCGCACGCCGCGCTGCATGTCCTCGGCAAGTTTCATCGGCGCGTACATCCACGCCAGCATGAAGCGGATCTGTTCAACGCTGATCATGCCGGGATAGCACGCGTGCCAGATGCGGTCCGCCAGCGCGCGGATCGTGTCGATGTCGGCCTGCGATGCGTCGCGGAACGCGATCGCCACCGGTTCCCGTGGCGCGGCGCTCATGCGCGCGCCAGGCCCAGGTCGCGCAGCACGCGCCGGGCCGCGTTGTGGCCAGCGCATCCGATCACCGATCCGGCCGGGTGCGTGCCGGCGCTGCACGAGTACACGCCACCCACGGGCGTCGCGATCGGCAGGCGGTCGTCGAAACCGAATCCGTTGTCCACGTGGTGGATGTGCCCGCGCGTGATGCCGAAGTGCCGCTCGATGTCCGGTGGCGTCAGCGCGAACACGTCCTGCACCAGGTCGGACGTGCCCGGCGCGAAGCGGTCGCAGATGCCGAGCAGGTGCTTCACGTAGCGGTCCTTCTGCGCTTCCCAGGTGGTGCCTGCCAGCGTGTGCGGCACCCACTGCACGAACAGCGCGGAGTTGTGCCGGCCCTGCGGATCCTTCAGCGAGGGATCGACCGTGGTGTGGATGTACCACTCGATGGTGGGGAAGTCAGGCAGGCGCCCCGCACACACGTCGTCGTAGCTGGTGCGCAGCGAGCGCATCACCTCGGACTCGTCGGGCAGCAGGTGGATGGTGGGGCCGTACTGCCCGCGATCGTCCGGCAGGCAGGTGAACTTCGGCAGCCCGTTCAGCGCCAGGTTCACCTTCATGGTGGTGCCGTCCTTGCGGTAGCGCTCCACGCGCGTGTCCCATGCGGCATCCGTGTGCGCGCCCGCCAGCATGCGCTTCAGCTTGAACGGATCGGCGTTCACCACCACCGTGCGCGCACGCAGCTCTTCGCCGCCCTCGAGCACCACGCCCTGCACGCTGCCGCCCTGCGTGAGCAGCCGATCCACGCGCGCATCGAGTCGCACGGTTCCACCGGCGGCCTGCAGTTTCTCCGTCACGAGCTTCGCCACCGTGCCCATGCCGCCGCGCAGGATCATCCACGTGCCGTCGGCGCCCGGCAGCCGGCACATGTTGTGCACCAGGAAGTTCATGCCCGTGCCCGGCGTGTCCCAGGTGCCGTGCAGTCCGCTGAAGCCGTCGGTGACCGCGTACATGGCCTTCACCAGATCGCTCCGGAAGCCGAAGCGGTCGATGTACGCGCCCACCGATCCGCGGCACAGCGTCACGAAGTGTTCGCGCAGGGCGGGGCGCACGAAGCGTTCCGCCGTGGCCTCGATCGACAGCGGCTCCTGCATCCAGGTCGGCGCGATGTCGTCGCGCATCTGCGCCACCTCGGTCAGCATGCGCTCGTTCGCCCGCCAGTCCGCCTCGCTGAAGAACTCGATGAACTGCCGCTTCATCGCCGCCTGATCGCTACCGAGCAGCAGGTGGCGATGGTTCGTGGTCGGCAGGAAGTAGTGCGGGTCGCGGCGCAGCACCGGCAGGTCGATCTGCAGTTCGCGCAGCAGTTCGGGCGGCATCAGGCCCAGCAGGTACGCGCCGGTGCTGGTGCCCAGCTGCGGCGCACGCGCGAAGGGCCGCTCCGTGCGCGCCGCGCCGCCCGCCACCGACTTCTCCTCCAGCACCAGCGTGCGAAGCCCTGCGCGCGCCAGCATCAGCGCGGCGACCAGGCCGTTGTGGCCCGCACCCACCACGATCACGTCATGGGGCTGCGCGGCGCCCATCACGCCTTCGAAAGGCCGTGCGCAAGGTCACGGATCAGGTCGTCTGGATGCTCGATGCCCACGCTCAGGCGCACGAGGTTGTCCAGAATGCCAAGCTGCTGCCGACTTTCGGCCGGCACGCTGGCGTGCGTCATGATCGCCGGGTGCTCGATCAGGCTCTCCACGCCGCCCAGGCTCTCGGCCAGCGCGAACAGGTGCACATTCTCCAGGAAGCGGCGGCTCTCGGCCAGTCCGCCCTTCAGCAGGATCGTGATCATGCCGCCGAAGGCGGGCTTGCCGTCAAGTTGCATCTGCTTCGCCGCGATCGCGTGCTGCGGATGGCTGGGCAGCCCCGGGTAGATCACCTTCTCCACCTTGGGATGCGTGGCCAGCCACTGCGCGATCTGCATGCCGCTGTCGCAGTGGCGACGCATGCGCACGGCCAGCGTCTTGGCGCCGCGCAGGGCCAGATAGGCGTCGAACGGTCCCATCACGCTGCCGATCGCGTTCTGCAGGAAGCGCAGCTTCTCGGCGAGGTCGGTGCGGTTGGTCACCAGCGCGCCGCCCACCACGTCGCTGTGGCCGCCGAGGTACTTGGTGGCCGAGTGCATCACCATGTCAAAGCCCATCTCCAGCGGTCGCTGCAGCATGGGCGTGGCGAAGGTGTTGTCGCACACGCTGATGGCGCCGTGCCTCTTGCAGATGGCCGCGATCGCCGCCAGGTCCACCACCTTCAGCGTGGGGTTGGTGGGCGTCTCCACCCACACCATGCCGGCCTTGTGCTTCGCCAGGTGCGCCTCCAGGCGCGATGGGTCGGTCAGGTCCAGGTAGGTCGGGTGCAGGCCCGCGCTGCGCACGCGCACGCGCGTGAGCAGGCGGAAGGTGCCGCCGTACACGTCGTCCATGCACACCAGCGGCGCGCCGTGATCCAGCAGTTCCAGGGCCGTGCCGATGGCCGCCAGGCCGCTGGCGAACGCGAAGCCGCCGCAGGTGCGGTCATCGGCCTCGCTCAGCCCGCTCGACTCCAGGTTGGCCACGCAGCGCTCGAAGGCGAAGCGCGTGGCGTTGTGGCTGCGGCTGTACTCGAAGCCCTTGTGCACGCCCGGGCTTTCCTGCACGAAGGTGCTGCTGGTGAAGATCGGCGGCATCACCGCGCCGGTGGTGGGCTCGGGGTGCTGGCCGCCGTGGATGCAGCGGCTCTCGAGGTTCAGGTTGGAGTGGGTCATGGAAGGGGGCTCGCGATGCTCAGAGCATCTTCTTGCGGAGGAAGTTGATCAGGTCGATGCGGGTGATGATGCCGTGGAACTTGTCGTCGTCCGCCACGATCGCCACGCGGTCCGCGCGGAAGATGGGCAGCAGGTCGTTCACGCTTGCGCCCGGTGGGAGCGTCTCCAAGCGGCTGGTCATGAAGTCGCTCACCGGCTTGCGGGGCGAGTCGCCGCCGCGCAGCAGCGCCAGCAGCACGTCGCTCTCGTCCAGGATGCCCACCACGCGGTCGCTGGCATCCAGCACGGCCAGCTGGCTCACGCCGTACATGCGCATGCGCTTGATCGCCTGCTGCACCGGCATGTCGGGGCTCAGCACGTAGTCCTCGTGCTCGAGATGGCGGCGCGCGATCAGGTCGCGCAGGTCGCCGTAGGTCTTCCGCTCCAGGAACCCGTTGTCCACCATCCACCAGTCGCTGAACATCTTGCTCAGGTACTTCGCGCCGGTGTCGCAGATCAGCGTCACCACGCGCTTGGGCTCGGTCTGCTCGCGGCAGTAGCGCAGCGTGGCCGCCATCAGCGTGCCCACGCTGCTGCCGGCCAGCACGCCCTCGGTGCGCAGCAGTTCGCGCGCGGTGCGGAAGGCCTCCGCGTCGCTGATCGCGTACGCCTTGTCCACCAGATCCAGATGCAGGATGTCGGGGATGAAGTCCTCGCCGATGCCTTCCACCAGCCAGCTGCCCGGCGTCACCTTCCGGTTCTCGTTCACCAGCGGCGCCAGGATGCTGCCCACCGGATCGGCGAGCACCATCTGCAGCTTGGGGTTCTTCTCCTTCAGGTACTTGCCGATGCCGCTCACCGTGCCGCCGCTGCCCACGCCGGCCACGAACGCGTCGATCCTGCCGCCCATCTGCTCCCAGATCTCGGGTGCGGTGGTGTCGTAGTGCGTCGCGGGGTTCGCCGGGTTGCTGAACTGGTCGGTGTAGAAGTGGTTCGGCCGCTCCTTCGCGATGCGCGCCGCGATGTCCTGGTAGTACTCCGGATGGCCCTTGCCCACGTCGCTGCGCGTCAGCATCACCTCGGCGCCCATGGCGCGCAGATGGCTGATCTTCTCGTCGCTCATCTTGTCAGGCACCACCACCACCAGCTTGTAGCCCTTCTGCGCGGCCACCAGCGCCAGCGCCAGGCCGGTGTTGCCCGCCGTCGCCTCCACGATGGTGCCGCCCGGCTTCAGCGTGCCGCTGCGCTCCGCCTCGTCCACCATGCGCACCGCGATGCGGTCCTTGATGCTGCCGCCCGGGTTCAGGTTCTCCATCTTCACGAACAGTTCGCAGGGGCCGGTGTCCAGCCGCCGCAGCCGCAGCATGGGGGTGTTGCCGATCATCTCCAGCACGTTGCCGAAGACCGGAGCCGTGGAGGCCTGCTTGGCGGAGGTCGTCATGAGGCGAGTCTAACGGTTGGGGCGCCGCGCCTTCGGGCATGGCACAATCCGACCGTGGATCCGGATGCGCGAAACGGATGGCAGCTTGCGCGGCACGACGGTGCCGTGGAATTGCGCGCCCCGGGCGACGCACCCGGGCGCGGGCTGCGCGCGGACTGGTCCCAGTTGCGCCTGCCTGATGGCGCGTCGGCGTTGCGCGGACAGCCGCTCGGTCGCGCGATCGGATCGGCGGCGCGCACCGCCATCGACGCCACCGCGGGTCTCGGCTTCGACACCTTCGCCATGGCCGCCATGGGGCTGCAGGTGCACGCGATCGAGCGCGACGAATGGGTGCTGGCGCTGCTCCGTCAGGCGCATGCATGGGCGCTGGCCGACACCCGACTCCGGCCGATCGCCGAGCGCATCACCATCGAGCGGGGCGATGCGCATGCGTTGCTCGGTTCCGCGCAGCCGGTGGACGTGGTGCTGCTCGACCCCATGTTCCCCGCCAAGAGGAAGGCCGATGCCAAGCCGCCCAAGGCCATGCAGGCGCTGTCGGCGGTGGTGGGCGACGACGCCGACGCGGACGCGTTGCTGCTGCGCGCGATCGGCGCGGCGCGTCAGCGCGTGGTGGTGAAGCGTGCGCGCCATGCGCCGCCGCTCGGCGACTTGCAGCGCGCATGGACCATCGAGGGCAAGGTGCTGCG
>JAGWYG010000181.1 GCA_018969485.1 Chloroflexota bacterium
CTGAAATCGGCGACCTGAGCCGCTGCTACCAATGCCGCGAGTCCAGCTCAATACCGGCGCTGTGCACCATCAGGATCTCGGCCGCGGCCCACCGTGCGGGCTGCGGGTTCCTCGAGTCCTACGCCGATGCGGCCTTCGGCCCTCAGCGCTGAAATCGCCGACCTGAGCCGCTAGCGATGCCGCGAGTCCAGCTCACCACCGGCGCTGTGCACTATCAGGATCTCGGCAGCGGCCCACCGCTGCTGCTCCTGCACGCCAATCCGGGTGATAGCGAGGACTTCGCGGCGGTGATGCCGCAGCTTGCCGCGACGCATCGGGTGCTCGAGCTGGACTGGCCGGGATATGGCAAGTCGCCGGCGCCGCCGCAGCCGGCGGCAGTGCGGGTGCTCGATTTCTACGCCGTGCTGCGTGAGTTTCTGCACGCGCTGGCGCTACCCCCGGCGGTGCTGATCGGCAATTCGATCGGCGGCAACCTTGCCGCGCGACTGGCCGCCGAATACCCCGACGCCGTGCGCGGTCTGGTGCTGGTGTCGCCGGGCGGTTTTACCGCGCACAACGCCTTCACGCGCGGCTTCTGTCGCCTGCAGGCCAGCCGTTTCGCGCTTTCCCCGCGCGTCTTTGCCGGCTGGTATCTGCAACATCGCACGCCTGCGGTTGCGTCGATGCTGGGGCGAGCCGCAACCACACAGGCCATGCCGGCGGCCCGCGCGCTGAATCGCGCGCTGTGGCGCAGTTTCGGCGAGCCGGAAAACGATTTGCGTGCGCTCGCAGGTCAGATTACCGCGCCGACGCTGCTCATCTTCGGGCAGGCCGATCCGGCGATCCCCGCGCGTCGCGATGGTCGCCATGCGGCGCGGGCCATGCCGGCGACGCGACTCGTGGTCCTGCCCTGTGGGCATGCGGCGTTTGCCGAATTGCCGGCCGCGTTTCTGGCCGCGGTGACACCCTTTCTCGCGGCGCTGTAAGCGGCACTACGGTCGCTCAGGGCAGGTCGAAGCCGTCCGCGTCGACGGCGATCCGGGCGCGCTCAACCCAGTCCGGTCCCAGCATGGACTGCACCCCGCCCCGGCAGCGCAGAGCGGCGACGCGGGCGCCCGATTTCGCCACCACCACGCCCGCTTTTTCGCCCCAGCCGCGGCCGATCGCGGTGTAGACGGTGTAGGTGAAATCCGCGCGGCGGAAACGCAGGAAGGCCCCGCCGCCGCCGGCCAGGGTGAGGGTGTTGGCGCTGGTCGTGGTCGCGGCCGGCGTGGCCGGCTCCGGCAACACCAGCTCCGGTTTGCCGGGTGCGCCGTAGCGGTAGCTCGCGCCCGGCTGCCCGGGCACGGCGCAGACCGACAGCAGCTTGCGTCCCGGTGAGCACTGGAAGACGACGGTTTCACCTGCCAGGCAGTGCGTCGCGGGTTCGGCGGCGCTTGCGCCGGCGCCGATCAGGAGGCCGGCCCACAGGCCGGCGACAAACTTCGGTGCTCGCATGGAGGCGCCTCCTCAGCTGGGCTTGCGCGGTGGAATCTGGCCTAAACCCCGCGCGACCGCAACGGCCGGTGGGCGGCGGCGCCCCTCGGCAATCCGGCAGTCCGGGTGCCGGCGTAAGCAGCGCGAGGCGCAAGAGGAATCCTGTCGCGCGGGCGACCCCGTGGAACTTCCGGCGTCGCGCAGCGACTGAGCAGCGCCGGCGCGCAGGCTTCTCGGCGCGCGCTCTGCGCCCTGATCAAACGAGCGCCGCGCTGCGGCGACGAGGAATCACGATGCACACCGACAATCTCTCGCGCTGGACCCACGAGCACCACTTCGACAGCGGCAACGCTGCCGGCGAGCGCGGTACGCGCCTCGTGCTGTGGATCACGGTCACGGCCATGGCGATCGAAATCGCCGCCGGGCTCTGGTTCAACTCCATGGCGCTGCTGGCCGACGGCTGGCACATGAGCTCGCACGCGCTCGCCATCGGGCTCTCAGCCTTTGCCTACGCCACGGCCCGCCGCTACGCGCGCGACCCGCGCTTCGCCTTTGGCACCTGGAAGCTCGAGATTCTCGGTGGCTTTGCGAGCGCGATTGTGCTGCTCGGCATCGCAGCGCTGATGCTGGTCGGCTCGGTGGAGCGGCTGCTGGCGCCACAGGCGGTGCGCTATCAGGAGGCCATGGAGGTCGCCGTCCTCGGGCTGCTGGTGAACCTGCTGTGCGCGACGATTCTGGGCCGGGCGCAGGCGCACGGGCATGACCACGCGCGCGACGGACACCACCACCATCATCACGAGCGCCACAAGGACCACCAGCACCACGAGCACCACCATCACCACGAGCACCACCACGACCTCAACCTGAAGTCCGCCTACCTGCACGTGGTCGCCGACGCCGCGACCTCGGTGCTCGCCATCGTGGCGCTCGCCGGCGGCTGGCTCTATGGCTGGGCCTGGCTCGATCCGGCGATGGGCATCCTCGGTGCGATGCTGGTTGCGCTATGGTCGAAGCGCCTGCTCGAGGACACCAGCAAAATCCTGCTCGACTGCGAAATGGACCACGCGGTCGTGGACGAAATCCGCACGGTGCTGCAACGGCCAGACGATCCGGCCGAGACCCGCATCACCGATCTCCACGTCTGGCGCGTCGGCA
>JAGWYG010000089.1 GCA_018969485.1 Chloroflexota bacterium
TGCTGCACGGCGTCACCGGCAGCGGCAAGACCGAGCTGTACCTGCGGGCCGCGGCCCACGCGCTGCGCCACGGCCGGCAGGTGCTGGTGCTGGTGCCCGAGATCGCCCTGGCCACCCAGATGGTCGAGCGCATCGGCGCCCGCTTCCCCGGCCGCGTGGTCGTGCTGCACTCGGGCCAGGCCGAGGCGCGCCGCAGCGCCGCGTGGTGGCGCCTGCGCGACGGCGAGGCGCTCGTGGCCGTCGGCGCGCGGTCGGCGGTCTTCGCCGCCTACCCCCGGCTGGGCCTGGTGATCGTCGACGAAGCGCATGAGCCGGCATTCAAGCACGACCACACGCCGCGCTATCATGCGGTCGATGTCGCGATCCGCCTGGCGCGGGGCGCGGCGGCGCCCTGTGTGCTGGGCAGCGCCACGCCGACGCTCGAGCAGCTCGTGGCGGCGCAGCGCGGCGTGTACCGGCTGCTCGCGCTGCCCGAGCGCATCGTGGCGGCGCAGCGCGCCGGGCTGCCGGCCACCGGCCGCGCGCCCGCGCCGCGCATCAGCCTGGTCGACATGCGCGAGGAGCTGCATGGCGGCAATCGCACGATGCTCAGCGCCACGCTGCGGCGGGCGATCCACGACACGCTGGCCGATGGCGCCCAGGCGCTGCTGTACCTCAACCGGCGCGGCCAGGGCAGCGCGCTGGTGTGCCGCGATTGCGGCCACGCGCCGCAGTGCCCGCGCTGCCGGCTGGCGCTGGTGGCGCATCAGGCGCCGGGTGGCCCAGGCTGGCTGCGCTGTCACAGCTGCGGCCGGCGCGAGAGCATGCCGCTGCTCTGCCCGGCATGCCTCAGCGACCGGATCAGGCCGTTCGGCGCCGGCACCCAGCGCCTCGTCGACGTCATCGGCGAAGCCTTCCCCACGGCGCGGATCGTGCGCTGGGACAGCGACAGCGCCGGCAGCGCGGCGGCGCATCAGCGCACCCTGACGCAGATCCGGCGCGGCGACGCCGACGTCATCGTCGGCACCCAGATGATCGCCAAAGGCCTCGACCTGCCCGCCGTCGCGCTGGTGGGGATCGTCGCCGCCGAATACGGCCTGTACCTGCCCGACTTCCGCGCCGCCGAGCGCACGTTTCAGCTGCTGACCCAGGTGGCCGGCCGGGCGGGCCGCCGTGGCCAGGCAGCGCACATCGTGATCCAGAGCTACGTGCCCGACCACCGCGTGATCCGCGCGGTGGTCGCCCAGGACGCCGCCGGCTTCATCGAGGAGGAGCTCGCGTTCCGCCGCATGGTGGGGTATCCGCCGTATGCGCGGCTGGTGCGCTTCGTGATCCAGGACCACAGCGCCGAGCGGGTGCGGCATGCCGCCGAGGCGCTCGTCGCGCAGCTCGCCGCGCTCGCGCCGCGCACCCTCGCGCCCGGCTGGGGGCTGATCGGGCCGGCGCCCGTATGCTTCGCCGCGCCGCACCGCCGGCATCGCTGGCACGTGCTGCTGCGCAGCGCCGATCCCGAACCGCTCCTGCGACAGCTGGAGCTGCCGCCCGGCTGGGCCTGCGACATCGACCCGGTCGACGTCCTGTCGTGATGCCCGGGCATGGCGCATGCCCGCGCGCCGCCGGGACGAGCCGCCCGACCGTGCCTGTACTCGAGCCGAATGAAGAGAGGAACTGCCGATGATCACCCTCGATGGCACCACACTCAGCGCCGCCGACGTCATCGCCATCGCCCGCGACGGCGCGCCGGCCCGCCTCGCCGACGACGCGCGCGAGCGCCTGGCGACGATGCGCGCCTATGTCGAGCGCGAATGGATGCGCCCCGACGCCCCGCCGATCTATGGCTTCAACACCGGCCTCGGCAAGCTCAAGGACTCGGCGGTGCCGCACGATGCGATCCGGCTGTTCCAGGCGATGCTGGTCAACGCCCACAGCGCCGGCGTCGGCGAGCCGCTCGCCGAGGAGATCGTGCGCGCCACGCTGGCGCTGCGCGTCAACGCCTTCGCCCGCGGCTACTCGGGGCCGCGCGTCGCCGTCGCCGACCGGCTGCTCGCCATGCTCAACGCCGGCGTCCACCCGGTCATCCCGGCCCAGGGCTCGGTCGGCGCGAGCGGCGATCTGGCGCCGCTGGCGTACGTCGCCGGCGCGCTGGTGGGCCACCCGCAGGCCGAATGCCAGTACCGTGGCCAGCGGATGGCGGCGCGCGACGCGCTGGCCGCCGCCGGCATCACGCCGGTCGAGTTTCCGCTCGAAGCCAAGGATGGCCTGGCGCTGATCAATGGCAGCACCGTGTCGCTGGCGATCGCCATCCTCGCGGCCCACGACGCGCGCGTGGCGCTCGATCATGCCGACGTCGGCCTGGCGCTGAGCCTCGAGGCGATGCGTGGCGAGCTCGCGGCGTTTGATGCGCGGCTGCACGCGGCGCGCCCGCACCCCGGCCAGCGCCAGTGCGCCGCGCGCGTGCGTGCGCTGCTGGCCGGCAGCCAGCGCTGCACCGGCATCGCCCGGGCCATCGCCTTGCCCGATGAGGGGCGCACCAGCGCCCAGACCATCCCGGCGCGCGTGCAGGACGCCTACTCGCTGCGCTGCGCGCCGCAGGTGCATGGCCCGGCGCGCGATGCCCTCGAGTACATCGACCGCGTGCTGGCGGTCGAGATCAACAGCGCCACCGACAACCCGCTGATCGTCGCCGGCGAGCCGGGCTATGACGTGCTGAGCGGCGGCAATTTTCATGGCCAGTACGTGGCCCAGGCGATGGACCTGCTGGCGATCGCGCTCGCCGATGTGGGCAGCATCAGTGAGCGGCGCACCTTCCGCCTGCTCGACCCCACGCTGAGCTATGGCCTGCCCAGCAATCTGGTGGCCACGATGCCGGGCATCAACACCGGCTACTCGATCGCCCACTGCTCGATGGCGGCGCTGGTGTCGGAGAACAAGACGCTCGTGTGGCCCGCGAGCGTCGATTCGGTGCCGACCAAGAGCAACCAGGAGGATCATGTGAGCAATTCGACCTGGTGCGCCCGCAAGGCGCGCACGGTGGTGGCGCACGTCCAGCAGATCATCGCGACCGAGCTGTTGCTGGCGGCGCAGGCGATCACGCTGAGCGAAGCGCAGCTGCCGCCGCAGCAGTTTGCGCTCGGCGCCGGCAGCGCGGCGGCCTATGCGGCGCTGCGCGCTGCGATCCCGGCGGCCCTCGACGGCGACCGCTGGCTGCACGCCGATCTGGTGGCCGCGCTGGCGCTGGTGCGCAGCGGCCGGCTGGCCGACGCCGTGGCGCCGGCGCTCGCGGACGTGGCGCCATAGCCTGCAGCCCGCCGGGCGGCGCGCCGATGTGGTAGCATGCATGCAGTGACAGGGGGAGGATGCATGATGGAACAGCTCGATCTCGCCGTCGTCGGCGGCACGGTGGTCGCCGCCGACGGCATGCGCCGCGCCGATGTCGGCATCCGCGCCGGCCAGATCGTGGCGGTCGCCGCGCCCGGCACGCTGGAGGCGGCCCACGAGACGATCGACGCCAGCGAGTGGCTGGTGATGCCCGGGGCGATCGATGTGCACTTTCACTGCCGCACCCCCGGCTACGACGAGCGCGGCGACTTCTTCAGCGAGACGTGCGCGGCAGCCGCGGGCGGCGTCACCACCGTGTTCGAGATGCCGATCTCGCGGCCCGGCTGCGCCACGCCGGAGATCATGGCGCGGCGCCGCGCGCTGATCACCGAGCAGGCGGTGGTCGACGTGGCGCTGTATGGCGCGCCGGGGACGCTGCGCGCCGACGACGTGTCCGGCATGGCCGAGGCCGGGGCGATCGGCTTCAAGATCTTCATGCACCGGGCACCGCTGGGGCGCGACGACGAGTTCATCGGCATCTGCCTGCCCGACGACGATCAGTTGCACGCGGCGCTGGCGCTGGTGGCGCGCACCGGCCGGCGCCTGGTGGCGCACTGCGAGAGCGATGCGATGCTCGAGGCGGGCATCGCACGGCTGCGCGCCGCCGGCCGCAACGACATCGCCGCCCACGCCGAATCGCGCCCGCCGGTCGTCGAGGCGGTGGCGGTGGCCCGCCTGCTCACGCTCGCCGCCGACGTCGGCGCGGCCGTGCATGTCGCCCATGTGTCGTCGCGCGCCGCGCTCGACCTGGTGCGCATGTTCCGCCGCGCCGGCCACGACGTGACGGCCGAGACCTGCCCGCACTACCTGTGGTTCGATGAGACGGATGTGGCGCGGCTCGGCGCCTACGCCAAGATCAATCCGCCGATCCGCAGCGCGGCCGACCGGCAGGCGCTGTGGGCCGGGCTGCGCGAGGGCGTGCTGGACTTGGTGACGACCGATCACTCGACGTACCTGCCGGAGGAGAAGGCGCGCGGCGCCGACGACATGTGGCGGGCGCCGTCGGGCGCGCCCGGGGTGCAGGCGCTGGTGCCGGCGATGATGACCGCGGCGGCGCGCGGCCTGATCAGCGTCCCCGATGTGGTGCGCCTGACCGCGGCGGCGCCGGCGCGCATCTTCGGCCTCGACGACCGCAAGGGCGCGCTGGTGGTCGGCCGCGACGCCGATCTGTGCCTGTATGATCCGCGCGAGCCGGCGACGCTGCCGGAGGCGGCGATGTTCAGCCGGGCGCGCGCGGTGGACCGGCTGTACACCGGCATGACCTATCAGGGGCGCGTGCGGCAGACGATCTTCCGCGGCCGGGTGGTGTTCCGCGACGGCGCGCTGCTCGCCACGCGTGGCAGCGGCGGGTTCATCGCGCCGCGTGCGGCGGGCACGGCGCCACGCCCGGCGGTTCAGCCGTGACGCACCTGGTCGACAGCCATGCCCACCTGACCGCAGCGGCGTTCGATGACGACCGCCCGGCGGTGCTGCAGCGCGCCCGCGACGCCGGCGTGCGGCACATCATCGAGATCGGCTACAACCATGCGGTGATGGCGCGGGCGCTGGCGCTGGCCGACGCCGAGCCGGGGTTCGTCAGCGTGGCGCTCGGCTTCCATCCGCTCGATGCGACCACCGTGCAGGATGGTGATCTGGCGCTGCTGGCCGGGCGCCTGTGCACCGCGCCGGCGGCGGTCGCCATCGGCGAGATCGGCCTCGATTACCACCACCACCCGGAGAGCGCCGCGGTGCAGGCGCGGGTGTTCCGCGAGCAACTCGCGCTGGCGCGCGAGTTGGGATTGCCGGTGGTGATCCACTCCCGCGAGGCGCACGCCGACACGCTGGCGATCCTGCAGCGCGACGGCGTGCCGCGCGGCGGCGTGATGCACTCGTTCTCGGGCGATCTGGCCTACGCCGAGGCCTGCGTGGCGCTCGGCATGCTGATCTCGTTCAGCGGCCCGCTGACGTTCCCCCGCTCGCACGCGCTGCACGTCGCCGCGGCGGCGCTGCCGCCCGCCAGCCTGCTGGTAGAGACCGACGCGCCCTACCTGGCGCCGCAGGGGCGGCGCGGCCGGCGCAACGAGCCGGCGGCAGTACGGGTGGTGGCCGAACACCTGGCGCGCCTGCGCGGTGTGTCCGTCGCGGAGATCGCCGCGGCAACCTGCGCCAATGCGCGGCGGCTGTTCGGCGACCGGCTGGTCCTGCCGTGACGGCGCCGCCGGCGGGCGAGCGTCGGTGTGCGATCCTCGCGCCGCTGATCACCGGCGAGGTGCTGCTGCTCGGGCTGATGGGCTGGTTCGCGGCGCACGCCGAGGCGATCACACCATGGTTCCTCACGCCGCTGACCGCGGCGCTCGCCGGCGCGCTCGGCGCGCTGCTGGCGCTGCCGCGCTGGTCCGGCACCGGCGTCGTCATCCTGCATGCCGCCGGCGGGCTGCTATGGGTCGCCGGCTGGCTCGGGCCGCTGCTGCGCCGGCACGCCACCGACACGCTCGGCGCCGAGTGGGCGGCGCTGCTCGCCGACCCCGCAGTGCTCGCCGCCGAGCTGCTGGTGCAGCTGGTCTGGGCCTTCGACGCGCTGCTGGCGCGCAGCGGCTTCGCGGCCGACGCGCCCGGCCCGCTGCTGCTGCTGCTCAGCGCCATCTGGCCGCTCGCCGGCATCCTCGGCTGGTGGATCGTGCGCGGCCATCACTCGCTCATTCCGCTGCTCCTGCCGCTCAGCATCATCATCAGCCGCAGCGCCAGCATCAAGCCGACGCCGGCCGCCGGCCTGCTGGCAGCCCTGGCATGCGCGCTGCTGATCCTCGCCTGGCAGCACACCTACCACCTGGCAGGCTGGTGGCGCGCACGCGGCGCCGTGCTGCCGCGCGGCGCCGCCTGGCGCAGCACCGCCGGCGCCCTGCTGGCGCTGGCGCTCACCGTCCCGCCGGCGCTGCTGGTGCCCGACGACATCGCCCGCCAGCCGGTCGAGCGCTGGTGGCGCCAGGCAGCGCTTGAGGGCGACGCGTGGCTCGGCCAGGCACAGCGCACGCTCGCCGAGCGGCTCAGCACCGGCGGCACGCGCTTTCCCCGCCACACCGCCCAGGTCGGCGGCGCACGCGCGCGCAGCGACACGCCACTGTTCCGCATCAGCGGCGCCACCGGCGAGTACCTGCGCGTCGCCGCGTTCGACCGCTACACCGGGCGTGGCTGGTCGAGCACGACCGGCGAGCGGGCGCGGCTGGCCGCGGGGCCGCGCTGGAGCTGGCTCGAGCTCGACGCCGACGAGCCGCTCGGCGGGGCGCCGCTGACGGGGCACCTGCCGGTCACCAGCATCATCGAGCCGCTCCAGGCGCCCGCCGACGACCTCCTGCCCGTGCCGGGCTGGTTCCGCAGCAGCTCGCTGCCGGTCGCCATCGAGATCGGCATGGTCGCCGCGATGCCAGATGCGCGCTACGTGCCGCTGGACATCGCCAGCGTCGCGGCACGCCAGCGCCTCGGCGGAGTGGTGCGCTACCAGATCGTCAGCGAGGTGAGTGTGGCCAGCCCCGAGCAGCTGCGCCAGGCGGGCAGCACCTACCCCGAGTGGCTGCGCGACAGCGCGCTGGCGCTGCCGCCGACGCTGCCGGCGCGCGTCGCGGCGCTGGCGCAGCAGCTCACCGCCACGGCGGCGACGCCCTACGATGCTGCGCTGGCGATCGAGCAGCATCTGCGCGGCCGGCTGCGCTATGATGACCAGCGCCCGGCGCCGCCCGCCGATGTCGACTGGGTCGATCATGTGCTGTTCAGCGCCGATGCGGGCTATTGCGACGATTTCGCGGCGGCGATGGTGGTGCTGCTGCGCACGCAGGGCATCCCGGCGCGCTTCGTCCAGGGCTATGCGCCCGGCGAGCCTGCCGACGATGGCCGCACGGCGCTGGTGCGCGCCGATCGCGCCCACAGCTGGCCGGAGGTCTACTTCCCCGGATTCGGCTGGCAGCGCTTCGAGCCGACGGCCGCCGGGTATCTGCCGCCCGCCGCGGCGCCACCCACGACGCCGACGCCCACCGCACCGCCGGCCGCCACGCCGACGCCCGCCGCGGCGCCACCCACGACGCCGACGCCCGCCACACCGCCCGCCGCCGGCCCGACCCCCGATGCGCCCGCGCCCGCGGCTGCGCCCACCGCGCCGGGCGCGCCATCGGCATGGCACCTGCTGGCATCTGCGCTGTGGCTCGGTGTGGCGCTCACCCTGGCGCTCGCGGCGCTGGCGCTCGGGCGCTGGCACGACCGCCGGCAGCACAGCCTGGCGATCCGCGAGTACCGCAGCATGGGGTGGCTCGCGCGGCTGGGCGGCCTGCCGCTGGCCGCGAGCGACACCCCGCTCGAATTCGCACAGCGGCTCGCCGCCGCCGTGCCCGACCAGCGCGCCGCCGTGCTGCAGGTCGCGGCGCGCTACAGCGCCGAGCGGTACGGCAGCGACCCGGTGCCCGACATCCCGCAGCTTGTGCCCTGGCAGCTCGCCGCCGCGCTCGTGCGACGCCGATTCGCGGTAGAATGGGCACGGCGGCACGTACCACGCAGGGGGGCACTCCGATGAGCACAGCCGAACACATCCTCGTCGTGGACGACGAAGTCAACATCCGCGCGACGCTCCGCGCGCTGCTCGAACGCGGCGGCTATCGGGTCACCGTCGCCGCAGGCGGCCACGAAGCAGCGACCCTGCTCGACGAGCACGACTTCGACCTGATGATGGTCGATCTGAAGATGCCCGGCATCGACGGCATGCAGGTCGTCGAGCGGGCGCGCGAACGCCGCCCCGAGATGGTCGTGATCGTCCTCACCGGCCACGGCTCGCTCGACAGCGCCATCGCCGGCATGCGCCACGGCATCTTCGACTACCTGCTCAAGACGACCGAGCCGGCGCAGGTGATCGAGCGCGTCCGCGCCGGCCTGCTGACGCGCGCCCGCGAGCTGCGGCGCCGCACCCTGATCCAGACGCTGGACGCCGCAGTCAACGAGCTGCGCGGCGGCGACGAGCGCAGCGCCGCCGCATCGACCGCACGCACCATCGTGCTGGGCGGCCTGCACCTCGACACCTGGCACCAGTCGGCCGTGCTGCATGGCCAGGCGCTGGCCCTGACGCCGACCGAGTTCCGCGTCCTGCTCTGTCTGGCCGAACATGCCGGGACGATGCTCTCCTACGCGCAGCTGGTGCGCTGCGCCCAGGGCTACGACGCCGGCGATCTCGAGGCCGGCGAGCTGATCAAGCCGCACATCCATCACCTGCGGCAGAAGCTCGAGCCCGAGCCGAGCGCGCCGCGCTACATCCTGAACGTGCGCGGCAAGGGCTATCTGCTCGCCTCGCCGGCCGAGCGCTGAACGCCCGGGCTGCCGCGCCGCCGGCAGGCCAGCGGACGGTGGCCCGCGACGCATCGCCACCGCACAGGAGAAGGGCGCCACGACGGTGAGTCTGAACAGTCGACAACGAGCCCGGCTCCGCAGCCTGGCGCATGCCCTGCGGCCGGCCCTGATGATCGGACAGCACGGCCTGACCGAGGCGGTCATCCGGGCGGGCGATGCGGCGCTGGCCGCCGAATTGATCAAGGTACGGTTCCTCGACCACCGCGAGGAGCGTGCTGCCCTGGCCGCGCGCCTGGCCACCGCGCTCGGCGCCGAACTGGTGGGCCTGATCGGGCATGTGGCAATCGTCTATCGGCGCCATCACGATCCGGCGCGCCGGGTCATCGTGCTGGCCGACTGAGGGCGGGCCCGCTCATGGCTCGGCGACCGCGCGCAGCCCGTCGCGGTCGATGATCTCGATGGCACCCCGGTGCAGGCGGATCAGGCCGGCGTGCTCGAGCGCCTTGAGATTGCGGCTGATGACTTCGCGCACGGTGCCGAGCCGTGCCGCGAGGTCGGTGTGGGTCGGTGCCATGGCGCCACCGTCCGCAGCCTGGTCGAGCAGCAGGGCCGCCAGCCGGCCACGTACGGAATGGAGCGCGAGCTCGTCGACGATGTCGACCAGTGCGCGCAGCCGGCGGCTCAGCGCCCGCAGGAACGCTTCGGCCAGCGCGGGATACTCCGCCAGCGTCGCCAGCACCACCGGGCGGGGAATGCACAGCACGACCCCGGCGGTCATCGCGACGACGTCGGCCGGGACGCCGCCCTCGTCGAAGGTGGCGACGGTGTTGAAGTGACCGCCGGGACCGATGATGCTCATCACCTGCTCGCGGCCGCCGGTGCTGGTGCGCACCATCCTGACGTGACCCTCGGCCACGATGTACAGCGCATGGTCGGCATCACCCTCGAGCAGCACGAGCTCGCCGGCGTGTACCTGCCGCGGCCGGGCAGCCTGCGCCAGACGGTACAGCGCCGCCTCCGGCGCATCGCGACCGAGCTCGGTGCGCTGCAGCGCCGCGATCCACTGTGTCACATCCACCTCCCGTCTCTGCCTGTTTCCGCTGCCCCGATGCAATGCCGGGCGTGACGAATGTCACTGCGCATGCGCATCGCGGCTGGTAGGATCGGTCCATCATCAGCGCATCGTGATTGGAGGATGTGATGCCTGAGATGCCACGACCCACCGCAGGACCGGCGCTCACCCACGTCGCCGCGCGACACCCGCGGGCAGCACACCTGTCCTCCGGCCAGCATCGTCCGCAGCCGATGTCGCAGCATACACCCGGCGGCGTCATCCTGCTCATCGCGCTCATCGCGTTGGTCAGCGCCTGCGGTGCACCCGCCACCACCACTGCGCCGGCGGTCACCGCCAGGCCGACCCTCGGCACCATCGAACTCCGCGCCGTCGACATCGGCTACCAGCCCGAGCCGATCGAGGTCCCCCGTGCCGGGCGCTACACCGTCGCATTCCGCAACGATGGCCAGCAGACCCACGACGTCGTCTTCCGCGGCGGCCTGCGGCTGATCGCCGAGCCCGGCCAGACGATCACGGGCGACGTCGATGTCCCCGAGGCCGGGCTCAGCTTCCTCTGCTCGTACCCCGGGCACTACGAAGCCGGCATGACCGGCATCATCACGGTCGCCGGGCACCGGCCCGCCGATGCCGCCACCGATGACCACAGCGGGCCGGCGCCGAGCCTGGGGGTGATCGCCGATCCCGCCGCGCCGCCCTACACGCTGGTCGATGCCACGGCGCCGGCGCGGCTCACAGGCACCGTCCACGAGATCACGCTCGAGACGATCGAGCGGCCGATGACCGTCGCAACCGGGTTTGTGCAGCAGGTATGGACCTTCAACGGCACGGTGCCCGGGCCGGTCATCCGGGTCCGGGTTGGCGACACGCTACGGATCAGGCTGGTCAATCCGAGCAGCAGCGTCCTGCCGCACTCCATCGATTTCCATGCGAGCATGGTGGCATGGAATGACGAGATGACCTCGATCACACCGGGCGCCGAGAAGGTCTATGAGTGGCGGGCCAACTATGCCGGCGTATGGATGTATCACTGCGGAACCAGCCCGGCGCTGCATCACATTGCCAACGGCATGTACGGCATGGTGATCGTTGAGCCGCGCGCGGGCCTGAGCCCGGTCGATCGCGAGCTGGCCCTGGTGCAGAGCGAATGGTATCTGGGGCCACAGGGCGAACCAGGCAGCCTGGCTGCCGCGATGGCTGCCGCGCCGGCTCCCGATCTGGTGGTCTTCAACGGCGTCGCCAACCAGTACCTGGAGCATCCGATCCCGATTGCGACCGGCGAGCGGGTGCGCGTCTTCGTCCTGAACGCCGGCCCGAGCGTCGACAGCGCATTCCATGTCGTCGGCACGATCTTCGACACGGTGATCAAGGAGGGCGTCGCGCTGACACGGGACAATCCGCAGGGCTACGGGGCCCAGGCAGTCGATCTGGCGCCCGCCCAGGGCGCGATCGTCGAGTTCACGATGGCCGAAGACGGCCTCTACCCGATCGTGACGCACGCGTTCAATCTCGTCGGTCGCGGCGCGATCGGCATGTTCCAGGCCGGTGATGGCGACCCGCACCGGTGACAGGCCCGCGACACCGGGTCGGTGAGCACGCGCCAGGGAATCTGCCCGGGGCGCGTGCTCACGCCAGGCGTCGCGCCAGCGCCAGCGCATCGTCATCCCAGCGGTCGCGCGATTCGGCGGCGAGGCGCGCGAAGAGCCACCCGCGGACGCGTGCGGCATCGAGCTGGCACAGGTCGGCGAGGCGCCGGATCCGGCCCCAGGGATCGGCGTGGAGCGGCGCCATGTCGTTGAGCAGGTGCTGGGTCACGTCGTACGCCGGATCGCCGACGAACGGATTGGGGTCGATCACCAGCCACGGCGCACGCTGTGCCGCCAGCACATTGCCCGCATGCAGATCCGTCGCCAGCAGCATGTCGCCGGGGCTGCTGCGCGACAGGTCGGCAAACGCCGCGAGCCCGGCCTCGACGAGCGCCGCATCGGGCCAGCGCGCCCGGTCGGCGCGCGTCTCGCCACCCCAGACGTCGAGCATGTGCGCCAGCGTCGCGAAGCGAGATGGCGCGGCCACCGGGCGCCAGAAGCGCTGGAGCACCTGTGCGATCACCACGTCCTGCCCGGCGAGCGGCAGCGCCCGCAGGGGCGTGCCGGGCACGCAGCGTTCCAGCACCAGCGCCAGCGTCGCATCATCGCCATCGAGCAGCATCACGGTCGGATCGCCGGCGAGCAGCCGCAGCGCATGGATCTCGTCGAGGCTCTCGAAGATCGGCGCCGCGAGCTTCAGCACCACCGCACTGCCGTCGGCGCGCACGGCCGGCGCGACCCAGGCGGTGCCGAAATCGTCGTGATCGAACGGCGCCGCCAGCGTCAGGCGCCAGCGGGCTGCGCTCCGCTCGATCAGCCCGGGCAGCTCGGCGAGCCAGGCCTGCCACGCGGGCCGGCTGGCACAGGTGGCGCGCAGGCGCGCCGGAATAGGGTACTGACGCATCGCCACCTCGCAGCGCGTGCCGTGCGGCCGGTGTGCCGGGGCGCGGGCCACAGCCACCCGCGCCGCCCACGCATCATAGCACCGCCACGCGTCGCCCGGTCACTGCGCTGCGGCCGCGCGCTGCCGGCGCACGCCCTGGATCGTCATCCACACCAGCGTCGCCACCAGCAGCGGCGCCACCAGCAGCACCGCGTTGCGGAACGTCTCGATCGCCGGATCACGGGTTGCCGCCAGGATGAGGAACACCGTGTAGGCGATGTAGCTGCCGAGGAACAGCGCGCCATCCCAGCGCGCGATGCTGAAGCCATTGAAGAACACCGGCAGACACGCCACCGCCACCGCGATCATGATCGGCAGGTCGACCTCCAGGATGACCGGATTGACCGTCAGCCCGCCGGGGGTCACCAGCGCCGACAGCCCCAGGATGCTGAGAATGTTGAAGATGTTCGAGCCGACCACATTGCCGATCGCGATGTCGCGCTCCTTGCGGATGGTCGCGATGATCGACGTCGCCACCTCGGGCAGCGAGGTGCCGGCGGCGACGATCGTCAGGCCGATGATCACGTCGGGCACACCCAGGCGCGCGGCGATGGTCGTGGCCGCATCGATCAGCCAGTCCGCGCCCTGCACCAGCGTGCCGAGCCCGACCAGGATGAAGCCGAGCTGCAGCGCGAGTTCGTCGCGGCGCAGCGCCCGGCCGAGCAGGAACACCAGGCTGCCGATGACCATCACCGCGGCCGCGACCGGCTGGAACCAGCCGAGCCATCCGGCGACCCCGGCGATCAGCAGCACGGCTGCGGCGGCGATCCACCAGCGTGGCTCGCGGCCGCGCAGCGTGTCGATGGTGACCGGCTCCTGCGACTCGGGTGGGACGGCAGCATTGGCGCGCCGGCTGGCGACGACCGACCAGACGGTGTAGCCGATGATGCCGGCGAACAGCAGCGCGCCGTCGGGTGCGGTGAGCGCGCCGTCGCGCGCCAGCAGGTACAGCAGCACCGACACCAGGATCATGATCGGCACTTCGCGCCGGACCAGCTGGCGCGACACCACCAGCGGCAGGATCAGGGCACAGATGCCGAGGATGAACAGGACGTTGAAGATGTTGCTGCCCACGACGTTGGCCAGTGCGATGTCGGATTTGCCCGCCAGGCCGGCCTGGATGCTCACGGCCATCTCGGGCGCGCTGGTGCCGAACGCGACGACGGTCAGACCGATCACCAGCGGCGAGATGCCGAACGAGCCGGCGATCTTCGAGGCGCCCTGGACGAGCAGCTCGCCGCCCACGACCAGCCCCACCAGTCCGAGGAGAAAGAGTACAATGACGATCACAAGCTCCACGCGTCTATGCTCCATGATTGAATGATCCCGGTGACCCCGTTGTGACGGTGCCTCTGAATCCTACACGAATGCGAGGGACCTGCGGCGTTTGGAATCTGTTTGGAATCGGGCGAGCGGAGGGCAGACATGCGGTACGGGCAGTGGCGCGGCATGATCGGCGCCGCATCGGCGATCGTGGGCCTCACCGGGCTGATGCTGCAGGCGCGCCCGCTGATTCACGCCGCCACCGCCGCGCTGGGCTACCTGCTCGTCGTCGTCCTCAGTGCCGCGCTGGTCGGACGGCAGGCCGGGCTGCTGAGCGGGCTGCTCGGCTCGCTGGCATTCACCATCTGGTTCATCCCGCCCTACGGCGCCATCGGCGTCGTCTCGGTCGAGCACGGCCTGCGCCTCGCCGCCTTCCTCGGCGTCGCGGCCGTGGTGCAGCGGCTCGCCGAGCGGGCGCGCCGCCAAGCCGAGGCGGCCGGGCAGCAGGCCGCGGCGCTCGGCGCACTGTATCAGCTCAGCCAATCGCTCGAAGCCGAGGTTGAGCGCCAGCAGATCGTCGCGATCGTCGCCGCGACCGTCCTGCAGGTCAGCCGCAGCAGCGGCTGTGTGGTCGTCGCGCTCGACGATGCCGGCGCCGAGCTGGCACGGGCCGACGCCGGCGCTTCCGACGCCGCCACCGCGCGGCGATTTGGCTTTCAGCGCGACGGCGGCCGCTGCCTGGGCTGGATGGAGGTGACGCCCACGGCGCGCGGCCACGATGCCGAAGCCACGCCATTGCTCGCCACCATCGCCGCGCAGATCGGCCTGGTGCTCGAGCGCGTCCGCCTCAGCGACCTGTCGAGCCATGCCCGGGCGCTGGCCGAATCCGATCGGCTGAAATCGACGCTGCTGTCGCTGGTGTCGCACGACATGCGCACCCCGCTGGCCGTCATCAAGGGCAGCGTCACCAGCCTGCTGGACCCAGCGGTGGCCTGGCCCGCCGATGTGCAGCGCGAGATGCTGCAGACGGTCCGCGAGGAGGCCGACCGGCTCAACCGGATCGTGGGCGAGCTGCTCGAGATGTCGCGCATCGAGGCCGGCGCGATCTCGACGGCGCGTCGCTGGTATGATCTCGATGAGCTGATCGTGGCGGTCGCCGAGGCGATGCGCCCGGGGCTCGCGCCGCATCCGCTCCATATCGACGTGCCGGCCGACCTGCCGTGGCTGCAGATCAGCTACGCGCAGATCGAGCAGGTGCTGCGCAATCTGCTCGAGAACGCGGCGCACTACACGCCGCCCGACGCCCCGATCGAGGTGTGGGCCCGCGCCGGCGCCGGCGTGCTGCGCCTCGAGATCCGTGACCGCGGGCCGGGCGTGCCGGCCGAGCTGCGCGAGCGCATCTTCGACAAGTTTGTGCGGGCCGCCGCCGCCGAACGCCGCGCCGAAGGCGCCGGACTCGGCCTGGCCATCTGCCGGGGCCTGGTCGAGGCGCACGGCGGGCGCATCTGGGTCGAGGCACGCCCGGGCGGCGGCGCGACATTTGTCGTCACGCTGCCAGTGCCAGCCACAGCACCGCCGACACTGTAATCGTGCGATCCAGCGAGGAACACCATGGCACGTGTACTGGTCATCGACGACGAACCTGCCATCCGACGCATGCTCCAGACCGTCCTCGCCGCGTACGGCCACGAGGTCGCTGTCGCGGGCGATGGCGGCGTGGCGCTCACGATGGCCGCCGGTTGGCAACCCGATGTCCTCATCCTCGACCTGGGGCTGCCGGGCGCCGACGGCATCAGCGTCATCCAGCGCGTGCGCGCGTGGTCGCGCGTGCCGATCATCGTGCTCACCGTGCGCGATGCCGAGCATGACAAGGTTGCGGCGCTCGATGCCGGCGCCGATGATTACGTGACCAAGCCGTTCGGCATGGAAGAACTGCTCGCGCGCCTGCGGGTGGCGCTGCGCAATGCCGCCTCCCGCGGCGCTGCCGACCAGCCGTCGCTTGAGTTCGGCGCGCTGCGCATCGACCGCGCCCGGCGCCTGGTGTGGGTTGCTGGCCAGGAGGTGAAGCTGACGCCGACGGAGTATCAGCTGCTGTCGGTGCTGGCACGCAGCGCCGGCAAGGTGGTGACCCACCAGCAGCTGCTGCGCGAGATCTGGGGGCCCGGCGCCATCGATGACACGCCCCTGCTCCGGGTCTTCGTCGCGCAGCTGCGGCGCAAGCTGGATGTGACCGAACGGGCCGCGACGCTGATCCGCAACGAGCCGGGGATCGGCTATCGGCTGTGGCTGGCCAATGATGCCGACGAACCGCGGGATGCGTGAGAAGAGAAACCAGCAACCAGGAACTGGCCTCACTCCCGCCTCCTCGTCCCTTCGTGCCTCCCGCCTCTTCGTCCCTTCGTGTCTTCGTGTCTTCGTGTGAGCCCGTCTCCCGTCCCTTCGCGTCTTCGTGCCTCCCGTCTCCCGCCTCTTCGTCCCTTCGTGTCTTCGTGTCTTCGTGTGAGCCCGTCCCCCGTCCCTTCGCGTCTTCGTGCCTCCCGTCTCCCGCCTCTTCGTCCCTTCGTCCCTTCGTGTCTTCGTGTCTTCGTGTGAGCCCGTCTCCCGTCCCTTCGCGTCTTCGTGCCTCCCGTCTCCCGCCTCTT
>JAGWYG010000090.1 GCA_018969485.1 Chloroflexota bacterium
CTTCGTGTCTTCGTGTGAGCCCGTCTCCCGGTCCGTCCCCGCCTCCCGTGCCTTCGTGTCTTCGTGTGAGCCCGTCTCCCGGTCCGTCCCCGCCTCCCGTGCCTTCGTGTCTTCGTGTGAGTCCGCCCCTCGTGTCACGGGGCCGCGGTTGCCGGCTGGCACATCTGCTGCTAGACTCGCGCAGCGAGGTGATCGATCTGCGGAGGATTCATGAGCGGCTCACCGTTTCCCTGGCCCGACGAGCGCGTCGCGCGCTACACCGCCCACCGCACACGCCATGCCCCGATCATCGACGGCCGGCTGGATGATGCCTGCTGGCGCGCCGCGCCGCGCTCACCACGGTTCGTCGACCTGATCCGTGGCACGCCGGCCATCCATGCGACCCAGGCGGCGCTGTGCTGGGATGACGAGGCCCTATACGTCGGCTACTGGGTCGAGGAGCCATTCGTGCGCGCCGCATTCACCGAACGCGATTCGCTGATCTGGCACGAAAACGACGTCGAGCTGTTCATCGCCGGCGCCGATGGCTACTACGAGCTCGAGATCAACGCGCTCGGCACCATCTACGAAGTGTTCTTCATCTGGGACGAAGCCTTCGATCGTGCCGGCTACGCCGAGCTCCCCGAGTTCCGCCGCGATGCGCCCGGCGTGACTCCATTCAACGGCGTCGGCTTCACGGCGCACCCCCGCGGCATGCGCACCGGTTACTGGAACTGGGACTTCCCCGGCCTGCGCGTGGCGGTCGCAGTCGATGGCACGCTCAATGACGATCGCGATCGTGATCGCGGCTGGACCGTCGAGCTTGCGCTGCCGTGGGCCGGGATGGCGCCGCTGGCGCGCGGTGATGGCCGGGCGCTGCCGCCAGCGCATGGCGATGTCTGGCGCATGGATTTCTCGCGGTTCAACGCGTATCGCGAGGCGCCGCCGGCCGAGGACTCGGGGGGCTGGGCCTGGAGCGCGCATGGCGCCTGGGATTCGCACATCCCCGAGGTCTTTCCGTACATCACGTTCTCCGATGAGCCGATCGCTCCCATCGACGGGGATGCATGAGATGCGCTCACACGCCATCACGCGGGGCGCCGAGCCTGTGCCCGCGGCTGGCTGGCGCGCACGACGCGGCCGGTGGTCAATGCCCCGGCCATGGGGCGATCCTCGAGTGAAGCGAACGATGACGGGCAGACGCCCCGGAGGGCCATGATGGAACGAACAATCGGCATGGGCGTGATCGGCGCCGGCACCTGGGGCACGCTCCACGCGCGGACGTACGCGACGACGCCGGGCGCGCGGCTGGTGGCGATCGCCGACCTCGACCCGGCGCGCGCTGCGGCGGCCAATGCGGCAGCAGGCGGAACGGCCCGCTGCTATGACGACTACCACGCGCTGCTGGCTGATCCTGCGGTCGATGCGGTGTCGATCGTGCTGCCCGACTTCCTGCATCACGATGCGGCGCTCGCCGCCGCCCGCGCGGGCAGGCACATCCTGATCGAGAAGCCGCTGGCGACCAGCGAAGCCCAGGCGCGCGCGATCGTCGCCGCCGCCGAGTCGGCTGGCGTCGCGCTGATGGTCGATTTCCACAATCGCTGGAGCCCGCCGTTTCATGGGCTCAAGCTAGCGTACGACGCCGGCGAGCTCGGCGCGCTGCAGATGATCTCGTATCGCCTGAACGACACGATCATGGTGCCGACCACGATGCTGCGCTGGTCGGCGCAGTCGAGCGTGGCCTGGTTTCTGGCGAGCCATTGCCTCGACACGCTGCTGTGGCTGTGCGATGCCCGCGCCGGCGCCGATGCGCCGACGCGCATCTATGCGGTGGCGCGCTCGCGGCTGCTGGCAGCGCAGGGCGTGGCGACTCCCGATTTCTACCAGACGATCATCGAGTTTGCATCGGGCCTGGTGGTGCATCTCGAGAACGCCTGGATCCTGCCCGAGGCGGCGCCGTCGGTGTTCGAACTGAAGTGCGAGGTGATCGGCGCGACCGGCGCATACTACATCGATGGCTCGCTGCACGGAGCCCAGAAGATCATCTCGCGCACCACCTATCCCGATGCGCTCGTGACGCCGACCGTGTTCGGCCGGCCGGTTGGATTCGCCAGCGAGAGCATTCGCCACTTCGTCGGCGCACTGCGCGCCGGTGAACGCCCGCTGGTCGATGGGCGCGACGGGCTGGCGGTGACGCGCCTGGTGCTGGCGATGGAGCAGTCGGCGGCGCAGGGCGCCCCCGTGACGCTGGGGGACCTGTGGTGCGACTGACGGCGCAGCCGGCGGCGCTGCTGGATGGCGCACGTCGCGCCGCATTCGATGCCTGGGTCGCCGGCATGACCGTCGCCGCGGATCGCGAGGACGGGCCGGGGTTCGCCGCCTGGATCGCCGAACACGCCGCCGTCGCCGGCGACGTGACGTGGGCATTCGCCGACCCCGACGGCCAGGTGCTGGCGACCGCATCGCTGGTGCGCATCGATCGCGAGCTAGTCGCGCCGGCCGATGGCTGGGTGCTGGCCGGGGTCAACGTGGCGCGCGCCTGGCGGGGCCAGGGCATCGGTGCGGCGGTCGTCGCATGGATCCTCGACGAGCTGCGCCGCCGCGCCGCCGTGACGCATCGGCCGCTGACGGTGCTGCTGCAGGCCGATAACCCGGCGGCCGTCCGGCTGTACTGCCGCCACGGCTTCGTCGCCGACGACCGGCGCCCCGGCGTGTACCGGCTGCTGGTCGCCCCGCCCGGGCCCGCGGGCAGCGCTGCGGCACAGGGTTGATGTGCCGACGGCGGGGTGCCGCCGGGCGACGGATGGCCAGCACGCGGCTGGGCAGGCGCGGTGCGCGCCCGCTGCGCGCACCCCGAGACGCGGCTGGGGCTACGTCGACGTCCCCCGCTCCGAGGCAGTGCTTCAGGAACGTTGACGGCGCCCTGGAGGCGCCACAGACCACGCTTGCATAACCCGCCGTCTTATGCTATGATACGCAACGTCGCAGGCGGGTAGCTCAATCGGCAGAGCAGCGGCCTCCAAATCCGCAGGTTGCAGGTTCGATTCCTGTCCCGCCTGCCAATCTCGCTCGCACCATGCCCGTCATGGTTCGGAGAGGTGGCAGAGTCCGGTTGATCGCGATCGTCTTGAAAACGATTGGCCCTTCAACAAGGCCCGTGGGTTCGAATCCCACCCTCTCCGCCAACGCCAATAACCTGGGGAGGTCGCATAGTTGGCCTAGTGCGGCGGTTTGCTAAACCGCTATAGGAGCAATCCTATCGAGGGTTCGAATCCCTCCCTCCCCGCCAGCGTCGCGCCGCGCACACACGTGCCCGGCGCGTCGTCGTCCCCGGGCGCTCACGCCAGTGGCACCACCGTCCCCAGGCCATTCGCCTGAGCCATGGCCAGCGCCACCTGGGCGACGGCGATATCCTGCACGGCATTGCCCACCGACTTGAAGAACGTGAGCTCGCCGGCGCTGCCCCGCCCCGGACGCACGCCCGCGATGATCTCGCCGAGCTCGGTGACGTGCGCCTCGTCGAGTGCGCCGGCAGCGCGGGCGGCGACCAGATCGCCCGATTCGTGCCACGCCGCCAGACGCTGGTCGACCACCACGCGGCTGCGGGCGATGGTTGCGACCGGCACCTCGGCCATCTGCGGCGTGAACGAGCCAATGCCGTTGATGTGTGTACCCGGGCGGACATCGGCATCATCGAACAGCGGGGTATGCGATGACGTCGCGCAGCACACCACATCGGCCTGTGCGAGGGCGCTGCGGCCATCTGCCGCGATGTCGATGTCGGCGCGCAATCCCGACGCGTACAGCATGGCGCGCAGCGCCTCGGCGCGCTCGCGGCTGCGGTTGACGATCAGCACCCGCTCGATCGGCCGTACCGCGCAGACCGCCTCGACCTGCTGCGGCGCCTGGGCGCCGGCGCCGAAGATCGCCAGGACGCGGGCATCGTCGCGCGCGAGCGCGCGCGTCGCCGCGCCCGACGCAGCACCCGTGCGCAATGCCGTGAGGTAGGTTCCGTCGAGGACCGCCGACGGCTGGCCGGTCGTGGCGTCGATCAGCACGACGATCGCATGAATGCCGGGCAACCCGTGGCGTTCCTGGTTGTGCGGGAACACCGACACGACCTTGAGCCCGAGGCCGGCGCGCTCGGCGAGCAGCGCCGGCATGAAGAAGGTGTGCGACTGATGGGCCGGCTGCGCCAGCGGCGTGCGTAATGGCGCCACCGCCCTGCCCAGCGAGAGTTGCGCGAATGCCCCGGCGACGGCGTCGATCGCGGCGATCATCGGCACTGCGGCACGGACGGTCTCACGGTTCAGGATGCGCATCTGAATGCCTCGTCTCTGTGTTGTCCGATCCCTCGGGAGCGCTCCCGGCCGACCCACGCGAGCGCCGCAGGCGTCGCGCCGGCCAAGGCGTGGCCTGGCCCGCTCGTGCGGCTGCGCTGCCAGCAACCCGCAAGCCGGTCAGCCGGGCAGTAGCACGACGAGCAGAACGCCCAGATTATACAGCGCGTGCATCAGCAGCCCGGGCATGACCGCACCGCTGCGCAGCCGCAGCCAGCTGGCGGCGCTGCCGAGCGCGACGACGCCGGCACCGCCGAGCGCCGGCCCATGCACCAGCATGAACGCCAGCGCGCTCGCGATCACGCCGACGACGCCCCAGCGCTGATGCAGCAGCGGCTGCAGCACGCCGCGAAACACCAACTCCTCGGTCGTCGGTCCGATCACGACGGCGAGGGCGATCAGCGCTGCGAGCTGCCACGGCGGAAGCACGCCGGAGCCGAGGCCATCGTGCGCACTGACGACCCCCGGCCAGCGCACGCTGGCGCCGAGCAGCATGCAGGCGGGCGCCAGCAGCACCGCCGCGCCATACCAGCGTCGGGCGCAGCCGCGCATGCCCAGCGCCGCGTGGCCCAGCCGCCGTACGGCACACCATGCCGTCGCGGCGAGCATGCCCAGATCAAAGGCGATCGTGGCCAGCAGCAGCAGCCATGCGCCAGCCGGCGCGCCCGCCCGGCCGCCCAGCGCCACGCTGAACTGCAGCCCGATCGTGAGCACCGCCCCCCACACCAGCGCGAATCCCGCCAGTTCGCCGGCGACCGACCACGGGAACCGCACGTCGTGATCATGCATGCTGCCACTCCATCTGGTCGAACCCCCTGATGACTGCCACATGCAGATCCATGCGCGTGTGTTCTGCGTATAATTGCACGTGCGTAGCAGCAACACCGGCGTGGCAACGCAATCGCCCGATCAGGAGCCGGCGGCTGGTCGTCCGATGACCGCACAGACAGGAGCACGTGATGGAATCGCAATGGCTGGATGGACTCGCGCTGGGCCTCCACATTCCCGATGGCTTTCTGACGACCCCGGTAGCACTGGCATGGTGGGTGCTCACCGTCGTCGCCATCGCCGTCGCCGTCAGGCGCACGGGCAGCGAGCTCGACGAGCGCCAGGTTCCGCTGATGGGCGTGATGGCAGCATTCATCTTCGCGGCGCAGATGCTCAACTTCCCAGTGCTGGGCGGCACCTCGGGCCATCTGCTCGGCGGCGCGCTGGCCGCGCTGCTGCTCGGCCCCTGGTCGGGCGTCCTGGTCATGGCAGTGGTCGTCGGCCTGCAGGCACTGCTCTTCCAGGACGGCGGGTTGCTCGCGATGGGCGCCAACATCTTCAACATGGGCGTCGCCACCGCGCTGGTCGGCTACGGTGCCGGAATGCCGCTGCTGCGCCTGTTCGGCGGACGCAGTTGGGGGCTGGCCATCGTCGGTTTCGTCGTCGCGTGGCTCTCGGTGATGGTCGCAGCACTGCTCACCTCGGTACAACTGGTGCTCTCGGGCGTACCGGCGGCCGTCGCATTCCCGCCGATGCTGTTCGTCCACACCTTCATCGGCATCGGCGAGGGCCTGATCACCTTTGCCGCGATCGCGTTCATCATCGCCACCCGGCCGGATCTCGTCAAGAGCCTGGCGGGCGTCGTCAGCCCGGCAGGGCTTGAGCGTCGTGCCGGCGGCGGCCTGATCGGCGGGGTCACGGTCGTCGGCCTGCTCTTCGCCGTCGGCGCGGCCCTGGCATCGCCGCTGGCCTCGGGCGATCCCGATGGCCTCGAGCGCGTCGCCGAGGATCAGGGCTTTCTCGGTCGCGCGAGCGACGCGCCCTACGCCATCCTGCCCGACTACACCATCCCCGGAATCGATGGCAGCATCTCGACCATCCTCTCGGGCGTGATCGGTGTCGCGCTGGTGTTCGTGTTGATCTACGGCATCACCCAGGCCGTGCGGGCGCGACGCGGCGATGCGCCGAACGCCTGATGCGGCGATACACCCGGGGCGCGTGGTGATCGCGCCCCGGGCGGTCACGGCACGCGACGCTGCGCCAGCCCGTCACGGAATCCGGTATATACTGCCCGCGCGTGATTGCATCGCGATCCTTCGCAGCCAGGAGTGAGCGTGTCCCTGACGAGCAGTACGCTGGAGCGTTATGTCGATCGGATCAGCCCGGTCCATGCGCTCGATGCCCGCGTCAAAGTCCTGATGACGCTCGGCTACATCCTGACGCTGGCCTTTCTGCCCAACGGCGAATGGGCCGCGCTGGCGGGGCTGGCAGGGCTGCTGTGGTGGGGCGTCTGGCAGGCGCGCATCGGCCTCGGCCTGGTCTTACGGCGTGCGTTCGTCGCCCTGCCGTTCGCCCTGGTCGCGGTCTCGCTGGTCTTTGCGCGGCCCGGCGCACCGCTGTTCGACCTCACCATCGGCCCATGGCAACTGACCGCCAGCGATGCCGGGCTGATCGCATTCATCTCGGTAGTGATCAAGTCGTGGCTCTCGGTGCAGGCGGCGCTCATGCTGATCGCCACCACCCAGGTGGTCGACGTCTTCCTGGCGCTGCGCGCCTTTCGCCTGCCGACGGTGCTGGTGGCAGTCATGGCATTCGCCTACCGCTACCTGTTCGTCCTGATCGATGAAGCCAGCCGGATGTTGCGTGCGCGCGAATGTCGCAGCGCGGCGCATCACGGGCGGCGCGGCGGCGGCTCCATCGGCTGGCGCGCTGCCGTCGTCGGGCAGATGGTCGGCACCCTGTTCCTGCGCTCCTACGAACGAAGCGAGCGAATCTACGTCGCGATGCTATCGCGTGGCTACCGTGGCGAAGTCCGCACGCTCGACACGCAGCCGCTCGATTCGCGCGATCGCGGCACGCTGATCGGGGTGCTGGCCACCCTGGCGCTGATCATCTACGCCGCACTGGTCTGGTGAGGCACAGTGGCACGGGCGATGCCCGCGCGACGACAGAAAGCGATCCATGAGCGAATCGATCCCACGGCCGGCGCTCGCAGTGCACGGGCTGCGCCATGTCTACCCCGATGGCACCGTCGCGCTCAGCACCATCGACCTGACGGTCGCTGCCGGCGAGAAGGTCGCGCTGGTAGGGCCGAACGGTGCCGGGAAGAGCACGCTGCTGCTCCATCTGAACGGCGTCCTGCGTGCCACCGCGGGCCAGGTGGCGGTTGCCGGCACGCTGGTGGGCGAGCGCACGCTCGCCGAGATCCGCGCGCGCGTCGGCATGGTGTTTCAGGACCCCGATGACCAACTGTTCTCGCCGACCGTGTTTGATGACGTGGCGTTCGGCCCGCTGCACATGGGCTACCCGCGCGACGAGGTCACGCGACGCGTGGCGGCGGCGCTGGAGCAGGTGGGGATGGCCGGCTTCGAGCGGCGGATGCCCCACCACCTGAGCCTGGGCCAGCGCAAGCGCGTCGCGATCGCCACGGTGCTGTCGATGGATCCGGCGATCCTGGCGCTCGACGAGCCCTCGGCCGGCCTTGATCCGCGGGCGCGCCGCAGCCTGGTGACGCTCCTGCAGCAGCTACCGCAGGCGATGCTGGTCTCGACGCATGACATGCGGCTGGTTCGCGACGTATTTCCCCGGATGGTGGTGCTCTCGGGCGGCATGATCGTCGCCGATGCGCCGAGCGCCACGTTGCTGGCCGATGCGGCGCTGCTCGACAGCTACGGCCTCGAGGCGCCCTGAGCCCTGCGCCGCCACGCGGGTGTGATCGCCAGCCGACGCGGGCCGGCATGCGCGATCTATCCATCGTGGCACGTGCCAGCGCCGGGCCGTCCCAGCGCGCCGCGGTGCTCACGCGACCGGCGCCAGCGCTGGCGCCACCGGATGGTGCTTCGCGCGGCCGGTGCGCAGCGCTGCCGGTGCGGCTGGCTCGCGGCGTCGTGCGCCGGATGGCGGTGCGCCAACGCCTGGGCGTCCCAGCGCGCCGCGGTGCTCACGCGACCGGCGCTCACCGCGCCGCAGCCAGCGCCGCGCAGAGCTGCGCCTCGTCGAGCGCCACCGGATGGTTCTTCGCGTTGCTGGTGCGCAGCGCGGCCGCCGCGATCGGCTGCAGATGATGCTCCTCCAGGCCATAGTGCCCCAGGCGTGCGATCCCAAGCTCGCTGGTGAGCGACGCCAGCAGCGTCTCCAACTGCGCCACCGCGGCAGCATCATCGCCCGTCGCGCCACAGGCCCGCGCCACGGCGGCATAGCGCGCCAGCGCGGCCGTTCCATCGGTCCGCCGCAGTGCAGCGAGCGTCATCCGCGTGACCGGAGCCAGCAGCGCAGCGCACGCCACGCCGTGCGGCACGCCGATCTGCCCGCCGAGCGGGCCCGCCAGCGCGTGCACCGCACCGAGGCCGGCATTGGCCAGCACCATGCCGCTGAGCAGCGCCGCCTCGGCGAGCACAGCGCGCGCCGCGAGCTCGGCAGGTGCCAGCATCGCGCGCCGCAGCGCGACGACGGCGCCCTGCAGACCGCGCAGCGCCAGCCCGTCGGTGATCGGCGACGCCCGGCGCGCCACATATCCCTCGATCAGCTGCGTGATCGCATCCATGCCGCCGGCGGCCGTCGTGGCGGCATCGAGGCCCAGCATCAGGCCGGCATCGACCACCGCGATGCGCGGCACCAGCGAACTGTGGCGGATGCTGGCCTTGGTTCCCGGCGCGGCGATGACGGCATTGCGCGTCGCCTCGCTGCCGGTGCCGGCCGTCGTGGGGACGGCGAGCAGCGGCAGCGCCGGCTGTGCCAGCGCGCGCCCCGCCCCGACCACCTCGAGGTACTCGAGCAGGTCGCCGGCGTTCGTCAGCAGCGCCGCCGCAGCCTTGGCGCTGTCGAGGACGCTGCCGCCGCCGATGGCCACGAGGCAGTCGACGCCGGCGTCACGCAGTGGCGCGACCAGCGCGGCGATGGTGGCCAGCGTCGGCTCACCGCTCACCGCCGTCAGCGGCGCGGCGGGCCAGCGTTCGCGCACGGCTGCCACCAGCCCGGCCGCGGCGCCAGCGGCGGCCCGCGGCGAGACCACCAGCGCGGGACGCCGGCCAAGCTCGGCGAGCGCTGCCGGCGCGTCTGCGCTGCTGCCGGCCCCGACGATGATGCGACCGACCGTGCTGAATTCGTAGGGCATCGTGCCTCCTCGTGATGACTGCGCCCGGCGTTCAGGAGGGCCGGGTGACGATGAAGACCAGTTCGTCGCCGATCAGCAGCGACTCGCTCTGCCACGGCAGATCGGCGATCAGTGCGGCGAACTGCTGCCCGTAGGTGCTGCACATCCCGATCGCGCGCCCCCCGATCGTGCGCGTCGGATACGACACCACGATCGTCGGCGCCTGGATGCTGGTGAGGAACCGCCGCGCGGCGCCGCGCTCGAGGTGTTCGAGCAGCGGCAGCAGCTTGAGCACGAGCGCCAGGTCCGCACGGTGTGGCGGAGCGCCCGGCACGAGATCGGCGACGAACGCCGTGCCGCCACCGGTATCACGCAGCACAGCGTCGACCAGCGGGATCAGGTGACCGGCGACATCGCACGCCAGGTAGTCGGCGGCGCCGAAGGGCATCGCATGGCGCGCCAGCGGATTCAGGCCACACGCCAGATCGAGGACACGCGTCACCGTGCCGGCGCGCGCGGCGATCTGCCGGTAGAACTCGCCGAGCCACGGCAGGCGCTCGCGCGTCGAGGCGTGTTCGCGCAGCCGTTGCTCGCACCACGCCGGGCGGTCGCCCGGCGCCACCCGCGGCCACGCTGCCGTCAGCGCGGCCACATCGGGCGTACCGATGATGAACGCGCCGGTGACCTGGTGAATCTGACGCCGCACCGCCTTGACGACGCTGGCGTCGTCGTGGTCATGGCGCATGGCCCGCCGCACCAGGCGCAGCACCAACTCCGGCGCGATCTCGCGGTAGCGCGCGCCCGCACACACCTGCCGCACCAGCAGCGCGGCGCGCCCCTCCTCGCTCATGCCAGCGCCCGCTCGCGCTGCAGGCCAGCCACCAGCCGGCTCATGAAGCGCAGATTGTGGATGGTCGCCAGCCGGGCGAATAACCCGTCGCCGATCGCCCGCAGGTGGTACAGGTAGCCGAGCGAGGCGGTCTGGCAGGTATGACAATCGCAGCCGGCATCGATCGGCGCAGTGCTCTTGAGGTGGCGCTCATCCTCGAGGTAGATGAACTGCCGCCAACCGTCCCGCAGCGTCGGCTCGGCGGCCTGATCGGCAAACCGGTACAGCCGCCCGGCGCGGGCATCGCGCGTCGGCAGCGCGCTGTCGAACAGATCATAGCCCATGCGGGCGCAGGTGGCGACGTGATCCGGATGGCCGACCCCCAGCGCATGCAGCGGGAACGCCGGCGGGATCAACTCCCGCGTCAGCGCCAGCATCTCGCGCAGCAGGCTGCCGTCGCCGGCGAGCGGCCATCCGCCGTAGCCATAGCCATCGAAGCCGATCTCGAGCAGCGCATCGGCGCACTGGCGCCGCAATGCCGGCGATGCGCCGCCCTGGATCACCGCAAACAGCAGCGGCCGGCCCGCATGCCTGCGGCGCTGCGCCACCTGATGCTCGAATTCGCCCTTGCAGCGCCGCGCCCAGGCGATCGTACGCCGCACCGAGTGCTCCTGCTCGGTCAGCGAATCCTCGGCATGGGTGCAGTCATCAAGGCAGATCACCACATCGGCGCCATACGCCAGCTGTAGCTGGACGCTCTTCTCCGGAGTGAGCTGGAAACGGCGGTCGGCTCCTTCGGGCGTGAAGTTGAGCCCCTGTTCGTTCAGCGTGCCGCGGCCATGCTGCCTGATGAGCGAATACGCCTGAAAGCCGCCCGAATCCGTCACGATCGGCCCCGGCCAGCCGCTCATGCGGTGCAGGCCGCCCAGCGCCGCGATGGTCGACGACCCCGGGCGCTGCATCAGGTGGAAGACGTTCATCACCAGCGCCGTGATGCCGCAGGCACGCACGTCGCGGGCGTCGATGGCGCGCACCACGCCGCGCGTCGCGTCCGGCAGGTAGGTCGGCAACGCCAGCGTGCCGCGGCGTGTCTCCAGCGCCTGGTTCACTCGGCCTCCACGAAGATCGGGTTGGTATAGAGCCAGGGGCGGTTGTGCCGCCGGGCCTCGAGGCGATACACGCCAGCGGACGCCGCCGAGTGGGCCAGGCGTTCGTGCGCCCGCAGCAGCACCCGGCCATTGTGAATCAGCTGCAGCCTGGCGCCGGGCAGCGCGGCCTCGAAGCGCACCGCATCGGTCAGGCGCAGCGTCGCGCCACATTCGGCCGACTGCGTGCCATTGCTGGCCCAGAACCGCGCCGCCGTGGCATCGCCCACGGATTGATCGGCGAAGAACAGGCGGCCGGCGCCGAGCGCCGCGTACACCTGGCGGGTCGCGGCGGCGGCGTCTGCCGCGAGCGGCGCCTCGAGCAGCAGCACATTGACCAGCGTCGCGAACATCTGCCGGTACGGGAAGATCGAGACCGGGCCCCACGGGGCGCGACGCAGCAAGGCGTGGGCGTCGACGCCGCCGAAGCCAAAGGTCCGGCGGCCAGCCAGGTTGAGCCGATCCCACCACGCCAGCACCGCCGGCGTCGGCCCGCGTATGCCGAGCGCCGGGCACAGGAACCGGGGCAACACATTCCAGCGCGACAGGCCCTCCGACCAATCGCTCATCCAGTTCCAGATCTCGATGCCGCAGGGCCGCCCGGCGCGCTCACTCGGCCCGTCGATCCGCCAGTCCTCCCAGCGGTAGGCAGCGTCCTTGAATGGATTGGCGCGCAGTTCGTCGGGATGGGCGATGGCACCGAATCCGCCGGCGGCGTAGGTCGCATCGATGAAGGCCTGCGGCGCCATGCGCTCGTCGATCACCTGATCCGGGCCGAACGCCAGATAGTGATTGCGATCCGGCGTGACCTCCTGATCGACGATCACGAGGATGTCGCCATGCCAGCCGGCGCGCGCGCGCAGCGCCAGCGAGTTGTGGTCGGTGACGATGATCCACCGCAGCCCGGCGGCACGTGCTGCCGCCACGACCTCATCGAGCGTGCCGCTGCCATCGGAGACGGTGGTGTGGATGTGGAGCGCACCGGGCGCACGAATGGGTGCTAGCATGCCGCAAGTATAGCATGCTGCAGCCAATCGGCGGCGCTCGTCCGGCACGCCGGCGACGCGGGAACCCACCGGCGAGCCGGCTGCACGGCAGCGCCGCGCTGGCGCTGCCACGCTCCGGCCGGCACGCCGCATGGCACATCGGGGCTCAGCGCCGCACCCGGATGCCACCCACGTACCGTGCCGTCCAGTAATCGTTCCAGATACCCGACACCTGGACGCCATACCGTGGTGACATCGCATGCACCATGCGGCCGTCGCCGATGTACATCGCCACGTGGCTGATGCCGCGGCGGCCATCAGTGTTGACGAAGAACATCAGGTCGCCCGGGGCAAGATTGCCCATCGCGCCGACCGATGCGCCAACCGACGTGCTGAACTGGCTCGCCGCGAGCCGCGGGATGCCCACGCCAAACTGGCGGTAGACATACTGCATCAGCCCGCTGCAATCAAATCCGCGGCTCGGGCTGGTACCACCCCACACATAGCGGTAGCCGACAAACTGCACCGCATAGCTGGCGACATCGCCGCTGGCGGCGATGCGGCTCAGGCCCGGGCTGGCGCCCATGCGCCCGGCGCTCATCGGCAGCGCCGGAAACTCGCGGCTCGCCGGCACGCGGCGCACGACGTGGTCGCTCACATTCACCAGGTCGCGGAACACCCACGCCCTGGTGCCGTCGGCCAGCCCGACGCGCAGCCAGTCCTTGTGCTTGCCGATCAGATCGACCGGCGTGTCGGCCGTCACGACGCCGACCTTCTCGTAGCGCGTGTCGGGGCCCTTGCGCAGATTGACCTCGCCGTCGCCGATCGTGCCGACGAGCGCAGGGTTCGGGTCGGGGATGCTCTCGGCCACCAGCAGGCGCTCGACGATCGACGGGTCGACGGTGATGAACTCGCTCTTGACCCAACCGTCGAGGCCGCTGCCGGTGCCGACGTGATACCAGTCCTGATAGATTTCGAACAGCTCGAGGGTGGCGCCGTTATCGAGCGACTCCATCGGCACGTAGCCGGTGCCCGGGCCGTCGCGCAGCAGCAGGCCACCCTCGGCGACGGTGCCGATCTTGGGCGGCGGCGGCGGCGGGATGCGGTCGGCCTGCACTTCGAAGAGCGTGTAGATGGCGCTGTCGGGCAGCGTGAGCAGCTCACCCCAGGCCCAGTACACCGGCGCATCAATGCGCTCGCGCACCTGGAACCAGTCGCCATACCGCCCGATGACCTGCAGTTCGGTGCCGGCCGAGATGCGCCCGACCGCGTCGTACTCGGTGCCGGGGCCGTCGCGCAGGAAGATACGGCCCGCGGTGACCTGGCCGGCGACGACGACCGGCGCGAGCGCCTCGCTGCGCGATACCAGCGACAGCGGGACGGGCACCTCGCTGCTGTCGTCCAGCGGTGCATCGCCCAGGTCGTCGGTGGCGACGGCGCTGAGCGGCACCAGTGGCACCGAGAGATCGAGGCTCTCGCCGACGATGCGCGCTGGCGCACTGCCCTGGAAGTCGCCGGTCGGCAGCGATCCGAGCGCGACGGCGATCGGGATCAGCCCGATGACGATGATGTGGAGCACCAGCCGCGAGGGGAGTTGCCGGATGCGCTCGGGCAGCACGGTGATGACATGCCGTATCTGGTGCCAGCACCGCCTGATGAGGCGCATCGGCCATTGATGGCGCGCCCTGCGCTGCGCGACGCGCCGCCCCAATCTATCGACGCCCGTCGGTGCCGCCGTCCAGCGGCGCTGACTTGGCTCAATCATGCGTGATCTCCTTGATGCTGCTGCCGATCTGGCGCCCCGCGGATGCCGCGGGCGGATGCGCCCGGCGGCGTCGCGGCATGCTCCGCATTGTATCACGGTACCAATACGTGCTCACGGGCGCGATGGCGTCGGGGCACGGCTCACCGGCCAGATGCCATCGCGCGCCCGGCCCAAGGACGGCGGCTGGCCATCGGGCACAGCCGCGGCCAGCAGCAGCGCACCATCATTCCGGCACGGCAGCCCACGGCAAGGCTAGCGGCGCACTCGAATGGCGCCGGCGTAGCGGCTCGTCCAGTAGTCGTTCCAGACGCCCGACACCTGTACCCCGTAGCGAGGCGACATGGCGTGCACCATACGGCCATCGCCGATGTACATCGCCACATGCGTGATGCCCCGGCCGCCGCCGGTATTGACGAAGAACATCAGGTCGCCCGGCGCCAGGTTGCCCATCGCACCGACCGACGCGCCGACCGAGGTGCTGAACTGGCTCGCAGCGACGCGTGGGATGTTCACGCCGAACTGGCGGTAGACGTACTGCATCAGCCCGCTGCAGTCGAAGCCGCGGCTCGGGCTGGTGCCGCCCCACACGTAGCGGTAGCCGACGAACTGCACCGCGAGGCTGGCGACGTCGCCGCTGGCGGCAATCCGGCTGAGGCCCGGGCTGGCGCTCAGGCGCCCGCCGCTCACCGGCAGCGCCGGAAAATCGCGGCTGGCCGGCACGCGGCGCACGACGTGCTCGGAGACGCTCACCAGGTCGCGGAAGACCCAGGCTTTGGTGCCATCGGCCAACTGGACGCGCAGCCAGTCCTTGTGCTTGCCGATCAATGCCACGCTGGTGTTGGCCCCGGTGGTCGCGACCTTGGCGTATCGCGTGTCGGGCCCCTTGCGCAGGTTCACCTGCCCGTCACTGATGACGCCGACCAGCGCCGGGTTCGGATCGGGGATCGTCTCGGCGACGAGCAGGCGCTCGACGACGCCGGGATCAACCGCCACAAAGTCGCTCTTGACCCAGCCATCGAGGCCGCCGGTGATGCCGACGTGGTACCATCCCTGGTAGATCTCGAAGAGCTCGAGGGAAGCGCCAGCCTTGAGCGATTCCATCGGCACGTAGTTGGTGCCCGGGCCGTCGCGCAGCAGCAGGCCTTCCTCGGCGACGGCACCGATCTTGGGCGGCGGCGGCGGCGGAATGCGGTCGGCCTGGACCTCGAACAGGGTGTAGATCGCGTTCTCGGGCAGGCTGAGCAGTTCGCCCCAGATCCAGTACACCGGCGTGTCGATCCGCTCACGCACCTGGAACCAGTCGCCGTACCGCCCGATGACCTGCAGCGGGGTGTTGGCCGACATGCGACCGACGGCATCGTACTCGGTGCCGGGGCCGTTGCGCAGGAAGATGCGCTCGCCGGCGACCTGGCCGGGGACGGCGACCGGCGCGAGCGCCTCGCTCCGCGAGACGAGCGACAGCGGCACCGGGATCTCGCTGCTCTCTTCGAGTGGCCCGTCGCCCATCCCGGACTCGGCGACGGCGCTCAGCGGTACCAGCGGGATTGCCAGGTCGACGCCCTCGGCGATCACGGGCACATCGGCGACGCCCGGCTGCTGGACTACGCCGGTCTGTAATGATCCCAGGGTGATCGCCGCGGGAATGAGCGCGATGACGAGTGCGTGCAGCAGCAGACGCGACGGGAGTTGGCGGATCCGTGCCGGCATGGCGCTCCACCATGCCCACCAGCGTGCCCACCAGCGCTGCGCCGTGCGCTGAACGCGCCGGTGGTTCGATCGGCGGCGAGTCGCACGCTGCTGCAACGCTGCGACCTCGGCGATCCATGGCTGCTTCCCCTGCTCGATCATCACCCTCTCCTTGCGTGTCCGTACGTGGCTGCGGCACTCGCGCGCCGGGCCCATCTCCCGTCGTGACCATTGTAGCCATGTGGCTGGTGATCGTCAATCCGGCCGATTGGCCGGCGAGCCGAGGAGAGAGAGGAGCAGGATGGAAACCTTGCCCCCGCCCCTTCGTGGCTTCGTGTGAGCCCGTCT
>JAGWYG010000182.1 GCA_018969485.1 Chloroflexota bacterium
CCTGCTGCTGTGCTGCCGAGAGTTCGGCCTGACCACGCAAGCGCCCGCCGTCGAACACGGTCTGCGCGAGGTTGGCGGCGAGTGTGGTGAGCGTGCTCGACGACTGCAACAGGTCGCCAGCGGCCGCCGACTGAAGCGCCGCACGCAGGCTCAGATCGAGTCGCGGCAGTATCGCGGCGCGCGCGGCGGCAACATTGGCGCGCGCTGCGGCAAGGTCGAGCTCGGCCTGGCGGATGTCGGGACGGCGTGCCAACAGTCCGGCAGCATCGCCGGGAACCGGCACCGGGACGGGCAGCTCGCGCAGGCCATCGGTGGTATCGGGCGCCCCGTCGGGCGGCAGACCGGCCAGCAACGCGAGCTGGTTGCGCACCAGACCACGCTGGCCGCGCAGGTCTTCGAGCGCAGCGCGGTTGACCGCGACCTGGTTGCGCTGACGCGCCACCTCGAGCGCCGAGATGCGGCCAGCAGCCTTCTGCGATTCGAGCAGCGCCTGCAGGCGCTCGGCGGTGTCGACGTTGCGCGTCGCGGTAGCGATGCGGTCGTTGAAGGAGAGCAGGCGCACCCAGGCCGTGGCGGTATCGCCCTGAACCGTGAGCCGCACCGCATCGCGGAAAGATTCGCTCGCCGCCAGCGCCGCCCTGCCCCCCTCAGCCAATGAGCGGTTGCGGCCCCACAGGTCGACTTCGTAGGCCAGGGTGCCACCGACGCTGTACAGACCCGATGGCGTCTGCCCCGGGAGGTCGTTGCGTTGGGCGTTGCCGGCGCCGATGAGCGACGGGAACAAGCCGGCCGCCGATACCTTGGCCGACGCCCGCGCCTGATCGATGCGCGCCAACGCGGTGCGCACGTCGAGGTTGCCCTCCTGCGCGCGCTCGAGCACTGTCTCCAGCCCCGGCAGACCGAGGCGGATGCGATCGGCATCGCCCTCCGCGGCAGCGACCGGCCAGCGGCTGGCGATTTTCGGCGCCTCGTCGGCAACCACCGGCAGCTGCGCGGCGCAACCGCCGAGCAGGGCAAGCAACGGCAAGGACACCAGCAGGCGCATGGTCATCACTCCGACGCCAGCGCCACGACCGGGTCGAGGCGCGCCGCGCGCCGCGCCGGCAGGTAGCCGAACAGCACGCCGACGAGGAAAGCGCTGCCGAACGCCATCAACACCGGCGGCAGGGAGAAGATCACCGGCGAGCCGAACGCTTGCGCGGCATAACCCGCGGCAAAGCCCAGCGCCACCCCGATCAGCCCGCCAAAGGCGCAGACCAGCACCGCCTCGACCAGAAACTGCATCTGGATCTGCAGCCGCCGCGCGCCACAGGCCATGCGGATGCCGATCTCGCGGATGCGCTCGGTGACCGACACCAGCATGATGTTCATCACGCCGATGCCGCCGACCAGCAGCGAGATGGCGGCGATCGAGCCAAGCAGCAGCGACATGGTGTTCTGCGTCTCGGTGGCAGTCTCGATGAGGGAGGCCATGTTGCGCACCTTGAAGTCGACCATGCGATGGCGCGCGGCGATCACGTCCTCCACCGCTGCCGATGTCTCCTCCGAGCGGTTCATGTCGGCCAGCTGCAGGGCGATGGCGCGGACGTGGCTCTGCCCGAACAGACGCATGCGACCGGTGGTGATGGGGACGAAGACGTTGTCGTCGAGGTCGCTGCCGAACGCCGACTCGCCCTTGGTCGACATCACGCCGATGACCTCGAACGGGACATTCTCGATCAGGATCCGTTGCCCGATCGGGTCCTCGCCCTCGGTGAACAGGGCATCGCGCACCGTGGTGCCGATCACCGCCACTGGCGCATAGCTGGCGACGTCGGTATCGCTGAAGAACTGCCCGCGCAACACCTCCCAGCTGCGCGCGGCGGGGTATTCCGACGTCGTGCCAACGCCGTTGGTCGAGTAGTCGTTGCGACCAAATCGCACCGTGATGCCCTTGCCGTTCTCGGGCACGACGCGCAGGACATTGGGCATGCCCTCGAGCGCCTTGGCGTCGTCGGCGGTCAGCGTCTTGACATCCGACGAGCCGCGAATATTTGGCGCACCCGGGCGGACCACAAGGAGATCCGGCCCCATCGCCTCGATGCTGCGCAGCACCTCGGCCTTGCTCCCGGCGCCCATCGCCAGCATGGTGATGACCGCTGCCACGCCGATGACGATGCCGAGCAGGGTCAGCGCGGTGCGGAACAGGTTGTTGCGCAGCGAACGCAGCGCCATGCCGCAGGACGCGGCGAAGTCGCCCATCGGGTTGGCGCGGGCGGGTGGTGGCGCGAGGCCGACGTCCGCCAGCGGATGCGCTGCTGCGGACGCGCCGGGGCTCACGGGCTGGCTGTCGGTTTCGCCGACCACGCGGTCGGAGACGATGAGCCCGTCAGCGATCTCGATGACGCGCCGCGCCTGCGCCGCCACGCCAGCATCGTGGGTGATGAGGATGATGGTGTGGCCTTCGGCATGGAGTTCGTGCAAAAGGCGGAGCACCTCCTGGCCGCTGGCACTGTCGAGCGCGCCGGTCGGTTCATCGGCAAGGATGACGCGCCCGCCGTTCATCAGCGCCCGCGCGATCGAGACACGCTGCTGCTGCCCCCCGGACAGCGCCGACGG
>JAGWYG010000091.1 GCA_018969485.1 Chloroflexota bacterium
GTGTAGCACACTCCGTTCGGTCTGTCAAATCGGCGCGGCGCTGCCCTGCAGGGGTCCGTCGCTCGATCCGGTCGCTTGTGGCGACAGGGCACACAGTACCACTGCTTCCGCGATCTGTCAAATCGCCGAAGGCAGGGGCTCACACGAAGACACGAAGCCACGAAGGGACGGGAGACGGGCTCACACGAAGACGCGAAGACACGAAGGGACGGGGAGCGGGGGACGGGGGGCGGGCTCACACGAAGGCACGAAGGGGCGGGGGCGAGGCTGTTCGGTGATTGTCCCTCGCGCCTCGTCCCGTCGCGCCTCATGCGGCCTCAGAGCAGCGGAATGATCTCGTGGTCGGGCGGGACGAACAGGCTGCCTTCGGTCGTCGATTGCGGCGCGAGGCGACGCAGGCGGCGGCCGAGCTCGGCGCCGGTGAGGTCACCGGCGAGCGCCCGACGGAACGCCGTCGTCACCGCCGTGAGCTGTGCGGCGTCCTCGTGGACGAACTCGAGGCGCACATCGCCGATGCCGGCCGCCCGCCAGTCGGCCAGGTGTCGGCTGGCTTCCTGGGCTTCGGCGCCGAACACAGTATTGCGGCAGCCGACGTCGGCGAGCACCGGATGCGCGCGGCCGCGCGCGTCGCGCAGCGCGACGCGATGCTGCTCGCACGGATGGCCGCAATCCCGTGCACTGGTACCGTGCGAGAGGAACCGGCAGAAGACGCAGTGCTCGGTGTGAAACACCGGCAGGTGCTGGTAGGCGATCACCTCGACATGCTGCGGCCCGACCACGCCGGCCAGCGCGGCGATCTGCGCCGCGTTGCAATCGTGCGTCGGCGTGATGCGCCCCAGCCCATGCTCGAGGAAGGCACGTGCGGTGGCGGCATTGGCGACGTTCAGGCTGAAATCGCCGATCAGGGGCGGGTGAGGCCGTGCCAGCAGCGCGTGAAGCAGGCCGCTCGAGCGCACGAGGATCGTCGCGTCGAGCTTCAGCAGGAAGTGCACCAGGTTCTGCTCCTCCGGCTTGAGCACCCGCGGGCTGGCGACGCGCACCTCGATGCCTGCGGCGCGCACCTGCTCGACGGCCGGCCGCAGCCCGTAGAGCTCGAGCCAGTCGAGGGTGATGCTGTCGGGCTGCAGCGCGAGCGCCGCCGCGAGTTGCTCGGCGCTGCGCACCAGCAGGTGCAGCCGGGCCGGCGTGGGCGCGGCCGGCGGCGCCACCGCGACTGCCGCCGGCGGCCGCGATGTCACCCGGCGCGCTGGTGGCGCATCGAGGCGCTCGGCCAGCAGCGCGCAGGCCTCGCGGCGCAGCGCGTTCAGCAGCGATGCCGGCACAAACACCTCGCCGGCGATGTCGAGCTCGAGCGACTCCAGCACGAATGCCGTCTCGCCCAGCCGGCCGAGGTGCTCGCCGAACCAGGCCGCATCGGCCGGCCGGGCGCGCGCCGCGGTCAGCGGCCCGTCGCCGCCGACGGTCACCCGCACCTGTGGCGTCTCGCAGCACCACCAGTGCAGCTGTAGCGGCCGGCCGACATGTGCCGTAACCGCCACAGCCAGGCGCCAGCGGCGGCGCAGCGCCGCACGCGCGACGATCGCCCGGGCCACGCGCCGGGTCGCCGGATCATCGCTCCGCCAGACCAGATCGCCGACGCGGATGCGCCGGACATCGAGGGCGCCGGGCTCGCAGCGCACCCGCACCACGTCGGAGCCGAGCGGCTCGCTGGCGACGATGCGCCCGCCCTCCTCCGGCACTTCCGGGCTACGCCACGCCGCCGCATCGAACACGATGCCGTCGCCCGGCTGCGGCGGCGCCAGCGCGCCGCCCGCCGCCAGCGCCACCTCGATCCCGTCGCCACGCAGCGCGGCCACGCTGCCGAGCAGCACGCCGCGATGGCGCGGCGCACGGCCGCGCACGACCGCCTGGTGGTCGGTGCCGCCGAGGAAGTGCGCGCCGAGACCACGCGAGTAGACCTGCTCGAGGTGCAGTTGATCACGCGCGCTGAGCGGCAGCGGCAAGCCCGCCCAGGCCGCGTCGACGGCGCGCCGGTAGGCGTCGGTCGTCAACGCCACGTAGTCGGCGTCCTTGTAGCGTCCCTCGATCTTGAGCGACGCGATGCCCAGCGGCAGGATCTGCGGGATGTGCCCGATGGCCGACAGATCACCCGGCGACAGCAGATAGCGGGCGTCGCCCAGCGGCCGCAACTCGCCGTCGACCAGCAGTTCGTACGGCAGCCGGCAGGCCTGGGCGCACGCGCCACGGTTCGCGCTGCGCCCGCCCCAGGCCTCCGACGAGAAGCACTGGCCGGAATACGAGACACACAGCGCGCCGTGGACGAAGATCTCCAGCGGCACATCGGTCCGCTCGCGGATGCGGCGAATGTCGCCGAGCGACAGCTCGCGCGCCAGCACCACCCGGTCGACGCCGTGGCTGCGGGCGAACTCGGCGCCTTCGGCCGACGTGATGCTCATCTGGGTCGAGCCGTGGATCTCGATGTCGGGCGTGATCTGGCGCACCAGCCGGGCGATGCCGACGTCCTGCACGATGACGGCGTCGACGCCGGCGTGCGCGACCGCCTCGAGCGCGCGCGCCGCCGCGGCCCACTCATGGTCGAAGACCAGCGTGTTGAATGTCAGGTAGCCCCGCACGCCGTGGCGATGCAGCGTCTGCATCACCGCCGCCAGCTCCTCGAGCGCGAAGCCGACCTTGGCCCGGGCGGTGAAGTGCGTCAGGCCGAAGTAGACCGCGTCGGCGCCGGCGTTGATCGCCGCCTCGAGCTGTGGCCAGTACCCGGCCGGACTCATGACCTCAGGTTTGTTCACCACCAGCGTCGTGCCCCCGTTCACCCGATCGTGCCGTCCTGCCCCATCATAGCACGGCGCGCCCGGGCGCGCCGCGGCGGGCTGCTCAGGGGAGCGTCACCACCGCCGTCATGTTCCAGCGCAGCCGGGGATCGGTCTGCGCCAGCGCGATCTCCGCGGTGTAGACGATATCGCCCTGCCGGTTGCTGCCCATCAGCGCGACGCGGCTGACCGTGCCGGCGAGCTGCAGGTCTGGCAGTGCGTCGAAGCGCACCTCGACCGGCGCGCCGGGCACCATGCGCACCACATCGAGCTCGGTCAGGTCCTCGGTGTCGACGCGCCAGCCAGCGTCGGCCATCAGGGTGAGCACCGGCAGGTGTGGCGCGACGCTCTCGCCGACGACGGGCGCCGGGCTGGCGATGATGCCGGCGAACGGCGCGCTGAGCGTCATCCGGTCCAGCTCGACGCGCGCCTGGGCCACCGTCTGCCCGGCGGCAGCCACGTCCGCCTCGGCGATCGCCAGGTCGTCGCGGCGTGGCGCCGCGCGCACCTGCGCCAGCGTCGCCTCGGCGACCGCCAGCGCCGCCTCGGCCTGGCGCACCTGGGCGGTGCGCGCCGCACCCTGGCGCTGCTCGAGCACCGCCTCGGCCGCCGCCACCCGGGCATCGGCCGCCGCCACCAGATCGGCATCGGCCGGCGCCAGCACCTGCGCCAGCGCCGCCTCGGCGTCGGCCACGCGCGCCTCGGCGGCGGCGATGCCCTCCGGCTCGGCCTGGGCCGCCTGGTCGGCGGCCACGCGCGCCTGCCCGAGGCCGGCGCCGGCATTCTCGACGGCGCGCAGCGCGCTCGCCTCGAGATCGACCCGGGCGTCCGGCAGGTCGCCCGGCAGGCGTTCGAGATCACGATTATCCCAGTAGATGCGCTGGTACGCCTGCTGCGCCTCGCGTAGCTGGTTGGCAGCCTGCTCGAGCGCCAGCGCCGCCGTCGTCCGGCCGGCCGACAGCGCATCGCGTCGCTGGGCCAGATCTGCGCGCGCCGTCGCAAGCAGCGCCTGCGCCCGCGTCACCTCGGTCGAGCGGGGGCCGTCGAGCACCTGGGCGCGCGCGGCGCGCGCCTCGGCCAGGCCCTGGCGGGCCGCGACGACATCGGCATCAGAGACCGATGCGCGCACCTGCGCCAGCGCGGCCTCGGCCTGCGTCACCCCGGCCTGCGCCACCGCAATCGCCTCCTCGCTGGCGCCGGCGCGCAGGCGCGCCAGCGCCGCCGCAGCATGCGCCAGGCCCGCCTCGGCCTGTGCCAGCCGCGACTCCGCCTCGGCCGCGCCGAGGCGCACCAGCGGCTGCCCGGCCGCCACCGCATCGCCCTCGGCGACCAGCACCTCGACGACGGTGCCGGCGCGCTCGAACGCCAGCGCCACGTGCTGCCGCGGCACCAGCCGCCCCTCGGCAGTCACGCCGGCCGGGCGCTCCGCCGGCACTGCCGGCACCGGCGTCGACTGGGGCGTCGCCGGCGCAGCACACGCGCTCATCACCACCAGCACCAGGCTCCATCCGACCACATGCCTCATCACGATCCCTCCCCGTGCGCGGCCGCGCCGCGCACACGATTGCCGACGACCTGGCCGTCGGCGACCACAATTGCCCGCCGGGCCCGCCCGGCGAGCTCGTCGTCGTGGGTGACCATCACCACCGTCTTGCCCTGGCCGACCAGCTCCTCGAACAGCGCGATGATCGCGGCGGCGGTACGGCTGTCGAGGTTGCCGGTCGGCTCGTCGGCGATGATGATCGGCGGATCATTGGCCAGCGCCCGCGCGATCGCCACCCGCTGCTGCTGGCCACCCGACAGCATCGCCGGCAGCCGGTCGCGCTGGGTGGGCAGGTCGACGCGCTCGAGCAGCGCCGCGGCGCGCTGCGCCCGCTCGGCCGGCCGGCCCACGCCACAGAAGTCCATCGGCAGCATCACGTTCTCGATCACGGTGAGCGTCGGCAACAGCTGGAAGAACTGGAAGACGATGCCGACGTGGACGCCGCGCCACGCGGTGAGCTGCGCCTCGCTCAGGGTGGTCAGCTCCTGGCCGGCGACCCGCACCGAGCCGGCGCTGGCGCGATCGATGCCGGTGATCATGTTGAGCAGCGTCGATTTGCCCGAACCCGATCGCCCGACGATCGCGACGAACTCGCCGGCGTGGATGGTCAGATCCAGGCCGCGCAGCGCGACGTACGCGCCCGCCGCGGTGGGGTATTCCTTGACGACCTGGCGCAGCGCGATGATCGGCGCCGACCGCTGTGGCTCACTCATAGGCCAGCACCTCCCGCACTGTAGTGCGCACGGCGTCGCGCGCCGGCACAGTGCTGGCGCCGACGGCGATGACGATGATGATCGCAAGCCAGCCGACCGCCCCGGGCAACGAGAATGTCCATTCGAGCGGAGTGTTGAGCAGCGCGATGCCGAAGCCGATGCACATCGCCAGGCTCATCGGCAGCGCCAGCAGCATGCCCAGCAGCCAGGCGAGCAGGCCGATGGCGAGCCCTTCGCCGATCACGATGCGCCGGATCTGCCGGTCGATGGCGCCGATAGCGCGCATCACACCGATCTCGCGCGAGCGCTCGCGCACGTTGATGCCCATCGTGCCGGCCAGGCCCAGCCCGCCGACGGCGCCGATCAGCACGGCCAGTACGCCGAGCACCGACGTGAGCACCTGGAAGCGCTCGTCGAGGATGGCCCGATCGGCCGAACGGGTGTGGACCGTCTGTAGCTCGAAGCCCCGCGCCAGCAATGCCGCCTCGACCCGCTGCTGCGCCATGGCGTGATCGGCAGCGCTGTGCTGTGCGGTCGCCAGACGCACGGTATCGCTGCGGCCGGCGCCGCCGGCTTCGGCGGTGAAGGCGTGCAGCGGCACATACGCCCACGCCGGGCTCACCGGCGGAATCAGCTCCTCGATGAAGCCGATGACCTGCCAGGCGCTGTCGCGGTCGGCAATCCGCAGCGTGATCCAGTCGCCCGGCTGGACGCGCGGGTCTTTGGTGCGATAGTTGGTGGTCAGCACGACGACGTGCGCATCACCGGCGGCGAGCCAGCGCCCGCCGGCCATGCGCGGCGTGAACAGCACGCTGTCGGCATCGAGCGCGCGCAGGTTGAGCTCCTCGCCGGTGCCGCCATCGCCGCGCACCGGCGTCGCCAGCGCGCGGCGCAGCGCCTCGAGCCGCGTGATCGACGGCACGTCGGCCAGCGCCGCCGCCACCTGGGCGGTCCGGTAGGGCCGGCCGAACTGCACTTCGAGGTCGTACTGCTGCGAGGCGATGCTGGCGTCGAGCGTGCGGTACAGCGAGGCGCGCAGCGTCATCACCGACACGAAGACCGCGCCACCGAGCACCAGCGCCGAGAGCGTCCGCACCAGCCGGCCACGCCGGCGGAACGTGTTGCGCAGGCTCAGGCGCGCCGGCCGGTCGAGGCCCGGCAGGCGGCCGACCAGCCGATCGGGCCACGAGCCGCGCGGCAGGCCGCCGCCATTGCCGGCCAGTGCGACGCGGACCGGCAGCGCCGCCGTGGCCCGGACCGGCAGCGCGGCGGCGATCATCGGCACGCTCACCGCCGCCAGCGCTTGCAGCGCGACGACGTCGGGCGGCAGGCCGATGCCGTGGATGTCGACGTTGAGCTGTCCGGCGAGGAACCGCGCGAAGCCGTAGGTGGCGAGCATCGCCAGCGGCACGGCGATGAGCAGCGCCAGCACGCCGAAGGCCGCCGCCAGCGCCAGATACATGCCGGTGATCGCGGGACTGCTGGCGCCGATCGCGCGCATGATGCCGATCTGGCGCAACTGTTGCATCAGCAGCGCGTCGATGGTGTTGATGATCAGGAACATGCTGACGCCCAGCGCCAGCAGCCCCATGGTGGTGAGCAGCGCGATCACGGTGGGCAGGATGACCTCTGCCGGGTGCTGCAGCGGCGTCGGAACGTCGGTGGCGAAGACGTCGCGCCCGCCACGCCGGATCACCTGCTCGACGGCGCCGGCGACCTGGCGGATGTGCCCGGCGTCGCCACGCTGTTCGGCGACGACGATGGCGAGCTGATTCGCAGCGTCCGGCCCACCCAGCCAGGTCATCGTCTCGGCAGTGACGTAGCCGAACGCCCGGCCGGCGATCGGTGCCGGCGGCAGGCTGAGATCGTGCGCCAGCGTGGTGAGCGGCAGGCGGCGCACATCCTGCCCATGGATCTGTACCTCGATCGTGTCGCCCAGCCCGGCGCCGATCCTGGTGAGCGATGCACGCTCGAGCGCCAGCGCCCGGTCGGCCAGCGGCCACGGCCCACGCCACGGCGTCAGCATGCCGATGCGCACCAGCCCGTCGTCGGGAATCACGCGCACCGTCGCATCGTCCCATGCGCGCCCCGGCAGCCGCATGCGCAGGCGCACGGTGCGCACACCCTCGGCATCGGCGACGCCGGCGACGCGCCGCGCGGCGTCTTCGAGTGCCGCGTCGAACGGCTCGGTGCTGATGGTCGCGCTCGCCGGGTTGGTGGCGAGGTAGCTGCGGCGCAGTTCGCCCAGCACGATGTCGCGCGTGGCGAGCACGGTGCCGAAGGCGATCACGCCGATGGCGATCGAGCCGATCACCAGCCCGGTTCGCACCCGGTCGGCGGCCAGGACGCGCAGTACATGACGCCAGCGCGGTTGCATCGGAGGCTCCTGTTGTTACGGCTGTGGCCATCCCGCCGGCGTGGTGGCATCGGATGCACCGGCGTCGCCGTGGCCGGCGAGAAAAGTCGCGACGTACGCACGGCTGTCGAACGGCGGCAGCATGGCGGCGCTGAGGACATTGCCGGCGACGGCGCGCATCATGATCGGCCCGAGCAGCGCCATCAGCACCAGGATCGGCGGCCCCGGGCGCAGTTGCCCGCTGGCCTGATAGCGCGCCAGGATGCCGGCGACACCGTGCGCGACGCTCAGCGGGTATTGCACGACCTCGGCGAGCTCGGGCTCGCGCGGCAGTTCGCTGAGCAGCGCGGCGATCACCCGGCCGCGTGTGTGCGCGTGCTGCGCAAACACGTCGACGATGCGCGTCAGATCTTTCACCAGGTCGTCGGTGTGCTGAATGGCGCCGACCCCCAGCCGCTCGGCTTCGCGCGCCGCCGCCGCCAGCAGGATGGCCTTCTTGCTGCCGTACCGCCGGAAGAGCGTCACGCCGTTGATGCCGGCGGCCTGCGCGATCTGCTGTGTGCTGGCGCCACGGTAGCCGCGCTCGGCGATGACGCGCAGCGCAGCGTCCAGAATCTGCTCGTCTGGGATCGGTCGCCGCATCCATTCCCCCTGCTTCGCTCGCCCTGCCTCGTAGTGTCGAGCATAGCACAGATTGGTACATTTTGCAAGCAACCAGTTGCATGCATTATCGACACACTCTCGTCGGCGAGCCGGGCAGGGCGCGCACCAGCAGCGTGGCGGCTATGGTATGATCGGGGTGCGGCCGGAGCGATGTCGCCCGGCGGAAGCCAGCAGGAGCGGACGATGGCCAAGACCATTCGTGTCGGAATCGCCGGGTTCGACCACTTCTTCGCATCGTTAGGGGCACTGCAGGAGCTCCAGCGCGCGGCCGACGTGCAGGTCGTGATCATGGCGCACCACGATCTCGAGCGGCTCGCGCCGCTGGCAGCCGAGACCGGCGCGCAGATCACCACCGATTACCACGCTGTCGTCGCCGCCGACATCGACCTGCTGATCACCGGATGCCCGACCAGCCAGAACCCGGCCCTGCTGATCGCCGGCGCGGAGCGCGGCCTGGCCTTGCTGAGCGTCAAGGCGTTCGCGATGGATCTGGCGAGCGCCGACGCGGTCGGTGCTGCGGTGGCGCGCGCCGGCGTGCCGTTCATGTGCTTCGATGCGACCTGGCGCTTCAGCCCGATGTATCGCGCGGTGCGCGACGCGCTGGCCGATGGCACGCTCGGCCAACCGCTCTCGTCGTACTGCATGATGCGCGCCACACTGCCCGACTTCGTGTGGTTCGGCGATCCGTATGTGCACGGCCGCTCGTGGTGGCTCGATCCGGCACAGTCGCCGGGCGGCGGCTGGCTCGATCACGCTATTTATTATGTCGATGCACTGCGCTGGACGATGGGTGCCGAAGTCGTGCGGGTGAGCGGCGAGATCGGGCATCTGCGTCACCGCAGCGAAGCACACGAAGACTTCGGCGTCGCGACGATGGTCTTCGACAACGGCGCCATCGCCACCATCGAAGTCACCTGGCACGTGGTCCGTCCCGGCTTCGCGCTGGCGTTCGATCTCGTCGGCAGCGACGGTATCTTCGCCTCGGACGCGCGCATGGTGGGCACGCCGCCACAGATGACGATGGAGTCGCGGGTGCAACTGCAGCGCTTCGCTGCGCCGGGCTGGCAGCCCGTCGAGCTCGCGTCGGCCGAGGGGGCGGTCACCAGCCACATGCTGGCGGTGCTGCGTGGCGAGGCCGAGCCACAGGCGGGGTTTGCCGATGCGCGCGCCAACCTGGCTGCGTGTCTGGCCTTTTACCAGGCGGCCCGCGAGCAGCGCAGCATCACGCTGTAGCCAGGTTGCCGCCGATCCGCGATGGCCCGCCCGTGACGGCGGGCCATCGTCGTGACTGGCGGGCAAACTCGTTCATTCGCGCGGCGAATCGCACTTGCGCGTTTCAACAACCTGTGCTATACTCTGGTCATCGCGCGGGAGTGGCTCAGTTGGTAGAGCGGCACCTTGCCAAGGTGCAGGTCGCGGGTTCGAACCCCGTCTCCCGCTCCAATGTCCGAAGGGGTCAGGCAGCACGCCTGACCCCTCGTTCGTCGTTCGTTCGCGGTCACGAGCTCAAGCGCGTTACTCCCGCCCCTTCGTGGCTTCGTGGCTTCGTGTGAGCCCGTCTCCCGCCCCCGTTCCCCGTCCCGCGCCCCTTCGTGCCTTCGTGTGAGCCCGGCCCGCACCCCTGTACGCGGCGCCCGCGACGGGGATCAGCGCCAGCCCTGGCCGATCAGCAGCTGGTACAGGTGCTGCTGGCGCGCCATCGCAGCGCGATACACAGCGGTGGTCGCCAGATCAGGCTCATACACCTCGCCGAGGGTCACCGGCGCGCGGGCAGCATCATCGAGCACGCCCAGCGACTCGAGCGCCAGCAGCGCGCAGCCACGGCTGGTCGCCTCCGCCTCGAGCGACACCGTCAGCGGCCGGCCGAGCGCGTCCGCGATGATCTGCAGCCAGGTCGGCGACGCCAGCAGCGCCCCGCCGCTCGCGATCACCTGCGTCGCCGCGGCGTCATCGGCCAGCAGGCGCCCGGCGATCAGCGCGATGCGAAACGCGATCGCCTCGAGGCCTGCGCGCAGCAGATCCAGCTGCGATGTCGCCAGGGTGAGGCCGGCGAACACGCCGCGCACATCGCCAGCCCAGCCCGGGCTGCGCTCGCCGGCAAGAAACGGCAGCACGGTGAGGCCATGGCCATCGGGCACCGCCGCCGCCAGCGCGCGCTCGGTCGCCGCCGGGCCACCGGCGAGATACAGCGCGCGGCGCAGCCACGAGTAGACGTTGCCGCCCTCGCTCGTCGCACCGCCCACCAGCTGTCGGCGCCGATCGACGCGATAGCACCACAGGCCTGCCGGCACCTGTGGCAGCGCCGTGCGCACCCGACGCAGCGCGCCCGTCGTGCCCACCGTGAGCGCCACCTGCGCCGGCGTCGCGCAACCGCTGCCGATGTTGGCAGCCGCGCCATCGCCGATCGCCGGCAGCCACGGCACCGCCGCCAGCGCCGGCCAGCGCGCCGCCCACGGCCGGGCCAGCCCGCTGAGCGGCTGATCGACATCGCCCAGCGGCGCGAAGCGGCTGACGTCGGTCCGCAGCGCCTCGAGCAGCGGTGCGTCCCAGCCGAGCCGCTCGCGATCGAGCAGGCCGCTCCACGACGCCACCGACGGGCTGACGCGCATCGTGCCGAACAGCCGCTGCTCGAGCAGTTCGCCCAGCGTCGCCCAGCGCGCCGTCTCGCGCCAGATCTCGGGCTGCGTGCGGCGATACCAGGCCAGCCGCGCCGGCCAGTAGCTGGTGCGCAGCAGGCAGCCGGTGCGCTGGTGTACCGCCGCCTCATCGAGGCGCTGCTGCAGCGCCAGCGCGTCCGGTCCGTTGCGGGTATCGGCGTACGTCAGCAGCGGCCCCAGCGGCCGACCCGTACGATCCAGCGGGACGATGTTCGACACGTAGGTGTCGAGCGCCACGGCGGCGATGTCGCCGGCCCGCGCGCCCGCCAGCCGCAAGGCCCCGTCGACGCAGCGCTCGATGCGCTGCAGTGCCGCCAGCGGATCATCCTCGGCGGCGCCACCCTGCTCGAACACCAGCGCACCGCGCTCGCGCGCCGACACGCCGTCGACCATACGCGCGCGTGCATCATAGAGCAGCGCCCGCGTCGACGACGTGCCGACATCGACCGTCAGCACCAGCGGCGCCTCGGCCGCCTCCAGCGCCACGCCGCTCATCGGGTGGTCGTCAGCTCCTGCGCCACGCCAGTCGCCGCGGCGCGGTAGCCGGCCTCGATGATCTCGATCACATGCCGGGCATGCTCGGCGCTGACGATCGTCGGTGTATCATCGCGGATCCAGTCCACCAGCTGCATGATGTCCTCGTAGACGTGCTGCTCCATGATCTCGTGGTGCGGCCCGACCACATGCGGCAGCAGCGACTGCACGCCACCAGGCAACTCGGCGACGCGCTCGCTGCCGGGGTATTCGATCGGCGCGCCGTTGAGCTTCTGGCCGACGATCACGCCGCGCGTGCCGAAGAAGCTGGGGGCGAATCCCTCGCTGATGCGTCCGGCGGGCGTTCCATGGGCCAGGGCGAACACGTTGTTGCCGAAGTCGATCAGGATGAGCGTGTTGTCGTGGGCGTCGCACGGCACCAGCGCGCCACGCCACTCGCGCTCGGCGATACGCGTGCCCGACATCGCGGTGACGCGGCGCGCGCTGCCGAGGATGCCGGTGAGCGTGTGCAGCGCATAGACGGTCATGTCATACAGCGGCCCACCGCCCGGGCTGCGGAAGTACCAGCTCGGATCGACGTTCGACAGCACGTCGCTGCCGCCGCGAAACTCGGATTCGTCCTGGTGATAGGTGCCGAACGACGCACCGCACACCGCCCAGCACAGGTCCCCGATCGCGCCATCGGCGATCAGCTGGCGGATGTGCTGGTTGTGCGGGCGGAGCATCTCGCCCGGCGACGCGACGATCTTCAGGCCGCGCGCGCGCGCCAGCTCGATCAGCGTGGTCGCCTCCGCGGCGGTGGTCGTCATCGTCTTGTTGAAGTGAATGTGCTTGCCGGCCTCGAGCGCCAGCCGCCCCTGCTCGAAGTGCAGCCCGATCGGCGAGGCGATCGACACCGCATCGACCTCGCCGTGCTCGAGCAGCTCCTCGAATGTGGCGAACGCGTGCGTGACGCCGTACTTCTGCGCGGCGGCCTCGGCACGCCCGGGCACCGGATCACAGACGGCGGCGAGACGCACCCGATCCTGGACATCATGCTGGCTGAGGTGTGGCAGGATGCCACGCTGCGCGATCGCTCCGGCGCCGACGACTCCCATGCGGACGATGTTCGACATAGTCTCCTCCAGGTGGCGGTTCAGACCAGGCGGTGGGGCTCACTGTAGATATTGGCGCGCTGATCGCGCAGGAACCCGACGAGCGTCAATCCGGCGGCGCGCGCCAGCGCGACGGCCAGGCTGCTCGGCGCCGAGATGGCACACAGGATGGGGACGCGGGCCACGATGCATTTCTGCACGATCTCGTAGCCGGCCCGGCCGCTGACGAGCAGCACGCCGGCGCGGCCATCGGCGCCGTCGAGCAGGCGCCGCCCGAGCACCTTGTCGACGGCGTTGTGACGGCCGATGTCTTCGCGGCAGATGCGCGGCTGTGCCGGATCGCCGGCATCGAACCAGGCGGCGGCGTGCGAGCCGCCGGTGGCGCTGAAGCTGGCCTGGGCGCGGCGCAGCGCGGCGGGCAGCTGATACAGCGCCGCGTGCCCGAGGCGGGTGGCGTCATCGAGCGGCGCGACGTCGCCCAGCGTGGCGTCGATGACCGCCTGCCCGCAGATGCCACACGCCGCGCTGGCGATCCCGCTGCGCGGCGCGAGCGCGTCGAGCGCGCGGTGGGTACGATGCAGCGAGACCGTCAGCACGTTGTAGTGCTGGTCGGCGCCATCGCTGCAGAACCGCATCGCGGCGATGTCGTGGCGCCCGGCGATGATGCGCTCGGCCGCCAGCCAGCCGGCCGCCAGCTCGAAGTCGTCGCCCGGCGTCCGCATGGTGCTCACCACGCTGCGCACCGTGCCGGCCAGCTCGACGCGCAGCTCGAGCGGCTCCTCGCCGGCCAGCGTGTCGCGCGCCAGCTGCCGCTCGCCGCCCACCAGCCGCGTGATGCGCACGCGGCGCGCCGCCCGTGCGCCGTCAGTCACCGCACACCGCACGCGGCTCGACGGCGACCAGCGCGTTGTAATCGGGGATGCCGGCCTGCGGCGAGCGGCGGCTGGCGTCGAGCAGCGCATTGCCCTCCGGCCAGTGGATCTGCAGGTTGCCGGCGCGCACGTCGGCCAGGCGCACGTGGCCATCGAACACGCCGTACGCATTGCGCAGGCGGATCGGCGCGCCGTCGGCCAGGCCGAGCCGGGCGGCATCGTCGGCCGCCATCAGCACCGCATCGCGCGCGGCACCGTTGAGCGCATCGCGCCGCTCGTGCACCATCGAGTTGAACTGCTTGCCGCGCCGCGTCGCGCAGCGAAACATCCCCGGCGGCGGCGTGTCGTCGCGCGGCACGACGGCGACAAAGCGTGCGCGGCCGTCGGGCGTCGGGCAGACACCGTCGACGCACAGGTGCGGGCCGCCGTACTGGAACTGGTCGCCGGCCTGCGCCAGCCGCTCGATGCCGCGGTACAGCGGCACCACCCGCGCGATCTCGGCACGGATCGCCGCCGTATCGGCGAAGCGCACCTGGCCGGCCAGCGCCGGGCGCACCCGCGCTGCCAGCTCGCCGAACACCTGCCACTCCTGGCGCGCCGCCGCCACCCGCGGCCCGGCGATCTCGGGGCTGAAGATCACGCGCCGCTCGGTGCTGGTCTCGGTCACGCCGCCCGGCCCCTCGTAGCGCGTCGCCGCCGGCAGGATCAGCACCGTCTCGCACGGATCGACCAGCATCTGCGATGTGAGCGCGATGTCGAGATGCACGCGCAGCGGCACGCGCCGCAGCGCCGCCGCCACCCGCGCCGGGTCGGGCAGGACCTCGAGGAAATTGCCGCCGGCCGAGAACAGCAGATCGAGCGTGCCGGCGCCGGCCGCGTCGAGCATCTCCGGCGCCGTCATGCCGGCGTCATCGGGCAGCGCGAAGCCCCATAACGCGGCGAACTCCGCGCGATGCCGCGCATCGAGCGGCACGCCACCCGGCAGCACCTGGCTGTAGGCGCCCATCTCAGCGCCGCCCTGGACGCCAGAATGGCCGCGGATCGGCATCAGCCCGCAGTGGGGCCGGCCGATGAAGCCCCGCGCCAGCGCGACATTCACCAGCGCGCGGACGTTGTCCTCGCCGGTGGCGTGCTGGGTCAAGCCCATACTCCACACGAACACGGCGCTGCGCGCGCTGCCGACGAGGGCGGCGAATTCGGCCATGTCGTCGCGGCTGGCGCCGGCGCTGCGCTCGAGGTGCTCCCACGGCAGCGCATCGAGCGTCTGGCGCAGCGCGTCGAAGCCATGGGTGTGCTCGGCGATGAACCGGTCGTCCAGCTGCCCCGCCGCGATCAGGTGGCGCAGCACGCCGCTGAAGAACGCCGCATCGCCGCCAGCATCGACCAGGAAGAAGCGGTCGGTCAGCCGGGTGCCGAACAGCGCGCTCTCGGGGATCGACGGGATCCAGTAGCGCTCCATGCCCGGCTCGCGGTAGGTGTTCACCACCACCACCCGCGTGCCGGCGGCGCGCGCCTCGTGCAGGTATTTGGTGGCGACCGGCTGGTTGTTGGCGATGTTCGAGCCGACGAACACCACCAGGTCGCTGCCGATCCAGTCGCGGTACGAGCAGGTGGTTGCGGCGATGCCGATCATCTCCTTGAGCGCGGTGGTGCTGGGGGCGTGGCACACGCGGGCGGCGTTGTCGATGGCGTTGGTGCCGATGGCGCGCACCGCCTTCTGGGCGACGTAGTAGGACTCGTTGGGCATGCCGCGGCTGGTGAGATAGAACGCCATCCGCCCAGGCGCGCTGGCGGCGACGCGCGCCGCCATCAGCCCGTAGGCGTCGTCCCACGTGAGCGGAACGAAGCCGGCATCGCCGGCATGCCGCACCAGCGGCACGGGGATGCGCCCGAGGTCGCGCAGCCCGGCGCTGGTACGCCCGGCCAGCGACGCCACGTCGCGCAGCACGGCGGGGTCAAAGGCGGGCATGGTATTCAGGCGCAGCAGGCGCAGCCGGATGTTGCACAGATGGATTCCGTCGAGCGTCCAGTCGCGCAGGCCGTGAGTGCCCAGCGCGCAGCCGTCGCAGACGCCCTGGTTGAGGATGCGCCAGGCATAGCCGAGTTGGTCGCGGTTCTCGCGCAGCGCGCGCCACAACTCGACGTAGTTGTTCGGCCGCTGCTGGCCGATGCCGAATGGCACGCGGCCGGCCCACAGCTGCGGGTTGATCATGCGTCGCCGCGTCATCGCTGCTCCATCGTCTCGGCATCATCATCGAATGCCAGCACCAGTTGGGTCGGCCAGCGGTGACGCCGCATCAGCACGCGCCCATCGGCAGCAAAGCCGACGCCCTCGGCCTCGAGGCGCTCGCGCTGCCGCAGGCCGCTGGTGCTGATCGAACCGTCGCGCGCGACGATGCGGTGCCATGGCAGCTCGGCGGCTTGTGCGGCGCTCAGCCCGGCCAGGATCACGCCGACGCGCCGCGCACCCGGTGCGCCCGCGAGTGCGGCGATGTCGCCGTAGCTGCAGACCCGGCCGCAGGGCACCTGCGCCACGGTCGCCAGGATTCGCTCGGCTGCGTCCATCACGTCCCCCGATCTGCCATGCCCCCATCATAGTACACGGATGCCATGTGTGCAATGCGGGCGCCAGGGCTGGGTCAACGCCACCTCCGGTGGAGCCCGAGGGCGGCGCTTCACGAACGGTGACGGCGCCCTATGCGGGAGCTGCGGTTCGTGCTGGTGGTGTGCCGCCGGCCCGCACGCCGCGCTTGCCCGCGCTGCCGGCATCCGGTATACTCGTGCTATCGACCGCGACGCATCACGGAGGGAGCAGCCATGATCGAGCCTGGTGGTCCCGCCGAGCGCTTTGTGCAG
>JAGWYG010000183.1 GCA_018969485.1 Chloroflexota bacterium
TGCGCTGTGCAATCGCGGCCTGGTGCTGCAGCAGCTGCAGCGGCTGGATGAAGCGGCGCGCAGTTTCGAGCAGGCGCTGGCGCTGCGTCCGGACGACGCCGAGCTGCATGCCAGCCTGGCCGAGACGGCCCGGCAACTCGGCCGGATGGCGCAGGCGCTGGCCTCCTATCGGCGTCTGACCGAGTTGCGTCCGCAGGACGCGCAAGCCCATCTGAATCTCGGCAATGCGCTGAACTCGCTCGGCCAGACCGACGCTGCCCTGGCCAGCTACGACCGGGCGCTGGCTCTGGCACCGGATGATCCCGGCGCGCACCGGAACCGTGCCCTGCTTCTGCATGACCTGCGTCGCCTGCCGCAGGCGCTGTCGGGGTACGACCATCTACTGCGGCTCGCGCCGGATCTGCGCGACATTCGCGCTCGGCGGGCCATGCTGCTCAACGAGATGGAGCGTTTCGCCGAGGCGCTGGAGGCGTTCGATGCCCTCCTTCAGGCCGATGCGCGCTCGGTCGATGCGCATTTCGGGCGCGCGCTGGCGCTGCATCGGCTCGGTCGCCTCGAAGACGCGTTGCCCGCCTACGACCGTGCCATCGCCCTCGATCCCGATCATGCCGATGCGCACAACAACCGGGGGCTGCTGCTGCACGCGATGCGCCGGTTCGAGGAGGCGATCCACAGCTACGAGCGGGCTCTCAGCCTGCGCCCGGACCAGGACTTCCTCCTGGGCACCCTGCTGCACGAGAAGATGCGCGTTGGCGACTGGCGCAATCTCGAGCAGTCCCTCGCGCGCCTGGAGTCGGCGTTGCTGGAAGGTCGCCGCGCCTCCATGCCGTTCGCGGTGCTCTCGCTCACCGACCGGCCGGATGTCCATGCCGCGGCAGCCCGGTCATTCATGCAGGCCCGCCATCCGGCCACCGCCGCCGCCGACGCGGCCGGGCGTTGCCGCAGCCAGGGCCGCATCCGCCTCGGCTATGTCTCGGCCGACTTCTACACCCATGCCACGGCCTATCTGGTGGCCGAGCTGTTCGAGCGACACGACCGCGCGCAGTTCGAGGTGATGGCCTTCTCCATCGGGCCCGAGGACGACGATGCGATGCGCCGTCGGATCCGGGCCGGCGTCGACCGTTTCATCGACCTGCGCGCGGTGTCCGACGCCGATGCGGTGCGGCTGATCCGTGAGGCCGGCGTCGACATCGCCATCGACCTGAACGGCTACACCCAGAACGCCCGCACCGGCCTTTTCGCCGCGCGCTGCGCTCCGGTGCAGGTGAACTTCCTGGCCTACCCCGGCACCCTGTCTGCCAGCTTCATGGACTACATCGTCGGCGACCACACCACCCTTCCGCCGCAGATCGCGCGCTGGTTCACCGAGAAGGTGGTGCGCATGCCGCACAGCTATCAGGTGAACGATTCCCGCCGCCCGACCGCGCCGAGGGTCTTCACCCGCGCCGAACTCGGCCTGCCCGAACACGGCTTCGTGTACTGCTCCTTCAACAACAATCACAAGATCCTGCCTGCGGTGTTCGACAGCTGGATGCGGATTCTCTCGGCGGTGCCCGGCAGCGTGCTGTGGCTGCTGGAGGACAACCCCCTGGTCGCCCGCAACCTGCGCGCACAGGCCCAGCAGCGCGGCGTCGACCCGGCCCGGCTGGTCTTCGCGGGGCGTCTGCCGCTGGCCGAACACCTGGCCCGGCACCGTCAGGCCGACCTGTTTCTCGACACCTTCCCGTACAACGCCCACACCACCGCGAGCGATGCGCTCTGGACCGCGCTGCCGGTGCTCACCCGACCCGGGCACTCGTTCCCCAGCCGGGTGGCCGCCAGCCTGCTGAGGGCGGTGGGGCTGCCCGAGCTCATCGTGGACAGCCCCGAAGACTACGAGCGGATGGCGATCGCGCTCGCCGGTGACCGCGCCCGTCTGGCGGCCTTCAGGCAGCGGCTCGATGCCGGACGCAGCGCCAGCCCGCTCTTCGACACGGCGGGATACGCCCGCGACCTCGAACAGGCCTATCGGGAGATGCATCGCCGCAATCTGGCCGGGCTCGAGCCTGCGGACATCACCGTGTCTCGCGAGGGCGCAGCGGCGTCGGCCTCATGATCGGACTGCCGGGATTCTTCCGCCGGCGCCCGCCGCCGCCGGCGTCCCAGGAGGGCGCCTTCGAGCGCGCCCAGGCGTGGCTGACCGAAGGCCGCGAGTCCGAGGCCCGCGCGGCGCTCGAGGGGCTGCTGGCAGCCGAGCCGGGTCATGCGCGGGCGCTGAACCTGCTGGGGGTGATCGCGCTGCGCGGGGGCGACGCGGCGGGTGCGGTGGCGCTGTTCGAGCGCGCGATGGGGGCCGATGCCCGGCTGGCCTCGGCGCGCTACAACCTGGGCAACGCGCTGGCCGAGCTGGGTCGGTTCGAGCCGGCGCTGGCGGCCTTCGAGGCGGCCCTGGCGATCGAGCCACAGCATGCCGATGCGCTGTGCAATCGCGGCCTGGTGCTGCAGCAGCTGCAGCGGCTGGATGAAGCGGCGCGCAGTTTCGAGCAGGCGCTGGCGCTGCGTCCGGACGACGCCGAGCTGCATG
>JAGWYG010000184.1 GCA_018969485.1 Chloroflexota bacterium
ACTGGTGAAGGTGTCGCGCACGGCGTCCGGCAACGCATCACGAAGGCTCGCGCGGGCGCCGCGGCCGAGCATCTCCGCGGCAGTGCCCGCACGCTCCGCGGCGGCCTCGATGGCACGCACCGTCGCGTCGGGCTCCGCGCGCAGCGATGCGTTGAGCCGGCGCAGCGCTTCTCGCAGCGCGTCGATCACCTGACGGTTCTGCGCCGGCGCGTTGGCCAGATCCGCCATGCCGGAGAGGTCGGCAAAGGCCCGCTCGGCCCGGTCGGCGAGCTCCGGCGTGGCGATCTGACGCCGGGCGGCGGCGGTGGTCAACGCCGCGGCGCCGATCTCGCCGCGCAAGCGTGCGCGTTCGGCGGTGTCCGGGCGCACCACATCGAGCACGCTGCGCACGCGACCGATCAGCGGTTCGGCCTTGGCCCGCTCGAGCACCGCCGGAATGTCGTGCATGGACGGGACCGTGCAGGCCCCGAACCAGGTGGCATTGCCGCCCTCCGCCTGCAGACGCCGCTGCCATGTCGCGCTCGAAAGCCCCTCAGCCTGCAATCGCAGCAGGTTGCTCTCGAAGCGCACGTTCCGCATGCCCACCCACGCACCGACCACCGCCAGCACGGCGCCGATCACGACCACGGCCACATGGCGGGGCGCCGCCCGCCCGTCGAAGCGATCGAGTCGGCGGTCGAGCGGCTCCTCGAAAAATCCGCGCCGCAGCGGCTGCCGACGCGCGCCTCGATCGAGCAGCAGCAGCAGGGCGGGCAGCGCCACCGCCATGGTGACGGCGCACAGCAGCAGTCCCACGCCGCTGATGAGGCCGAGTTCCCGCAACCCCTGCATGGGCGCCACGAGCGCGATCAGAAAGGTGCCGCTGCTCGTGGCCGCGCCGGCCAGCATGCTGGGCACGGCGCGTCGCACCATGTGGCGCACGCTCGCGGCGGGTCCGAGATGGCGGAGGCCCTCGAGATAGCGCGCGACCATGTGGATGCCGTAGTCCAGCGCCACGCCCACCAGCACCAGCATGAACACCACGCTGAGCAGGTTCAACCGTCCCACCAGCAGCGTGGCGGCGCCGTAGGTCAGCGCTGAACCCGCCAGGAACGCGGCCACCGCCAGCAGCGGCCGCTTCACGCCGCGAAACACGAACATGAACAGGGCCGCGCACAGGCCGAGCGCAGCCACACTGGACACGTTCATGTCGTCGTTCGTGGTGGACATCTCGTCGGCCTGCAGCACCGGGCGCCCGGTCAGGCCGATGTCCACCGCCGGATGGGCGCGGCCCACGCGCGCCAGCACGTCGCGCATGGCCTGCAACGGGCGCTCGATCACGCTCAGCGTGTCGTAGCTCTTCACCGGCATCACCAGCACCAGGCGCAGGCGTCCACCGTCCGCCAGCAGCCATTGGTCAGGGCGCGCCGTCGCCAGGCTCTCCGGTGCGTCGGGCAGGCCGCCCAGCGCGCAGCGGGCCAGCAGAAACGCCTGCGCCGCCAGCTCACGCCGCGCGGCATCGGGCATGCCGTTGCCGTCGCGCAGCAGCCGGTCCATTCGATCCGCGCTCGCTCGAAGCAGGCCGCCTCCGCCGGGGCGCGAGGCGATGTCGGCCAGCGCGCCCCGTGCCAGATGCAGGTCGCGCAACGCCTCGTCGGGCATGGCCCAGGTGCTCACGCGGAACTGCTCGGCGGCGTCCACGAAACCCATCACGCCGGGGATCTCCGGCACCGCGCGCAGCGCCTCCACCAGTTCGCGCACGGCGGCATCGGCTTCCGGCTCGTTGCCTCGCGGATCCACCACGACCAGCAGGTACTCCAGATCCCCGAAGTCCCGCTGGAACGCGCGATAGCCCTCCATGAACGGCTGGCGGTCGCCGATGAGCGAGTTGGTGTCGGCATCGAGCCGCAGGTCGCGCCAACTCAGCAGCGCGCAGGCCGCCGCCAGCACGGCGGTCACCAGCACGATCGCCACCGGGTGGCGCGACACCCATGCGGCGAGCCGGTCCATCGCCCGGCGGCGCATGCTTCCGGTCCGGCTCACGATGCGACGGCCCAGTCAGGCGATCGCAGGTCGAACAGCCGTCCATCGGCGACGACCGCCACGGGTCGGCCGTGCGCGGTCCAGCCATCGAACGGACAGTTGCGGCTGCGGCTGCGAAACAGGGAGGCGTCGATCGTCCAGCTGGCGTTCGGATCCAGCACGGTCACGTCGGCCGGCCCGCCCTCGAACAACCGTCCGAATCCTTGCTCGAGCAGGCCCAGCAGTCGCGCGGGACCCACCGTCATGCGCTCGATCACCGCCGGCCACTGCATGGCGCCGCTCTTCACCAGCGCCAGGCCGTACATGCCCACCGCGCTCTCTAGGCCGATGCAGCCGAACGGCGCTGACGTGAAGTCGCGCCCCTTCTCGCTGGCGGTGTGCGGCGCGTGATCGGTCGCGAGCACCTCGATCGTCCCGTCGATCACCGCGCGGCGCAGCGCCTCGGCGTCGGCGCCGGTGCGGAGCGGTGGATTCACCTTCGCGACCGTGTTCCATCCGTCGCAGGCCGCGTCGGTCAGCAGCAGGTGGTGGGGGCTC
>JAGWYG010000092.1 GCA_018969485.1 Chloroflexota bacterium
CGGCGCGGGTGCCGGATCAGGGCGCGGGTCGTCCCGGCGCCGCGCCGTATGCTGCCACAGCGTGCCCCTGACATGTGTCGCACGCCGACCCTGGGGGCGCGCAGCAGGCGCCGCACGCGACTCGGCATCCCGGCTGATGTGGTATAGTGCAGCCCGTGGCCGGAACACTGGTCCGGGATGCGCTGTAGCAGGAGACTGTGCCCGCCCCGTGTTCAGCGCCGCCATTCGATCCCGCCCGCTTCGCCACCCAATGGCTGTCACACGACGGCATCCCGAGCAGAGCCGGTATGGCCCCGACGCCAGGGGCACGGCCCGCACCCACACCGATGCGCCGCATTCCGCGTGCCGATGCATCAGGTCGACCGGTGTGCTATAATGGGCCATGGTTAAAATAGTGGGCTGGAATACTAACGCCTTGTGACAATCTGGAGGGACATTCCATGTCGTGGGCAGAGCGCGTACTCAACACGCTGAGCATGCATGGGCATCGGGTCACCGGGCCTCGGCGGGCCATTCTCGAGCAGATCATGCATTACACTCAGCCCTTCAGCGCCGAGCAGTTGTTTCGTGATCTCGGCGGCATCGGCGGACCGATCGGGCGGGCGACGATCTACCGCACCGTCGATCTCCTGCTGGGCGACGGATGGCTGTCGCGGGTGCACTGGCGCGCGGCACGTGATGCGAGCAACGGGCACGACCACGCGTACGTCGCCATCGAGCAAGGGTTGCGCCACCACATCGTCTGCCGCACCTGCGGCGTCGTCGTCGCCATCGCCGGCGAGCAGATCGACGCATTCGCCACGAGCGCGGCCGAGCACGCCGGCTTCATCTACGAGACGTGCGCGCTCGAGCTCTACGGGCTCTGCCCTGCGTGCCAGATGAACTGACGTCGCCATCCACGCCGCACCCGCAGCCAGGCTGCACGTGCAGTGACCCGGCGCCGCAGCCACACGCCAGCGGGTCGGGTACAATGCCTGACGACCATCCGGCGCCGCAGTCCCCGAGCCGGCTGCGCGCCGGCCGGCGTGATGTGATCACCAGGCACACGGAGGCGCCATGTCGCCCGCGGGCATCTCGCTCGTCTGCACGGTACGCGACGAAGCCGACAACATCGCCGATCTGCTCGAGTCGATGCTGGCACAGACGCGCCCAGCCGACGAAATCGTCATCAATGACTGTGGCAGCCGCGATGCGACCGCCGCCATCGTCCGGCAGTACATCGACGCAGGTCAGCCGATCCGGCTGGTCGCAGGCGGCTACAACATTCCATCGGGGCGGAACAATGCGATTGCGCGGGCGCGCTACGACCTGATCGCCTGCACCGACGCGGGGCTCACGCTGGATCCGGCATGGCTCGAGCGCATCATCGCCCCGATCGAGCAGGATCGCGCCGATATCGTGGGCGGGTTCTACCAGGCGGCGCCACATGGCACATTTGAGCGTGCATTGGCCGCGACCAACTACCGTGACGGCGACGAGATCGACGCGGAGCAGTTCGTGCCATTCGGGAAATCGTGCGCGTTTCGCCGCGCCGCATGGCTGGATGTCGCGGGCTACCCCGAATGGGCGAGCCACTGCGAAGACGTCATCTTTGCCCAGCGTCTGCGACACCGTGGCTGGCGTTTCGCCTTCGTCATCGATGCGCTGGTTCATTTCCGGCCGCGCGCGACGCCCCAGGCGTTCGCCCGCCAGTACCTGCTGTACGCCCGCGGCGACGGAGTCGCCGGATTATGGCCGCGGCGGCACCTGATCCGCTACGCGACGTACATCACCGCCGGCATCCTGGCCGGCATCGCGCTGCGCTGGCCGCTGGCGTGGCTGCCGCTGGCCGGCGGCGCCGCAGCGTATCTGCGGGCGCCATTCCGCCGACTGCACCGGCACAGTGGCGGTGCGCCGGCGTGGCAGGCGATCGCCTGGCTGCCGGCGATCCGCCTGATCGGCGATCTGGCCAAGATGGCCGGCTACCCGATCGGGCGGCTGCGACGGCGCATGGTCCCCGGGCTCGCCGCAGCCGTCGCGCGCGACATGCGCCCGCCGGCGGTCACAGCAGGCCAGCGAGGGGCCGGATCACGATCCGCCGCTCAGCAAGCCGCAACGCCACCACCACCTCGCGAATCATCGGGATGAGCGCCTCGGGCGCGCCGCGCCGCGCCACCACCAGCACATCGTTGGCGCCGGTCTCGATCACATCGCGCACCTCGCCGAGCTCGCTGCCGTCCTCGAGCCACACCCGTGCGCCGAGCAGATCGTGGATGAAGTACTCGCCGTCGCCGAGCGGCGCGGCATCGCGCTGGTGAATGTACACTTCGCTGCCGCGCAGCCCCGCCGCGGCGGCAGTCGTCTCGATGCCGGCAAGCTGCAGCACCGCCACCCCCGGGCGGCTGACCGCGCCGCGCCGCAGCCTCACCGCGCGCGGCGGCGCCCCGATGTACAGCGTGCGCACACGGCGACAGATGCGCTCGATATCGTTGCTCACCACCCGCAGCTTGACGTGCCCGCGCAGCCCGGTCGTCCCGACGACCGTGCCGATCAGCAGCAGGTCGTCGATCGCCGGCGCGGCCGGATCGGCGGCATCACTCGATGTCAAGATGGACGCGCTTTCCATCGCGCGCCGCCGCCACCGACAGCACGCTGCGCAGCGCCTTGGCGACCCGACCGCCCCGCCCGATGACCTTGCCGGCATCGTCGGGCGCGACGGTCAGCTCCAGCGTGACGGTGTTGAATCGACCGGCGCGCTCGCGGACCTGCACCGCGTCGGGCTGGTCGACGAGCTGTCGCGCCATATACTCGAGGAGTGCACGCATGTTGCCCCCTGTCAGATCGGCCCGTGCCAATCCGGCGATCTCAGCTGGCGACTGCCGCCACCTTGCCGTTGGTGTCGAGCACGTTGACGCGCTGCAGCAGCAGGACGACGCGATCCGACGGCTGTGCGCCGACGCCCAGCCAGTAGCGCGCGCGCTCGGCGTTCACGACCAGTTCCTGCGGATCGCGAACCGGATTGTAATGGCCGATGATCTCGATGAACTTGCCGTCGCGCGGTGCGCGCGAATCGGCGATGACCAGGCGGTAGCTCGGCTGCTTCGTCTTCCCGGTGCGGCGGAGTCGGATGGTGACCATACGGTGTCGGTGCCTCCTGCGTGTAGCGATGTCGGTGTGATAGCCAGCGACGGCCGGTCAGCGCATGTGGCGCATCATCTCGCGAGGATCGATGCGACCATTGCGCCCGGCTTTCTTCATCATGCGCTGCATCTGGCGGAATTGCGAGATGAGCGCGCTGACGTCGTGAACCTTCGTGCCGCTGCCGCGCGCGATGCGCTCCTTGCGGCTGGTTTTGATGATGTCGGGGTTGCGGCGCTCTTCGCGGGTCATCGAGAAGATGATCGCCTCGACGCGCTTGAGCTCGCGCTCGCTGAGCAGTTCCTCGCCGCGCGCGAGCTTATCCATCCCGGGGATCATGCCGATGATCTGCTGCAGGGGGCCGAGCCGGCGCATCTGCTGCATCGAGGACAGGAAATCCTCGAAATCGAAGGTGCCGCGCGACAGCCGCTGCTGCATGCGCCGCGCCTCGTCGGCGTCGTAAGTCTGCTCCGCACGCTCGATCAGCGACAGGACGTCGCCCATGCCCAGAATGCGCGATGCCAGCCGGTCGGGGTGGAAGACCTCGATGGTGCTGAGCTCGACCTTCTCGCCGGTGCCGAGGAATTTGATCGGCACGCCGGTGACGGCACGGATCGACAGCGCGGCGCCACCGCGCGCGTCGCCATCGATCTTGGTCAGCATCACACCAGTGAGACCGACCCGCTGGTGGAATGTCTCGGCGACGCGCGCTGCCTCCTGGCCGATCATGGCGTCGACGACCAGAATGCGCTCGATCGCGCCGGTGGCGGCCTGGATCTCGTCCAGTTCGGCCATCAGGGCGTCGTCGATCTGCAGCCGGCCGGCGGTGTCGACGATGACGTAGTTGTGGCCGTCATCGCGCGCACGCTGCACGCCGTGGCGGGCGATGTCGGCCGGCCGCGCGGCTGTGCCTTCGGCATGCACCGGGATGCTGAGCTGCCGCCCGAGCGCCTCGAGCTGGGCGATGGCGGCCGGGCGATACACGTCGGCAGCCACCAGCAGCGGCCGCTTGCTCTTCTTGCGCAGCAGCAGCCCCAGTTTGGCGGCATGGGTCGTCTTGCCGGCGCCCTGCAGGCCCACCAGCATGATCACCGTCGGCCCGACGGGTGCCTCGGCGAGCGGCACCGCCGCGCCGCCCAGCAGCGTCAGCAGTTCGCCGTGGACGACCTTGATGACCTGCTGGCTCGGCGTGAGGCTCTTGAGCACGTCCTCGCCGATGGCCTTCTCGGTGACGGCGGCGACAAACTCGCGCACGACCTTCAGGCTCACGTCGGCTTCGAGCAGGGCAATGCGCACCTGCTTCATCGCTTCGCGAACATCGGTCTCGCTCAGACGGCCGCGGCCACCCAGTTTTTTGAAGACCGCCTGCAGCCGGTCCGACAGCGACTCGAACATGTCACCACCATCTGCGTCGGTTGGACGCATAGCCCTGTCCCCGCATTGTAGCGAGAAAGGCACGGAGCGTCAAATCGGCGATGGGCGCGGTCGGTGTCAGCGGTCCACCGGCAACGGGAGGAGAGAGGAGAGGGCGACCTGTGGGCATACGTGGGACCACCCGGGCACCCGCACGGGATGCCTGCCGGGGCCGCCCGTCCTGCCGCGGCCCGAGACGAGTGCCGCGCGGTTGGGGACGCACTGGCGGGGCGGTCACGGCCGACCGCGCATGCAACGGCGTCGACCGGCGCTGATGGCGCCCTGATGCGATGGGGCGTGTGATTGACAGCCCGGCGGCCCCGTGATAGCATGAGCGGCGTTCGCATAGGTCATGCTGCGGATCGTGAAGCACGGAGAACCAGGCTGCTGCATCAGTTCCGCCGGCGCCTGTCGCGCGCCGCCATGCTGCTGGCGCTGGGCGCAGCAGCCGGCATGCTCTACGGTGCGCTCGGCATCGCCGGTCTGGCGCCCGACGGCGACGGCGCCGCATATGCGTATCCTCTACCGACCGACACGCCCGTGCCGGTGCCGTCGTCGGCGTATCCAGTGTTTCTGCCATCGATGGTGAGTGACTGATGACCCGGCTGCGGCATCACATCAGGCAGAGGGAGTTGCCGATGCCAGCACACGCCCATCGCTTGGCGAGTTCTCCCAGTGTGGTCGTGGTGATCAGCTTCCTGCTCATCGGCGCCATCACCGGCAGCGCCGTGCGCTTCGGCCGTGACGTCGCCGGCGCCGAGGGGCGCATCGTCAACGGCCAGCCGGCGATCGATGGCCAGTTCCCCTGGCAGGTGGGTCTGTTCATCGATGACGATCTCACCCCGGGTGGATCGGGCTCGATCTGCGGCGGCAGCCTGATCGAGCCGAACTGGGTGCTCACCGCCGCCCACTGTATCGATGATTCGGGGGCGACCGTGGCGCCGTCGCAGGTGACGGTCTTCGCGGGCGAGCTCGACCAACTGAGCGCCGGCGACACCGGCCAGCAACTCAGCGTCAGCACCGTGATCAAGCACCCGCTGTACGACGGCTCGATATCGGATGACAATGACGTGGCGCTGCTCAGGCTGAGCACTCCGGCGACGCTCAACAGCGTCGTCGATACCATCGCCCTGGCCAGCGGCGGCGCGATCGAGGCCGGCGGCGTCACGGCGACCGTCTCGGGATGGGGCACGACATCATCGGGTGGGTCGACGTCGTCGACCCTGCTGTACGCACCGGTCGATACCTGGACCAATCCCGACTGCGGCACGCCGTATCCAAACACCATCACCGCCACCATGCTGTGCGCCGGCGGTGCGCCGAGCAACACGACCGACTCGTGCCAGGGCGACAGCGGCGGGCCGCTGGCGGTCGAGGCGCAGACGTATGGCTGGACGCTGATCGGTGTCGTGAGCTTCGGCAACGGGTGTGCCATTCCCGGCACTCCCGGGGTCTATGCGCGCGTGTCGCGGTACGTCGGCTGGATCCAGGCGAACACGGCCGGCGCGCCGCTGAGCATCACGCCCAGCACGGCGCTGGTCGGCGGCGGCGGCGGTGGTGGCGGCGCGTATCCGGTGTACGTGCCGGTCATGCGGCGCTAGCAGGCCGGGCGGGCCGGTGCGCTGACCTTCGTGCGGCCGCGCCACCCCACGCGATCCATGCTACAATCGGCGCGCAGCAGCGCCCATCGCCGGGCAGCAGCGCCAGTACACGCCGACGGGCGACAGCAGCACACAACGCAGATGGAGGGACGGATGCTCACTCAGGCGCAGGTCGATCAGTACCGTGAGCATGGCTACCTGCTGGTCGAGGGCATGTTTTCGCCCGAAGAGGCGGCACAGTTTCGCCAGGAGGCGCACGCCCTCATCGCGCGGCTGCAGCAGAGCCACGACGTCGATGCCACCTGGGCCAGCGCCCGCGCGGTCACCATGGCCAGGACATCGCTGCTGCACTGCCACAATGTGCAGTTCCACTCCGCATTGCTCTGCCGTCTGATGACCGACGAGCGCCTGACCGCCGCCGCGGCGCAGATCATCGGCTCGCCGAATGTGCAGCTTCACCACAACAAGCTGTTCATCAAGCCGCCCGAACTGGGCTCGCCGTTTCCCATGCATCAGGATCAGCCGTTCTTCCCGCACGACAACGACAGCATGATCGCCGCCGTGGTGCACTTTGACGATGCGCCGGTGGAAAAGGGCTGCATCCGCGTGGTGCCCGGCAGCCACCAGCGCGGCCCGATCCCCCACGTCGCCGACGGCGGCTGGCATCTGCCGTTCGACCAGTATCCGCTGGAGTCGGCGGTGGCCTGCCCCGCCAGGGCCGGCGATGTCCTGCTGTTCAGCTATCTGACCGTACACGGCTCGGGCGTCAACACCAGCGGCGAGGCACGCACCACGCTGCTCGTCCAGATGCGTGATCCGACAGACCGGCCGACGACCAATGTCCACCTGTCGCGCGGCCAGGGCATGATGCTGCGGGGCATCGACCCCACGGCGTCGGCTGGGTCGTCGGTGGAGTGGAGCCTGTCGACGCCCGGGGCGACGGGGGCGATGGGGATGGGCGGCCCGATGATGGGCGGCAGGGCGATGGGCGGTCAGGGCGCGTGATGCGGGATGCCGCGCGCGTGCCGGTGGGTCCGGGCTCCCGTGCGGCGCGGGAGCGCGTCAGCCGTGCGCGCTGCTGCCGACGCGCGTCACACACGCCCGCGGCCGCCCGGCCGTACGACGGGGCTGGCGCCGTCATGCGGGCGGCGTGCCAAGCCAGCGGGCGAGCCACTCCAACTGTCGGCGATGGCGGTCGGCGATGTGGGCGCGTTCGCCGAAGCCGTGCGGCTCGCGCGGGTAGATCACCGCGCAGACCGGCACCTGATGATCGCGTAGCGCGCGATACAGCTCGAGCGCCTGCCCGACCGGCACGATGGTATCCTCGGCGCCGTGGATGATCAGGGTCGGCGTGGTGATGCGGGCCGCATGCAACACCGGCGAGCGATCGTCGTAGATCGCGCCGGCCGCATAGGGATCACCGCGCAGCCCGAGCCGATCCCAGGCGCCGATCGACGCCGTGCCATGAAACGAGCGCCAGTTGGTGATGCCGGCGCCCACGATCGCCGCCGCGAAGCGGTCCGTCTGGCTGATCGCCCATGCCGCCAGATAGCCACCATAGCTCCAGCCGGCGATCGCCAGCCGTGCCGGATCGGCCACGCCGCGGGCCACCAGGGCATCGATGCCGCTGCGCACATCGCACCAGTCGCCGCCGCCGAAATCGCCGATCGCGGCCTCGGTGAACGCCACGCCGCGGTTCGTGCTCCCGCGCGGATTAGGCAGCAGCACAGCATAGCCCTGGGCCGCCAGCAACTGTGCCGCCTCGCGGCCGGCGCCGGTGAAGCCGGCGCGATGCAACCAGGCCGGCCCGCCGTGCACCCACGTCACCAGCGGCAGCCGGCGCGGCTCCGGCGCATCCGGCGGCACGACGAGCCAGCCATCGATCGTCATGCCGTCGTCGCTCTGCCAGCTGACGGCGTGGGTCACCGCCAGCCGCATGCCGGCGTGCGACGGCTGGATCGCACTGATCTGCCGCCAGCCCGACGCCGGCTGCCAGCACCACGCCTCGCAGGGGTGCGTCGGGCTGCTGCGCAGCACCGCGAAGCCGCCGGCGGGCAGCAGATACTGCGACGCGTGCGACTCCTCCCAGGCTTCGGTGCCGCGATAGTGCTCGCACAGCACGTCGGTCGCACGATCCAGGCTGGCATAGCTGGCCGCGGTGGCGCGGTAGCCCAGCAGGTGCAACTGTCGGCCATCAGCCGACCAGCCGAGCCACCAGATGCTGGCATCATCGCCGGTCGGCAGCACCCGCCGCGCGCCGCTCCGCCGGTCGAGCAGCACGACCGCACCGCCGTTGGCGCCCCGATCGCTCCAGATGGCGCTCAGCCACGCCACCGCATGGCCATCGGGCGCGACGCGCGGGCAGCCATACTGCCGGCCGGCCCACGCCTCGAGCACCGTCGGCGGCTGGCCGTCGGCGAACCAGACCGGCACGGCGCCGAACCAGGCCCACTCGAACGGTTCGGCCGACGCGATCGCGACGAACCCGCCGTCGGGCGCCGGGGCAAACTCCCAGACATGCCAGTCCGCCGGGGAATGGCACGCCAACGTCCCATCGTGCCGGTCGATGCTCCAGATCTGGCTGCGCTGCGGCTGATGCTCGAGCACCGCCGGATCGTGCTGCGGCGCGGCGGCCTGGTCGGCCAGCAGGAATGCCAGGCGTTTCCCCGACGGCAGCCAGCACAGGGCGCCCGGTTCGCCGGGCAGCGTGCCGCATGGGATCGCGCCGTCGCCATCGTCGAGCATGATCTGTGCCGCGCCGCTGCGATCCGAGACGAACGCCAGCGTGGCGCCATCGGGCGACCAGCGCGGGCACCAGTCGCGCTGTGCCGGATCGCTGACGCACGTGGCGGCGGCGCCGGAGCCGGCGCGCCAGATCTGGCGTGGCAGCGGCTGCTGCCCCTCGGCGGCGACCGGGCTGGCGACGAATGCGAGCGCGCCGCGCGAGCTCACCTGCAGGTCGTCGAGCTGCATGTAGGCCATCGTCTGATCGATCGTCCAGCGTGCTGTCGGTTCCATCCGGTTGCTCCTGCTGCTGCCGCGGTCGCCGACGCATGCTAGCACGCCGGGCGATGCCGGGCAACCGGCAGCCGCGCGCGCCGAACGCGTGACCAGGGCCGGGCGACGCCCGTTCGCAGCATACGGCCGTCTGATGCGGCAAGCGCACGTCCATGCGCTGTGGCTGGCCAGGCTCGCCGCGCGATTCCAGGCAACCCACCCCCGAACGCGGGCAGCGCCCGCCGACGCATCGGGCGCGGCACCGCGGCGGCCACACGACGAAGGGGCGAAGCTGGCGCTCCGCCCCCTTCCGACTGCAGGATGCACGCCGGTCAGGTGCGCTGCTGCTCGTGGCCCCACATCCAGGGCGTACCCACCCGCGGCAGCAGGAAGCGATCGACGCCATACCAGCCCGCGACCTTCCACGCCAGCATCAGCACGATCGCGATGGTGAACAGCAGGGCGTTGGTGCTCGCCGTCCCCGCCATGATGAAGTTCCAGTTCATGAACCCGCCGAAGAACGCCGCGATGCCGACGAACGCGCCGATGACCAGCGCGATGCCGATGGCGATCTCGCCGTACGCCACCAGTTTGGCGAACCAGGTGTAGCTGCCGCTGTCGAGCAGCGCCTGGATGAAGCCGCGATACCAATCCACCGCGATCACCGGCTTTGCGCCCTCGGCCGGAATCGCGACAGCCCGCGTCCAGAACCCCTTCAGCGCCTCGCCCGTCTCGACCCAGGCCGGATTGGTGGCCTTGCCCCAGCCCGACGTCAGCCATGTATACCCGAGATACACCCGCAAGATCGCCCAGAGCCAGGCGAAGCGCGTCGTCGCGAACAACAGGTGCGCGATCGGCGGGTCAGGGATCAGAACATCACCACGCTGGTCGACCATCCTGGCAGCCATTGGACACCTCCTGATCAATTGGCATTGACGGTGCGACGTGACCGGCGTCATCGCGGTGCATCGTTCGTTCGTCGCAGTCATCCTAGCAGGAGCGCGCCAGCCCGTGCGGGTATGTTCCGCAAGCCGGGGTTGCCGGTCGTCAACGATCGAAGAACGGGAACAGCTGCGGAATGCGCTCGGGCGTCAGCGGCGTGCCGTACTCACACCCCTCGAAGGCCTCGGCGTAGCGCACGTGGACGGCCGCCGGCCCATGCTGCCGGATGAGCAGGTGGCGAAACCGTTCGGCGTCGCGGCGCATGCGCTGCTCGAGCCGCTGTTGCAGCCAGGCGCGGCGTTCCACCGCACCGGCCGGCACCTCGTCGAGGGTGCCGGCATTGTACGGCAGCCACTCGTAGAACTGCGATGTATGGCAGTGGAGCATGTCGATCTTGGCCTCGATCGTCTCATCGACCGGCACGACGACATCGGGCGCAAACGGCGTCGGCTTCTGGAACGTATCCGACACATACACGATCACCGGGTTGTGCGCCAGATGCGGCGTCATGCCGGCGACATTCGGCACTGTGACCATGTAGGCGGCGTCCTGGATCAACTGGGCGGTATAGCGGTGATCGGGGTGATAGTCGTTCGGCCGCGGCGACATGATGCAGTCGGGCCCGAAGCGGCGAATGACCTCGATGATCGTCCGGCGGTTCTCGAGCGTCGGCAGCAGTTCGCCATCGTGGATGTCGAGCACCAGCGACTCGGCGCCGATGCAGGCGGCGGCGGCGGCGAACTCGTCGCGCCGGCGCTGCGCCAGGCGTGCGCCGCCCGTCTCGTGGTGGCCGGCATCGCCATTGGTGACCGACACCAGCAGCACGCGGTGGCCGAGGCGGCAGTACCGCGCGGCGGTGCCGCCGGCAGTGATGTCGCAGTCGTCGGGATGTGCGCCGAAGACCAGGATGTGGAGCGGCCGAGTCATGGCAGACCTCGCAGTTGGATCGGGCGCGCGTGGCGCGCGCCGATGAAACGGGTGCTGCGGCGCATCCTACCACACCCGGCGCAGCGGTCAGCGCGCGGGCGTGCCGGCCAGCCAGTACGGCGCGCTGCGCGTCGTCCCCGGCGTGCTGGCCATCACCATGAGCACCACCGTCTCGTCATCGGCGATGCTGACGCGCGCGGTACCATCGGCGGCGACATCGACCGGCTCGACGCGCGTCGCCGCCGCCTGGCGCCGGATGACGCGCAGCGTCCAGCGTTGCGGCTGATCGAGCGTCGTGGCGACGAACCCCTGGGGCTGCCAGCCAGCGGTGATGCTGCGCCCGTCGAGGCGCACGTCGCCGATGAACCAGCCGGCGCCATTCAGCGCCGCATCGGTCACCGCCCAGAAGCGCAGCAAGACCTGCCGGCCGGCGTACTGGCCAAGATCGACGCGGACGTCGCGCCAGCCACCGCTGGCGCCGGTGACGCCAGCGCCATAGTTCTGCCCGTGAGGATCGTCGCTGGTCGTGATCTCGCTTGCCAGCGTCACCCAGCGCGCGCCGCCGTCGGTCGAGAGGCTCACGAAGCCATAGTCATAGCCCGGCTCAAACTCATACCACGTGGCGAAGCGCAGCTCCGGCGCATCGCCGAGCGCGAGCGGCACGGTGAGCGTGCTGGTGCTCTGGTCGTCGCGCTGGCTCCACCAGATCGGCGTGGTGTCGCGGGCGGGCGGCCCGAGCGCGACGCTGGTCGCCCCGCGAAACTCAAGCATGCCGCCACCCCACGGCCCATGGTACTGCGGCGCGAATGGTGCGGCGTCGGCCCGGGCGCCGGCGCTGTCGGGCGCGAGCGGGACCGCCGTGCGCTCCAGCCCGGGGTATGCATAGCGCCCCTCATCAATTGTCGGATCGTCGAGCAGGTTGGCGACACCCCAATCGGCCACCAGGTCGGCGAACGCACGCGCGTCATCGCAGCACCGGCCGGTGAGCCGGCCGAGCACGGCCTCGGGGGCAGCATCAGCCTGCATCAGCGGATCCAGCCCGCGCTGGCGCAGATACTGGTGATCGACGTAGCGGACGAACAGCCGGCTCGCCGCATAGTGCGCCGACACCGCACCTGCATCGGTCGACCAGCTGGTGAGCTGAACCGGCGGGCCGGCGAAATAGCGCGCCTCGGCGCCCGGCTGCAGAAAGCCCAGACGCTCCTCGCCCAGCATCGCGAGCCCCTCGCTGAGCCAGCCGGCCCGCCGCCGGTGATTGCTGAAGTCGATCATATGCACAAACTCGTGTGCCAGCGTCGCCAGATAGCCCTCGCTGCCGATCGGGTAGGAGTTGATGCCGATGACGAACATCGCCCGCTGGTTGCTGAACCGGTCGATCTCGGCTGGCAACCAGTCCTGTGGCGAGAAGTACCCGCCGGCGCCGCGCAGATTCGTATTCAGCACGGTGATGCGGTCGGTTGCGCCGCTGGGGCGCTGCTCGGCGCCGAAGATCGCACGGATCCGCGGGTAGATCTCCTGCTCGAATTGCTGGCCGGCACGCTCGAGCGCGCCCTGGTCCACGCTGCTGGTGGCGTCGACGTACAGCGCGACGATTGGGCCGCGATAGCGCAGGATGGCGGTGATGCGCCGCGGCGTGGTTTCGGCTGGATCGCGCAGCCAGAACTGCTCGCCGGCGCCGATGTCGACCACTGCCGTCGCGATGGGCGCGATCGGCGCTGCATCGCGGAATGCGCGGTGCAGCGCGAGTGGATCGCGTGGCAGTGGGATGCGCTCTGGCGCGTCGCCTTTGGGCAGCAGTTCGACCGGCGTCGCGCTGGGGGCTGGCGTCGCGACCGGCGTCGCAGTGGGGGCTGGCGTCGCGCTGGGGGCTGGCGTCGCGCTGGGGGCTGGCGTCGCGACCGGCGTCGCAGTGGGGGCCGGCGTCGCGACCGGCGTCGCAGTGGGGGCCGGCGTCGCGCTGGCGATCGGCGCAGCGGCCGGTGTCGCAGTGGGGGCTGGCGTCGTGACGCCGAGCGGCGCGGCCTGGCTACAGCCGGCGGCGAAGGTGAGCAGGACGAGCCAGCACAGGGTGGTGCGGATCAGACGCGAAGACTGCCGAGCCATGGCGCCTCCCGGACAGGACGATGGTGCAGAGTATACACGAAATCGTCACGATCGATTGTGGCTGTATCGACCATTGTTGAGATACCTCTCATCAATGGCCATGATCCGACCGCTCGGGCAGGCCGCGCCGTCGGGGGAAACCTCTCGGCTCCAGCGCAGCCCTCTGTGCAGGTGATGGTGAGAGGCCGTCGGGGAAACCCCTCGGCGCCGTCGCAGCACAGCCCGACTGCGCAGGCCATGTGGCAGGCCGCGTCGGCGGCCTTGGCCCCGGTAGGCGCGCCCTTCGGGAACGTCGACGGCGCCCGCCTGCGCGCCGGCACGGCTTGACAGCAGGAATGATAAATTATATAAGATACGCGACGACATCCAACGCAGCACACGAGGCGGCGATGGTACGCACGATCACCGACCAGGTGACCAATCGGCTGCGGGAGCTCGTGATCGCCGGCGAGCTGGCGCCCGAGGCGCGGATCGACCAGGGCGAGCTGGCGCGGCAGCTGGGCGTGAGCGTCGTGCCGGTGCGCGAGGCGCTGGCGCGGCTGCAGGCGGGCGGCCTGGTGCGGCTCATCCCGCACCGCGGCGCATTCGTGAGCGCCCTGTCGCTCGACGAGATGCTCGACATCTACCGCATGCGCGAGGTCCTCGAGGAGCAGGCGGCGCGCGATGCAGCGCCGCAGATGCATGCTCCGGCGCTGGCGGCGCTCGACGCGGCGCTGGCGGCCTGCTCCGTGAGCGCCGGCGGCGGCGACGTCGCCGCGTTTCTGGCGCACACCCGCACGCTGCACTTCACCATCTACCAGGCCACCGGGCGGCGCCTGCTGCTGCAGACGCTGCATCAGCTGTGGGACCAGAGCGAGCGCTACCGCCGGCTTCAGCTGCGCCTCGCACCCGAACGCATGACCGAGGCGGCGTTCGAAGACCGGGCGATCGTGCAGGCCTGCCGGCGGCGCGACGGCGAGTCGCTGGCGGCGCTGGTGCGCTACAAGGTGCATCAGACGACCGAGGGATTGCGGCGCTGGATGCAGGCGCCCGCCGACTGAGGAGGGACGATGGCGCAGATTCGCGTGCGCGGAATCGCGTGGGATCACACCCGGGGCATGCTGCCGCTGCTGGCGACGGCCCAGCGGTATCGCGAGCTGCACCCGACGGTGCAGATCGAATGGCACACCCGCTCGCTGCAGGCATTCGGCGACCAGCCGATCGAACAGCTGGCCGGCCAGTTCGACCTGCTGGTCATCGATCATCCGTTCGTCGGCTATGCGGCGCGCCACCCGGTGCTGCTGCCGCTCGACCGCTGGCTGCCGGCGTCGTTCCTGGCCGATCAGGCGGCCAACAGCGTCGGCGCATCGTATGCGAGCTACGAGATGGGCGGCCATCTGTGGGCGCTGCCGATCGATGCCGCCACGCCGGTGAGCGCCTGGCGCGCCGATCTGCTGGACGAGCCGCCGGCGCGCTGGGACGAGGTGCTGCACCTGGCGCGGCGTGGCCATGTCGCGCTGCCGGCGATCCCCATCGACAGCCTGATGCACTTCTTCATGCTGTGCACCGCGCTCGGCGGCGAGCTCGCCGCCGATCCCGCGGTGTTCGTCGCGCACGAGCACGGCGCCACCGCCCTGGAACTGCTGCGCGAGCTGGTCTGCGCCTGCGATCCGGCCTGCCTGACGCGTAACCCGATCGCCACCTACGAGGCGCTCGCGGCCGGCGACCGGCTGGCGTACTGTCCGTTCGCCTACGGCTACTCCAACTATGCCCGCGCCGGCTACGCGCCCCATCGCCTGCGCTTCGGCGGGCTGGTCACCCTCGACGACGGCACCCCGCTGCGCTCCACGCTCGGCGGCACCGGCCTCGCCGTCGCCGCGACGACCGCAGCGCGCGACGTCGCGCTCGACTATGCCCGGTTCGTCGCCGACCCGGCCACCCAGCGGGGGATCTACGTCGCCGCGGGCGGCCAGCCCGGCCATCGCAGCGCCTGGCTCGATCCGGCGGTCGATGGCTGGTGCGGCGGATTCTTCGGCGGCACGCTGGCGACGCTCGACGCGGCACACGTGCGGCCACGGTACGCCGGCTACTTGCATCTGCAGGATCACGGTGGCCCGCTGGTGCAGCGCTACCTGCGCGACGGCGGTGCGCCGCGCGGCGTGCTGGAGCAGCTCGACGCGCGCTATCGCGAATCGCGAGGGCATCATGACTGATCCGGTCGCCCCGCTCGACGGCCTGCTGGTCCTCGATTTCAGCCAGTTCCTCGCCGGGCCGTCGTGCGCCCTGCGCCTCGCCGATCTCGGCGCGCGGGTGATCAAGCTCGAGCGCCCCGGCGTCGGCGACCTGGCGCGGCAGCTGTACATCAGCGACCTGGCGCTCGATGGCGAGAGCACGCTGTTCCATTCGATCAACCGCAACAAGCAGAGCGTCGCCGTCGATCTGAAGCAGCCGGCCGATCTGGCCCGCGTGCGCCGCCTGATCGGCCATGCCGACGTGCTGATCCAGAACTTCCGCCCCGGCGTGATGGCGCGCCTCGGGCTCGACGCCCCGGCCGCCCTGGCGCTCAACCCACGGCTGGTCTACGCCAGCGTCACCGGCTATGGCGAGGAAGGGCCGTGGCGCGATCGGCCGGGCCAGGACCTGCTGGCCCAGGCGTGTTCCGGGCTGACGTGGCTCAATGGCGATGCCGGCCGGCCGCC
>JAGWYG010000093.1 GCA_018969485.1 Chloroflexota bacterium
ACGGGGGGGTGGGCTCACACGAAGACACGAAGGCACGAAGGGGCGGGAGGCGGGGGGTGGGCTCACACGAAGACACGAAGCCACGAAGACACGAAGGCGGGGGGCGGGGAGCCCGGTGTGCGACGGGCCCGGCGAACGCGTATATAATGCGAACGCGCCGGAACTACCAGGCACACTGAAGTGCAGCGCTGCTGGCTGGAGATACGATGACTGGACCGTTCGCCGGACTCATGGTGCTCGACCTTTCGCGGGCACTCACTGGACCGTACTGCTCGCAGATGCTCGGCGATATGGGCGCGGCGACGATCAAGGTCGAACAACCTGGCGTCGGCGACAGCGCCCGCGCCTGGGGGCCGCCGTTTCAGGGCGGCGAGAGCGCCTACTTCCTGAGCGTCAACCGGAACAAACGGAGCATTGCGATCGATCTGCGGCACCCGGACGGGGTCGGCATTCTGCGACAGCTGATCGACCGCGCTGATGTGCTGCTGGAGAACTTTGTGCCGGGCACGCTGGATCGGCTGGGGTTCGGCTACGAGGCTTGCCGTGAACGCAATCCCCGCCTCGTCTATTGCTCGATCTCGGGCTTTGGCCCGGTTGGGCCGGATCGCGAACGTGCCGCATACGACCAGATCGCGCAGGGGCTGGGTGGCATCATGAGCATCACGGGCGAGGTCGACGGTCCGCCGATGCGGGTCGGCATTGCGATCTCCGATATCATGGCGGGCATGTTCGCCGCCTACGCGATCGCTGCGGCGCTCTACCACCGGCAGCAGAGCGGCGTGGGCCAGCGGGTGGACACCTCGCTGCTCGAGGGTCAGCTGGCGATCATGACCTACCAGGCGGCACGGTTGTTCGCGACCGGCGAGGCGCCCCGCGCGACGGGCAACCAGCACCCGACGATCGCGCCGTATGGGGTGTTCCGCGCCAGCGATGGCTACTTCAACCTGGCGGTGGGCACCGAGGATCTCTGGCGGCGCTTCTGCGCGGCGCTCGATCGTGCGGAGCTGCGCGACGATCCGCGATTTGCGACCAATCGCGTGCGCCAGGCGCACCGCGAGGAACTGGCAGCACTGCTCGCGCCATCGTTCGCGGCGCTGACGGTCGCCGATGTCGTGGCACGCCTGAACCAGTCGGGCATCCCGTGTGGCGCCGTGCGCGACCTGCGCGCCGCCTTCGAAGACCCGCAGGTCGCCGCGCTGGAGTTGGTGCAGCACCTCGAGCATCCCACGGCGGGCACCATTCAGGTCGTCGGGCCGCCGTATCGCCTGTCGGCCACGCCTGCGACGGTCCGCACGCCGCCACCGACGCTCGGACAGCACACCGATGATATTCTGGCCGAGCTGGGGTATGATGCGGCGGCGATCGCGGCATTCCGCGCCGCCGGCGCCGTGGCCTGAGCGGAGCGTCGATGTCGCGGCAGCGGGTGCGTCTCGATCAGCTGCTGGTGCAGCGCGGATTGGCGGAGACACGTACGCGGGCACAGGCGCTGATCATGGCCGGCCAGGTGCGCGTCGCCAACTCAACACAGGTGCGCGCCGGCGACCTCGTCGCCAGCGATGCGGTGGTGGTGGTCAGCGAGTCGCCCCGCTATGCGAGTCGCGGCGGTTTCAAGCTGGCGCATGCGCTCGAGACCTTCGGGCTGGATCCGACGGGCAGGCATGCGCTGGACGTGGGTGCGTCGACGGGCGGTTTCACCGATGTGCTGCTGCAGCGCGGCGCGCGGCTGGTGCATGCGGTGGACGTCGGCTATGGCCTGCTGGATTGGCGGCTGCGCAACGATCCGCGGGTCGTCGCGCTGGATCGCACGAACATCCGCTACCTGGCCGCGCTTCCGCCACAGGCGGACGACCCGGCCCCGCGTGCCGAGTGCGCGGTGATCGATGTCGCGTTCATCTCGCTGGCGCTGGTGCTGCCCGCGGTGGTGCGGCTGCTGACCGCCGAGGCCTGGCTCGTCGCGCTGGTCAAGCCGCAGTTCGAGGCGGGAGCCGCGCGCGTCGGGCGCGGTGGTGTGGTGCGCGATCCACGGGTGCATGCCGAGGTGATCCGCGCGGTGGCGGCGGTGGCAGCTGATCTGGGCCTCGTCAGCCGTGGCCTGACCCGCTCGCCGATCACCGGGCCGGCCGGCAACGTCGAGTTTCTGCTCTGGCTGGCATACGACGGCCCGCCGTTGCCGCTGGAGCCGGCGATTGCCCGCGTGCTGCCGCCGACGAGCGCTGCTGGAGGAGGTGGATGAGCGATGTCGACCTGGCTGTTCGTTGGTCTTGGGAACCCTGGCGAGGCCTATCAGGCAACACGACATAACATCGGCTTTCGGTGCGTCGCCGAGTTCGCCCGCCGCCATGGATTGACGTTCAGCGGCAAGCGCGCTGAGGCTCGCATCGCCGAGGGCGTGGTGGGCGGCGCGCGGGTGGTGCTGGCGCGGCCGCAGACGTTCATGAATCTCAGCGGGCAGTCGGTGCACGGATTGGCGCAATGGTATCGGGTCGCGACGGCGACCAGGCTGGTGGTGGTGTACGACGACCTCGACCTGCCGTTTGGCGCGCTGCGGCTGCGCGAACGCGGCAGCGCCGGCACCCATAACGGCATGCGCTCGGTGGTCGGACAGCTAGGCACGACCGAGGTCCCGCGGCTGCGCGTCGGCATCGGCGCCTGCCCACCGCAGTGGAATGTGGCGGATTTCGTGCTGGCACGCTTCAGCCGTGACGAAGAGGCGGCCATGCCGGACATCACCGGACGCGCTGCCGATGCGCTGGACGCTGTGCTGCGCGAGGGTGTGCCGCAGGCGATGAATCGCGTGAACGCGCCGCCCGCCCGCGAAGGATGACTGCGCCGCGCGGTCAGCGCTCTGCGGCGGTGCACAGGAGCCGGGCGAGCGTCGTCGGACGGTGGAGCGGAATATCGTGGAGCGTGTCGGCCAGCCAGTGAATGTCGGCGTGCGGCGCTAATGCGGGGAGCGCCGCAACCGCCGCCCGACGCTGCTGTACCATCGCCGCCGTACCGGCATGTTCCGTCGGCGCGGCGATGACGAACGTCAGCGGAACGGTGACCCGACCGAAGCAGCGCGTCGGGCGCTGGTGCCACAGCGCCTCGACCAGCCGCAGGTGCCGCTCGAAGGTCAGATGTGGCGCAATCCGGTCATCGGCGTCGACGGCGACATTCGCCAGGATCGCTTGGGCGATCGGCTCCCCCCAGATCGCGGCAGGCCAGTGCTGCTGCACCCGCGCGAGGAACTCGTGGCGTGGCATGCCGGCGAGACGCGGCGGCGCCAGGCGCTCGCGCGCCTCGGGCAGCGTCAGCCGCGCCGCCAGGTCGCCGATGGCGCCATCGATGAGCGCGACGCTGGCACACGCCGATGGTGATTCGGCCGCGTGCTGCAGGACGACGTTTGCACCCCACGAATGGCCGACGAGATGCGGCGGGGCATCGAACAGCGCCGTGCACGCCGCACCCACATCGGCCACGGCCGTCGCCAGATCGTAGCCGTGGTCGGGTTTGTCGGACATGCCATGGCCCCGCTGATCGATGGCCACGACCCGATACCCATCGATCAGCCGCGGTGCGACGAGCCTCCAGATCTGTGCGCTCGACGCCAGCCCGTGAACCAGCACGAGCCCCGGTGCATCGGCCGGGCCGCCCCAGTCGTGGGCCGCGAGCTCAATATCGCCGACGGAGATCCGGCGCATCCGTGGCATGGCGTCAGTCGGCATCGAGGCTCCAGGCATGCACACCCTGGGTCGTGAAGGAGAAGGAGCGCATCTGGACCCCCAGGCTGGTCAACAGCCGCTCGAGCTCGAGGCGCCGCTCGAATGGGCAGGCGAAGACCATGAATCCGCCACCGCCGGCGCCGGTGATCTTGCCGCCCCAGGCGCCGTGCCGCCGCGCCTCGGCGTAGATGGTCTCGACTTCGGGCGGTGCGATGTACGGCGAGAACGCCTTCTTCACTTCCCAGGCGTCGTGCAGCAGCCGGCCGAAGTCGGCGATGCGATTGCGCCGCAATAGTTTGACCGCTTCGTCGACGAATGCGCGGGTCTCGTCGTGATAGCGCAGCGTATCGCCGTCGCGCAGCCGCCGCACCTGATCCTCGACGAGGTGCTCGGTGAGCAGCTTGCGGCTGCCGATATAGCCGATCAGCAGGCAGCTCTCCAGCTCGAGCAGCGCCGACGCGTCGGTGAGCACCGGCTCGACGATCACGCCCTCGCGCCGGAAATGATAGACCGACATGCCGCCGAAGGCTGCGGCGTACTGATCCTGTCGCCCGCCGGGAATGCCGAGATCGATCCGTTCGATGCGATACGCCAGCTCGGCGAGTTCGTGGCGATCCAGCGGCAGATGGTACGCGGTCGCGAGCAGCTTCAGCATGCTCACGACCAGCGCCGAGGATGAGCCGAGACCGCTCCCGGGTGGCACATCCGAGAACATCGTGATCTCGACGCCCTGGGCCGCCGGCATCGCGTCGAGCACCGCCTGCGGCAGGCCCAGCCGGCCGTCCCATCGCCCGGTGACATTGCGGCTGACCGCCTCGAGATCGAGCGAGCGAATGACGACGCCGTCGGAGTCGTGCGGGCGCAGCATGCAGCGAACGTATTTGTCGATGGTGCAGTTCAAGACGCGACCACCGTGCTCCTCGGCGTATGGGCTGACGTCGGTGCCGCCACCGAAGAATCCGATCCGCATCGGTGCCTTGGCCTTGAAGATTCGCATACATCCCCTTGCTGGTGCGTGGTGATCCGCGCCAGAGTATAGCACAGCCCCCCGGAGGGGGGATTGGTGGCTGGGGACATGCTATGAAGTGCTCGGAATGCTGTGTGCAAACTGCATCACGCACGATGAAACCCGCGGCGGGTTCCATCGTCGCGCACCGCCCGTGAGATGGTGGGACGAGCGGTGCAACCGCGATGCGAAGCCTCCGGATCGATCGTGACGTGCGGGCGCACGCCACGGATCGATCGCCAGTCACGCGCTGCGCTTGGAGCGACCACGACCGCGCCGCGCCGGAGCAGCCTTGTCCTCGGCCGGAGCCGCGACGAAGAAGCGCAGCATCTGACCGCGAACCCGCAGGAACGAGATGGCGACCCCCCGCCGCCGTGCGGCAGCCCGCAGCCGATTGCGCACCGTCAGGCGCTTCTCGCTGCTCTCGATCTCGACATCGCCATACTCGCCGACCTCGAAGCCCCCGAGGTAGGAATCGTACTGCTCCTCGACCAGCCGTCGCTGGCTCTTGCCGCGTCGCTCGATGCGGGCGACCTCGTCTGCGCTCAACTTGCGAAACGTTGGCATGTGTGAACCTCCCAGTACGTTCTGCTGACCAACCGAACGCTGCCTATGACATCCGCTCGTACACCTACGCTGTGACAGCGCTGCTACGAAGGCGCCGCCGTCAAACATGACCACGCCGATGCCAGGCGAACGGTCCTGCGAGGCGCTGCACTGCAACTGCCTCACGCCGCATCATACACGAAATGCGCATAACGTGCAAATGCGGTGTGCGAGCATGCCCGTTCTATGAGACAGCGCTGGTGTGGCATAGACTGACGTCGCGCTACAATCATTGTTCTGACGCAACATGCGCAGATCGAGCGATACGCCAGCTTCGACAATATACCGAATGATATCTCCGGTCGGTACCAGCAATGTGCACACATATCCGACGAGTACGTGCTGCCGATACCGGCACGGTAGCACACCAGGCAGGCAGGGCATGCCACGTGCGGATGCGTGCTGCTGGCGAACCGGGGAGTTGCCCGTCGGCGCTGGCATGCCGTCAGGAGCCGCCGCGTCGACGACCCGGTCGAAGCTCAGCGGTCGGGCATCGTCACTCAGCGAGCTGTCGCGCAAATGCCGGCATGATCGCGGACCAGTCGTAGCGCTCGGCCACCAGCGTGCGCCCGGCGCGCGCCAGCCGCATCGCACGCTCGCGATCATGCAGCAGCGTGATCACCGCATTCGCAAACGTATCGGCAGCATCGGCGACGAGGCAGTGTACATCGTGGGCCAACTCGGCGACCCCCTCGATGCCGAGGCTGGTGCTCACGACGGGGAGTTCCAGCGACAGCGCCTCGAGGACTTTCAGGCGCATGCCGCCACCGACGCGCATCGGCACGACATACACCGCAGCGGAGCACAGCGCCGGGCGGACATCGGCCAGTTCGCCGGTGAGCTCCAGGCGGCCGGCGCGCGCCAGCGCGGTGAGGGCGGGCGCCGGGCGGCGACCGACGGCCAGCAGACGGACGTCGGGGAATTGTCGGCGGATCCGCTCGAATGGTTCGCCGCAGAACCATGCCAGCGCATCGACGTTCGGCCGGTAATCGAGCGTGCCGCTGAACACCAGCGTCGCCGGTTCGGCAGGGGGGACGACCGGCAGGGCGGTACGGCTGAAGTACGCCGCATCGACCCCGTTGGGCACCACGGTGAAGCGCTCGTGGCCGGCCAATCGCGCCAGCGCTGCGCGGTCTTCGGCCGAGACGACGGCCACCAGATCACAACGCGCCAGCACCGCCCGCTCGTAGCGTACCAGCCTGGCCCACTGCAGCACCGAGTATGCGCCGCCGGCGAGCTCGCGCAGCCGCGAGCGCCCGCCCGTCAGCGCCGTGCGCAGGCTGTTGATGGCCGTTCGGCGCTGGAGCACATACTCGGCATTGAACTGGTCGAGGACGAGCCGCGGGCGCGGCGTGCGTCGGGCGGCCTGCGCCAGATACCCGGCCATCTCGATGCTCTCGGCGAGCACGACATCGAACGGCTCGCGCGCCAGCACCTCGTCGAGGGCGCGCCGGTAGCTCGCCGAGCGGTTGCGCAGCGCCATGTCGGGGGCCAGGCTGAACGCCAGCCCCGCCGCGCGACGCGCCAGGCTGCGCGGGGGCGGGCCGATCACCGGCACGACGCGGCAGCACGCCTCGAGGATCGCCAGCGACCGCGCGGCCGCATGATCGGCCGCGAAGCTGACCAGCGTCACCTCGTGGCCGGCGGCGAGGCTGCGGACGATCTGGTAGATGCGCATCGTGCCGCCACCGTGTGGCGGATACGGCGCATACGGTGCCAGGATCGCGATCTTCATCGCAGCACCAGCTGCCACACGCGCGGCACAAACACCAGCGCCCCGATGGCAGCCGCGCCGGCCGCGGCCAGCAGCACCGCACCCGCAGCGACGTCCTTGGCATGACGCGCGCGCTGATGATAGTCGGGCGACACCAGGTCGACGACAGCCTCGACGGCCGTGTTGAGGCCCTCGGCGACGATGACGACGGTGATTGCGGCGAGCAGCGCCAGCCATTCCAGCGCGCTGATGCCGAACAGCCAGGCGGCGGCGAGCACCAGCGCCGCCGCGACGGCGTGGATCTGGGCGTTGCGCTGGGTGCGAAACAGGTAGCCGATGCCGTCGAGCGCATATCCCAGCGAGCGCAGAAACGTCGGCGCCCGCCGGAGTGGCGGATGCTCGCCCGGCGGACGTCGGCGGCGCGGCTCACGCGACATCGCCGGCTCCGGGGTCGTCATCGCGTCCGAGACCCAGCTGCCCCATGATCAGGCGCTGGCGCGCGCGCATCGCGGCATCGTCGGCAGCGCCGCGCTCGTGATCGTAGCCGAGCAGATGCAGGGTTCCGTGGACGGTGAGAAACGCCAGCTCGCGATCCGGCGTGTGGCCATACTCGGCCGCCTGCGCCAGCACGCGCTCGTACGAGATCGCCAGCTCGCCGAGCGGCCGGGGCATGCCGGGCGGCAGCACGAAACCGGCAGCCTCCTCGGCAAATGACAGCACGTCTGTCGGCGCATCGATGCCGCGATACTCGTGGTTCAGCGACTGCAGCATGGCGTCATCGCTGACCAGGACGCTCACGCCGCAGGCATGGCGTACGCCTTCGGCGTGAAGCGTGGCGGCGATCGCACGTTCGATGAGATCTGGCGACACGGCAGCAGCGAACGCATCGTCGATCCGGATCTCGATGTCGAGCATCAGCTGGCTCACCTCAACTGGCGCCACCGGCAGAACCGCTCACCGGTGCCGGGGCATATTCGACGCGTGGATGGTAGATGCCATGAAGCGTGACGAGAAACGCGCGCCTGATCGCCTGCACATCCGCGAGCGTCAGCGCGCACTGATCAAGCTGGCCGCCGGCGAGACGCTCGGCAAAGATCGACTCCACCAGATCATCGAGCGTCTGGCCACCATCGCCACCGACGCGATCGCGCGTGGCGACGACGCGGCCATGCTGCACTTTCGAGCGCACCGTCGCCTCGACGGTATCAGCCAGCATCAGGATGCCTTCTTCGCGGGTGCGTGGCCGCGGCCCGGGGTACGAGAAGCGCGCCGCATCGACCGTCGGATCGGCGGCGAGCGCCAGGTGGTAGAAGTGCTTGATCATTCCCGAACCGTGATGGGTGCAGATCAGGTCGACGATCGGTTCCGGCAGCCCCGCAGCACGCGCCATGCGCTCACCAGCGCTCACATGGCCGATGATGACCGCCGCGCTGGCATCGGGTGCCAGCAGTTGGTGCGGATTGGTACCATCGCTCTGGTTGTCACTGAAGAAGTACGGCTGCATCAGCTTGCCGATGTCGTGATAATACGATCCGACGCGCAGCAGCAGGGCATCGGCGCCAATCGCCTCGGCCGCGCTCTCGGCAAGGTTGCCGACGGCCACGCTGTGAGCATAGGTGCCGGGCGCTTCGCGGATGAGCCGGCGCAGCAGCGGCTGCGCCGGGTGCGCCAGTTCCATCAGCCGCAGCGGCGTGGTCATTCCGGAGATATGGCCGATGATGTGGTACAGGCCCAGCGCCAACACCGCCGAGAGCGCGCCGTTGAGTGCGCCGAGCGCACTGATGCGCACCAGCGCGGCGGCGTCCAGTTGCCCGGCCGTGATCAGCGTGAAGGCAGTCCGCACCACCACCATCGCGCCGGCGACAGCCAGCCCGGCGACGACGAAATGTAGCGAGCGCTCGCCGCGCCGCAGCGCGAAGATGCCGGCAACTCCCCCCACCAGATACGCAACTGCGCTCGAGAGCTGCCCGTCGGCCAGAAATGCCACGAACAGGCTCGACAGCACCGCCACGATGATGCCGGCGCTGCGGCGAAACAACGCCGCATTGAGGAGCGCAATCGTCGCCAGCGGGAATGCCGCCGCCCACGACGGCCCGAGCGGCGTCAGCCAGCGCCCGGTCAGCACGGTCCCCAGCAGTAATCCCACCGTCAGCAGCAGCGTCCGGTCATCGTGCCAGACTGGTGGCTGGGCTAGGGCGACATAACTCGTGAATAATGCCGCGACGATCGCGGCGATCAAGCCGTGCCCCAGCACCGTCGACCACGACGGCGTGAGCTGAAGCGCATCAATGGCCCGCAGCTTCTCCTCGACATCAGTCGTGACCACATCACCTTCGCGGACGATGCTTTCGCCCTGCAGAATCCGCACCGTGACCGGCTCGACGGCAGCCCGTGCCTGTTCGCGCGCGCGGGTGGTCGCCGCGCCATCGAGGACGTGATTGGCCTTGAGGAATGCGCCGGAGAGCCACAGGATCAACGGGCGGCTCTGCTCGTCGCCGGCGAGCGACGCCCAGTACGGCAGCGAGCGCTCGCGAATCTCGACGAGCTCGTCCTCGGTGATGCTATAGCCGCTGGTGCTCATCGCCCGATCGTAGAGCTCGATCGCGGCACGCCGCACCACGTCCCAGGTTTCGTCGGGCAGCGTCGCCAGCAGCAGGCTGGTCTCGGGCGCGACGGTGACGGTCTGATCGGAGAGCGCTGCCAGGCTGGCGCTCGCCGTCGCCGCATCGAGGCCCGGATCATCGCGGATCTGTGCGATCGCCTGGAGCAGATTGAGCAGGTGCAATCGTTGCTGCACCGGCACCGTCGGATCACGCTGATAGACCAGGATCGCGGGATCGTGCTCGGCGCGCGAGCGCTCCTGCTCGGTACGCCAGATGCTGACGTAGGTCACCGTGCGGCTGGCCTGCACGGCCAGCGGGCTCGGCTGGCCCGGCTCGATGCGGGGGCCGAGCGGCACGCGCACGGTGAGAATCGCCCACAGCGCCAGCCAGAGGATGCCACCGACCACACCGAGGCGCCACCAGCGCCGCGTCGCTGGCGCCGTGGCGCGTGGCAGCGTGGGCAGCGCCGCCGTCGTACCCGGTGGTGCCGACGTCACGCCGCTCACTGGCGATTCAACAATTCGCGCGCCACCTGATTGATCAGGCGGCCCTCGGCCTGCCCCTTGAACTGCTGCATCAGCCGTGGCATCACGCGGCCGGTATCGCCCGGTCCGGCGGCGCCGAGCTCGGCGATCACCGCAGCCACCAGCGGGCGCAGTTCGTCGGCGGTGAGCTGGCGCGGCAGATACGCCTCGAGCACCACAATCTCGGCCTCCTCCTGCGTGGCGAGATCGACGCGCCCACCGGCACGGAACAGCTCCGCCGATTCGCGGCGCCGTTTCACCTCGCGCGTGAGCGTATCCTGAACCATCGCATCGCTCAGCTCAATCTCGCCGACGGCCGCCGCGCCGCCGGCAGCCACCGCCGCATCGTAGCGCGCCTTGCGTTCGGCCTGCACCACCTGCTGCAGCGCGGCCAGCGCCATGCGGATCACCTCGACGCGCTGCCGGTCGCCGGCGCGCAATGCCACCTTCAGATCGTCCTGGAGCCGCTGTTTGAGCATGGAACACCTCCGTGCGCCGGCATCACCGCGTCACAGCTCGACCCGGCGTGGCTGGACCAGATGTTTCTGGGCGGTGACGATCGAGCGGATCTGTCCGGCGGCCTCGTCGAGCCGATCCTCGCGGTTGATCACGACATAGTCGAAATCTTCGACCGCCTGCATCTCGCGGGCGGCCGCCGCGAGCCGCCGCTCAATCTCGTCGTCGGATTCGGACCGGCGCCAGCGCAGCCGATTGGCTAGCTCGGCGAAGCTGCCCGGCGCGACGAAGATGGTGGTGGCACCGTGCACCAGGCGGCGAATGGTCGCGGCGCCCTGGACATCGATGCGCAGGATGACGTCGCGGCCACTGGCGAGCGCCTGACGGATCTCGCGCTTGGGGATGCCTTTGTAATGCCCATAGACCAGCGCCCACTCGAGTAGTTCGTCATCGGCGATCATCGCCTCGAACTGCGCCGGCGTGACGAAGTGATAGTCGAAGCCGTCGCGCTCGCCCGGCCGGATCGGCCGGCTGGTAGCCGTCACCACGAAGTGGAACGCGAAGCCGAGCTCGCGCATGCGCATCAGGAGCGAATCCTTGCCGACACCTGACGGGCCGGAGAGGACGATGAGTGACGGATGCGGGGGCTGACCATCGAGAAGCGGATTGCGCGCCACAGTGACCATGCTGCTGCTCATCTCCGGGGATGCATGCTATACTGCCGGGAATGACCGTGCCCACCGCCCTGCACCGAGGAGCCCTCCCATGTATGTCGACGCACTGACGATCTCGGCGGTCGTCGCCGAACTCGCCGGCATCGTCGGCGGACGCATCCAGCGCGTCACGATCCCGAGCCGGCTCAGCATCGCGCTCGAGGTCTACGCGGCGCATCGGCGCAGCCATGTGATCCTCTCGGCGCACCCCCGCCATGCGCGCATCCATCTCAGCGCCGCCAAGCCCTCGCGCGGCGTGGGTAACGAAACGCCGCTGCTGCTGCTGCTGCGCAAATACCTCGTCGGAGGCGTGATCACCGCAGTGACACAGCCAGCGCTGGAGCGTATCGTGACCATCAGTATAGCCCGACGGGGCGAGATGCGCAACCAGGAGGAAGCGCCCGACGAGGATGCCGAGATCGTGCGCACCGAGCTGATCATCGAGGTGATGGAACAGCGCAGCAATATCGTGCTGGTGAACGACGCCAACATCATCCTCGACTGCGTCCGGCGCGTGCCGCCGGCACTGAGCCGCCGGCCGCTGCTGCCCCACGAGCCATATGAATCGCCGCCGGCGCAGGCCAAACGTGACCCACGGCACGCGACTGCCGATGGGGTGGCGGCGGCGTGTGCGACCGGCGATCTGGCGAAGGCCCTGGTGGCAGCCTACCGCGGGCTCTCGCCGCTGGCCGCGCGCGAGGTGGTCGTTCGGGCGCTGGGCCGGGCCGATACGGCTGGCGTGGCGGATCCCTGGCCGGCGCTGGCGGCGGCGCTGCGCGGGCTGTTCGAGGCGCCACCCCAGCCGTCGCTGGTCATGCGCGAGGCGGCGATCGTGGCGTTTGCGCCGTATGCGCTGACGCATCTCGCGGGCTGGCGCGCCGCCGACGCGATGAGCGCCACGCTGGAGCGCTTCTACGACGCCCATGAGCGCCTGACCAACCACCAGCAGCGCCGCGATGCCCTGCGCGCCCAGCTCGGCGAGCGCCGCGAGCGCGCCGCGCGCCGCCGCCAGGCGCTGGCGGGCGAGCTCGAGCGCACCCGCGACATGGATCGGCTGCGCTGGGAGGGCGAGATGATCTTCGCCTACCTGCACACGATCGCGCCAGGCCAGCATACGCTCACCGTCGAGGAACGCACCATCGATCTCGGTGCGGCGCGCACGCCGACCGACGCGGCGCGCGAGCGCTTCCGTCACTACGAGCGGCTGCGCAGCGCGCTCGCGGGTGTGCCCGAACGGCTCCGCGAAGCCGAGCTGCAGCTGGCGGGGATCGACGAGATGCTGGCGCTGCTTGAGCTCGCCGACGGCTTCGATGAGATCGAGACGATCATGCTCGAGGCGATCGATGCCGGCTACGTGACGCCGCCCGGCCGCCGTCGCGATGCGGGACGGCGCCAGGCGCCGCTGCGTGTCGCGGCGAGCGACGGCACCACGATCTACGTCGGGCGCAGCGCCGGGCAGAACCATCAGGTCACCTTCCGCCTGGCCTCGTCGGATGATGTGTGGCTGCATGCGCGCGATATCCCCGGCGCCCACGTGGTGATCAAGGCGGCCGGGCGGGCGCCGGCACCCCAGGTGCTGAACGAGGCCGCCGGGCTGGCGGCGTATTTCAGCGGTGCCCGCCACGAAGCGCTGGTCACCGTCGATGTCGCACGGCGTCATCAGGTGCGGCGCATCCGCGGCGGCCCGCTCGGGCTGGTGAGCTATCATGCCGAGACGTCGGTGCGTGCCGCACCGACGCCGCCCTGGTGAGCGACGTGGGAGGTGATGGATGGACATCGGGCGCTCGCGCGAGGCGCAGTGGGCCGAGCGCGCGCTGACGCGCTTCCGTGATGACCTGCTGATGCTGCGGCCGTGGTGGCCGCTGCTGATTCCGGTGCTGCTGTGGCTGGGCTGGCACACCTACCGCCGCGAACGTGCCGCCGTGCTGCGTCGGCGCGCCCGCCGCACCGGCTGATCCGGATGGCTGACCAGAGCAAGGGGGATGTGATGATCAACGATCGCCAACGGCCGGCATATCACTTTCTGCCGGCGGCCAACTGGATGAACGACCCGAATGGCCTGATCCACTGGCGTGGTGTCTTCCACCTGTTCTATCAGTACAATCCGCACGGCGCGTTCCATGCCACGATGCACTGGGGGCATGCCACCAGCCGCGACCTGGTGTACTGGCAGCACGAGCCGATCGCGCTGGCGCCCACGCCCGGCGGCCCCGATCAGGACGGCGTCTGGTCGGGCTGTGCCGTCGATGACCACGGCGTGCCGACGCTGGTGTATACCGGCGTGCGCGGCACGGCCCAGCTCCCCTGCGTCGCGGTGAGCCATGATGCGCTGCACACCTGGACGAAGGACGCGGACAATCCGGTGATCGCCGCACCACCTGCCGAATACGCCACCAACGAATTCCGCGATCACACCATCTGGCTGCAGGATGGCATGTGGTACATGGGGATCGGCTCGACGATCCGCGACGAGGTCGGCTGTGTGGCGCTGTACCGCTCGCACGATCTGCGCCGCTGGGAGTACCTTGGCCCGCTGGTGCGCGGCGACCCCTCGCTCGGGACGATCTGGGAATGCCCTGATTTCTTCGCGCTGGCGGGGCGTCACATCCTGATCGTGTCGCCGCTGCCATTCCGCCGGGTGATCTATCTGAGCGGCCGCTATGCCGATCACCGGTTCGAGGCCGAGTTCAGCGGCGAGGTCGATCCGGGCGGCAGCTTCTATGCGCCGCAGAGCTTCGTGGATGCCGCCGGCCGGCGGATCATGCTCGGCTGGCTGGCCGAAGAGCGCAGCGTGGCGGCACAGCGCGCTGCCGGCTGGTCGGGGGCGATGAGCCTGCCGCGCCTGCTGAGCATGCGCCCGGACGGCACGCTGGTGCAGACGCCGGCGCCCGAGCTGCAGCAACTGCGCCGCGAGCACTGGTATGTCACCGGACTGGCGATCGAGGCTGGCGCGCGCGCACCGCTGGCCGCCGCCGGCGATCAGATCGAGCTGCGCGCCAACATCGACGTGCGCCACGCCGAGCAGGCCGGCTTTGCGGTGCGCCGCAGCCCCGACGGCGCCGAGGAGACCCTGATCTTCTACGATCGGACGAGCGGCATGCTGGTGGTGGATCGCAAGCAGTCGAGCCTCGATGCGGAATCGCCGACGACGCGCCGGACGGCGGTGCTGGCGCTGGCAGCGCATGAGCCACTCGCGCTCACGATATTCATCGATCATTCGGTGATCGAGATCACCGCCAACGACCGTGTGTTCATGGCGGTGCGCGTCTATCCGGCACTGGCGACCAGCACGACGATCTGTCCGATCGCTGCTGGCGGCGATGCCTGGCTGACGACCTGCGATGCGTGGCAGATGGCGTCGATCTGGCCGGCCGAATAGCCCTGGCGTGGCGGAAGCGAGTGGGGAAGGACCTGGCGTGATGACACGAACCTATGGCGCACAGAGCATGACGGCACGCCTGCGGCGCGTGCTGATGCGTCGGCCCGATGCGGCGTTCGGGGCCGCCGACCCGCAGCGCTGGCACTATACGTCCCAGCCGGACCTGGCGCGCGCGCACGAGGAGCATGATGCACTGGTGGCACTGCTGCGCGGCGCCGGCGTCGAGGTGCTGCTGCACGATGCCGCGCTGCCCGATCATGCTGATGCGATCTTCGTCTTCGATCCGGCGCTGGTGACGGCGGCCGGCGCGGTGATCCTGCGCATGGGCAAGCCGCTGCGCCGTGGCGAGGAGGCGGCGATGGCGCAGCAGCTCGCGGCGCTCGGCATTCCGCTGCTGGCCCGGCTCGACGGCGATGCGCTGGCCGAGGGCGGCGACCTGCTGTGGGTGGACGACCATACCCTGGCGGCCGGGCTGGGGTTCCGGACGAACCATGCCGGCATCACTCAGTTGCAGGCGGCGCTGGCGCCGCAGGGCGTCACGGTGGTGCCGGTCGAGTTGCCGTATTTCACGGGGCCCGCCGCCTGCCTGCATCTGCTGTCGCTGATCAGCATCGTCGACGAGCGCGTCGCCGTGGTGTATCCGCCGCTGATGAGCGTGCCGTTCTGGAATCTGCTCGTGGCCCGCGGCTTCACGCTGATCGATGTGCCTGAGCGCGAGTTTCATACGATGGGGACGAACGTGCTGGCGATTGAGCCGGGGCATTGCCTGATGCTGGAGGGCAATCCCGAGACGCAACGCCGGTTACAGGCCGCCGGGTGCGAGGTGCTGACGTACCGCGGCGAGGAGATTTCGTTCAAGGCCGAGGGTGGGCCGACGTGCCTGACCCGCCCGCTATGGCGCGATTGAGCGCCATGGCCCTGTGGCTGGTGATGCGCTCACACGAAGCCACGAAGGGGCGGGAGACGGGCTCACACGAAGCCACGAAGCCACGAAGGGGCGGGAGCGGCGGGCTCACACGAAGCCACGAAGCCACGAAGGGGCG
>JAGWYG010000094.1 GCA_018969485.1 Chloroflexota bacterium
CCCAGCGCCACGCCCGAGCCGGCGGCGCCCAGCGCCACGCCCGAGCCGGCGGCGCCCAGCGCCACGCCCGAGCCGGCGGCGCCCAGCGCCACGCCCGAGCCGGCGGCGCCGGACAGCGCGGTGTCCGGTGATCAGATCACCGGCACCGTGTCGCGGGTGATCGACGGCGACACCATCGATGTAGCCGTAGCCGGCGACACCGTGCGGGTCCGCCTGATCGGCGTCGACACACCCGAGTCGGTACATCCCTCCAAGCCGGTCGAATGCTACGGCCGCGAGGCGTCAGCCTTCCTGCGCGAGCTCGTGCAGGGGCGCACCGTGATCCTCGAGACCGATCCGTCGCAGGATGCCGTCGACCGCTACGGGCGCTGGCTGCGGTACGTCCGGCTCGACGATGGCACGCTGGTGAACCAGGAGATCATCGCGCGCGGCTATGGGTTCGAGTACACCTTCCGCACGCCGCATGCGTACCGCGACGCGTTCCGCGCCGCCGAGGCGCAGGCGCGCGATGCCGCTGCCGGCATGTGGGCGCCCGAAGCCTGCCGCGCCGCCATCGAGGGCGATGCGCCGGCAGCCGCGGCCCCCGGCGCGCCCGCGCAGTCCGACGGGTGTCCCGGCGATGCCGCCACGGCGCCGAATGCGCCGGTCGCGATCGTGGGGCTGGACAAGCGCGGCGAGACGGTCACGATCCGCAACGTCGGCGACAGCAGCGTCACGCTCGATGGCTGGTGGATCTGCAGCGCCACCGGCGCCCAGCGCCACGCGACGCTCAGCGGCAGCCTGGCACCGGGCGCCGAGTCGGTCATCGCGCGCGAAGCGGGCACGTCGATCTGGAACAACAGCGCGTCCGATCCGGCGCTGCTGTACGATCCGTCCGGCCGCCTGGTGAGTTTCTGGGGCGACTGAGCGCCTGGTGCGCGGCCATGGCATGCTCGTGGGCCACGCCGCCCACATGAGGCGGCAGGCCGCCAGGCGGTCCACACCGACGAAGCTATTCCCGGCACTGACGGCGATGCTCCGGGATGGTCCAACCGCCAGCGGCGCCATGCGGCGGAATGTCCGGCCGCCGCGGCGCGCGCCGATCGCATGCGGGCGGTGCAGCGGCCCCGGGAGCTGCGGCGGTGCCATCGGGGGTGCCGGGCCGGCACACGCATCCCGTACGGAATGCTGGCGTAGGCGTCACCCCAGACTGCGCACCGCCCCGCCGACGGCGGCATTCCTCGCCGCTCAGATGAGACGGCAGATCGCCAGCCCGCCGTCGAAGTCATTGAATGGCACCGACGCGATGAAGATCCTCCCGGCGCTGGCGGCGACACCACGGGCGTCGGCGCCGCCCGTCACCAGCGACGGGATGCTGCGGAACGTCCGGCCGTCATCGGTGGAGAGATTGACCCCTGCAGCCGTGGCGACGTACAGCACACCGGCGGAGACCGCGACATCGGAGGTGAAATTGCTCGCGAGCCCATTGGTATCGAGCAGCGCGGTGAACGTGGCACCGCCGTCGGTCGAGCGGCGGATACCGCCGCCGATCGTGGCAGCGTACAGCGTGCTGCCGTCGAGCGCGATGGCGCTGACGCCCCGTGGAATGCCGATGAAGGTGAACGTCCGGTTGACAAAGCTCACGCCGCCGTCGGTCGAGATGCCCAGACCTGCAGCGGTGCCGGCGTACACGGTCGTGCCGCTCACCAGCACCGCAACGACCAGATTGCTGCCCAGGCCCGCGCTGGTGGTGCGGTTGACGAACCGGCGGCCGCCGTCGGTCGAGATGCTCAGGCCGCCGGCCGTCGCCGCGTACACCACCCCGCGCTCAACCTGGACATCATGCACCACGTTGCTGCCCAGGCCATCGCCAACGCGGCGGGTCGCGAAGCGTTGCCCGCCATCGGTCGAGATGCTCAGGCCGTCGGCGGTGGCAGCGTAGATCTCGCGGCCGATCGCGACGACGCTGTTCACGGTATTGCTGCCGAGGCCGCTGTTCTGCTTGTGCCGGTTGGCGAAGCGCAACCCGTCGTTCGTCGAGATGCCCAGCCCGCCGGCCGTCGCGGCATAGACGTTCCTGCCGCTGACGAAGACGTCATTGACCCGGTTGCTTCCCAGGCCGTTGCCGGTGGTGATGCGCCGAAGGAACACCGGCTGCGCCAGATCAGTGATGCGGCTGATGCTCATCCCGCTGGCCGTCATCGCCCACACTTCCCAGCCCCCTGCGACGATGCCGCTGATATCGTTGCTGCCCAGGCCGTGCGCCGTCGTGCGATTGATGAACCTGACGCCACCATCGGTCGAGAGCCCCAGACCGCCGGCGGTCGCGGCCCAGATCAGCGTCACGTCGCGGTTGCCGATGCGGACACCTGTGATTGCCACATCGCGGATATCGTCGCCGCCCAGCCCGGCGCTGGCCGTGACGGTGCGGAAGGTCGTCCCGCGGTTGGTCGAGATGCTGAGCCCACGTGCGGTGCCCGCCACGACCAGCGCGTCGCGCGCGGCGACCGCCCGCACCGCGTCGCTGCCCAGGCCGTCGCGCGTCGTGCGGTTGACGAAGCGGGTGCCGCCATCGCGTGAGATGCCCAGGCCGGCGGTGGTGGCGGCATAGACCAGCGTGAGGCCGTCCTGGACGCCGAGGGCGACATCACGCACCGCGTCGCTGCCCAGGCCATCGCGCGTCGTGCGGTTGACGAAGCGCGTGCTGCCGGCGCGCATGATGCCCAACCCGCCGTCGGTGGCGGCGTACACCGCGGTGCGCGAGACAGCGATATCGCTGACCACGCTGCCGCCGAGCCCGTCGCGGCGGGAATAGTTGGTGAACCGTGTGCCGCCGTCGGTCGAGATGCTCAGCCCGCCGGTCGTCGCAGCGTAGACCGTCCTGGCATCCGCAATGGCGACGTTGCGGACGATGAGGCCGCCCAGACCGTCGGCGGGGGTCCTGGCGACGAACGTGGCGCCATCGTCGGTCGAGACCGCCAGTCCGCGCTGCGTCGCGATGTACCAGGTGCGATTGGACCGCTTCGCATCATAGACGACGTTGCTGGGCAGGCCGGTGTCCTGGCGCTGCTGGCTGCAGTTGACCGGCACATCGGCTGCCGGCTCGATGGTCGGGGCCGCCTGCGCCAGGCTGGGCAGCAGCGCGACGAGCACGATGAGAACGCCGCGGCGCCATGCTCCCCGCGGCCGTCGTGTGTCCATGCGTTCCCTCCTCCCGCCACGTTCGGCCGGACCGTCGTGGCACCAGGCGGCGGCACAGATCCGGCTGCCCCGGCGCATGCCGATCGCATGTGGGCCGGTACAGCGATCCCGGGGGGTGCGGTGACGCCATCGGGGATGCCGGGTTGGCGCCATCATATCATGGCCCGCACCATCGGTGGTGCACGTGGTTGGCAGAACGCGTGCCGCGTGGTATTGTGGGTCAGCATCGACGTCCCTCCTCGGCGCGGGCAGCGTGCTCGCGGCGGATGCCGGTGGTGGGGATGCCATGCCATTACGTGCGACGGCGGCGCTGCTGCTGCTGGCGGCCATCTGGGGTGCCGCGTTCCTGTTCAACGCCGTCGCAGTCGCCGAAGTCACGCCCGCGGCGCTGGTGGCGATCCGCCTGGGCGGCGCCGCGGCGCTGCTGTGGCTGGTGATGCGGCTGCGTGGCGCACGCCTGCCACGCGACCCGCGGCTGTGGCGGCAACTGATGCTCATGGGCGTCGTCGGGCTGGTCGTTCCATTCTGGCTCATCAGTTGGGGCCAGCGCAGCGTCAGCAGTGGGCTGGCCTCGATCCTGATCACGGCCACGCCGCTGTTCTCGGCGCTGTTCGCCCGCACCATCGCGCGCGAGCCGCTGCGCATCACGCAGATCCTCGGCGTCGCCGTCGGCTTCGCCGGCGTGGTGGTGACGCTCGACGTCGACTGGCAGGGGCTGACCGGCTCACTGGCCGGCCAGGGAGCGATCGTGCTGGCGGCGGCCTGCTATGCGATCACCGGGATCTACGGTCAGCGCGCATTCCGCGGGCTGCCGCCGCTCATCCCGGCGACCGGGCAGCAGATCGCCGGCCTGCTGGTGATCATGCCGCTGGCGTGGCTGAGCGGCGCCTTCCCGACCGTCTGGCCGTCGCCGGCGGCGCTGGCGGCGCTCGCCGGCCTGGCGGTGCTGTGCAGCGCGGCGGCGTATCTGCTGTTCTACTGGCTGATCGCCCGCGTCGGCGCGGTGCGCAGCAGCCTGGTGTCGTACCTGCTGCCGCCGTTCGCACTGGCCTACGGTGTGCTGCTGCTCGGCGAGACGGTCGGCCCGGCCCAGATCGGCGGCCTGGCGCTGATCATCGCCGGCGTGGTGCTGGCGAGCCGTGCGCCGGCGCCACGCGCGGCGCCTACAAGCCCGGTCGGGCCGCCCCACGGTGGATGAGCCACGAGGTTCTGGTGATCATGGATCAGGCGACGTGGCGCTGGCTGCTCGGGCCGGACGGCCAGCGGTGGCTGGAGCAGACGATGGCGGCGGATCTGCGCGATGCCGCCCAACTGACGGTGCTGGCCGGCCTGCGCCGCGCGCTCAGCGCCGGACAGGCGGCGGCGGTCTATCAGCAGGCACGGCTGCGGCAGCGCGCCGCGGCGCGCTTCGAGCGGGCCGCGCAGCTGTATTTCACCGCCGAGGGGCTGGAGCAGGCGTCCAGCGCGCCGGTGGCGCGGCATCGGGCGGCGCGGCTCGCCGCGCTCGGGCCGGTGGCCGATCTGGCGTGCGGCTGCGGTGGCGATCTGCTGGCGCTGGCGGCGCGCGCGCCGGTGCTGGGGGTCGATCGCGATCCGCTGCGCCTGGCGATGGCCGCCGAGAACCTGCGTGTGTGTGGCCTGGACGCACATGCCAGCCTGCGCGAGGCGGACCTGTGCCAACTGACGCGGGACGACCTGCCCGCCCGGCTCGGCGGCATCTTCTACGACCCGGCGCGCCGGCGCGCCGGCCGGCGGCTGCACGCCGATGCCGCATACGATCCGCCGGTCGAACTGGCGCGCCGCTGGCGGCCGGGCGTGTCGCTGCTGGGCATCAAGGTGGCGCCGGGCTGCGATCTGGCCGCCCTGCCCGCCGACCTCGCCGGCGAGGTCGAGTTCGTCTCGCTCGATGGCGCGCTCAAGGAAGCCACGCTGTGGTCGGGCGAGGCGTCGCGGCCGGGGCGCCGCGCGACGCTGCTCGATCGCGCCGGCCAGGCAGTGACGCTGGACGATGCCGCGCCACCGCCGCCGCGGGTGGGTGCGCCGCGGGCGTGGCTGTTCGAGCCGGACCCGGCGGTGATCCGCGCGGGGCTGGTGACCACCGTCGCGGCCCGGCTCGGTGCGCACCAGCTTGATGCCCAGATCGCCTATCTGACCGGCGACGCCACGCCGGCGTCGCCGTTCGTGCGCGCCTGGCGCATCCTGGAATGGGCGCCGTTCAGCCTGAAGCGGCTGCGGCAGGCGCTGCGCGCCCGCGGCGCCGGCGCGGTGACCGTCAAGAAGCGCGGCTCGCCGCTCGACACCGATGCCCTGGCGCGCGACCTCAGCGGCGCAGCCGGCGGTCTGCCGCTCGTCGTGGTGCTCACCCGCGTCGCCGGCCAGCCCGCCGCGCTGATCTGCAGCGGGCCGTCCGATGATACCACCACGCCGTCCTGAACCCGCGAGGAGCCGCATGGCATGGCATTCCGGCCGCATCGCCCGATCCGCGCGCCCGGCAGCGCGGCCCGCCGGTGCTGCCGACAGCTTCCTGGCGTGGGGCGGCGGCTTCATCGTCATTCCGCGCCGTCCTGAATCCGAGAGGAGCCGCACGGCATGGCAGCGATTCCGGCCGCATCGCCCGATCCGCGCGCACGACAGCGCGGCCTGCCGGTGATGCTGAGCGACACGTTCCTGATGTGGGGCGGGTTCTTCATCGTCATTCCGCGCCGTCCTGAATCCGAGAGGAGCCGCACGTCATGGCACCGATTCCGGCCGCATCACTCGATCCGCGCGCACGACAGCGCGGCCTGCTGGTGATGCTGAGCGACACGTTCCTGATGTGGGGCGGGTTCTTCATGGTCATTCCGCTGATCTCGGTCCACTACGTCGATGGCCTGGGCTGGCAGGCTGCCGCCATCGGTGGCGTCCTGGCGACACGGCAGATCGTGCAGCAGGGGCTGACGCTGTTCGGCGGCGCCCTGGCCGACCGCATCGGCGCGCGGCGCCTGATCATCATCGGCATGAGCATCCGTGCCGTCAGCTTTGCCGCGATGGCGTTCGCCGGCACCCTGCCGCTGCTGTGGCTCTCGGCCGTGCTGGCAGCGCTGGGGGGCGCACTGTTCGAATCACCCGCGAGCGCCGCGATCGCCGCGCTCACCGCCGACGCCGACCGCCCGCGCTTCTTCGCGCGGCTCGGCGTGGTGCGCGGGCTGGGCATGTCGCTCGGGCCGCTCGCCGGCGCGCTGCTGCTGCGCATGGATTTTGCCTGGGTCGCGCTGGCGGCTGCGGCGTGTTTCGCGCTGGCGGTGCTGCTGACCATCGGCCTGATGCCCGACGTGCAGGTCGCCAGCGAGCGCCGCGGCTTCACCGGCGGTATCGGCATGGCGCTGCGCGACCGGCGCTTCATGGGCTTCACGGCGCTGCTGATGGGATACTGGTTCATGTGGGTACAGCTGACGCTGTCGCTGCCGCTCGCAGCCGTGGCGATCACCGGCACCAACGATGCGGTGAGCTGGGTCTACCTGCTGAACGCCGTGATGAGCATCGCGCTGCAGGTGCCGGCGATGAATCTGGCCAGCCGCCGGCTGGCGACCGGCAGCATCCTGGCGCTGGGCATGGCGCTGATGGCCATCGGCCTCGGCGCAGTGGCGCTGGCGACCGACACCGTCCCATTCCTGCTGTGCGTCGCGGTGTTCGCGTTCGGCGCGCTGCTCGCGACGCCGACGCAGCAGACCGTCGCCGCCGATCTGGCCAACCCGGCGGCGCTGGGATCGTACTTCGGCGTGAACGCGCTGGCGCTGGCGGTCGGCGGCGGCATCGGCCACACCGTCGGCGGCTGGCTGTACGGCATCGGGCAAGACACAGGCATGACTGCGCTGCCCTGGATCAGCTGCGCGCTGATCGGCCTGGCGGCGGCGCTCGGCCTGCGCCTCGCGCTGCGGCGCCTCTGAGGATCAGGCCAGGCCGCGATACGCGCTGCGGAAGTACAGCAGCGGCGCGGCGTCGCCGAGCTCGGCGGCGACGACCTCGCCGACGAAGATGGTGTGGTCGCCGCCGGGGAGCGTCTGGTGCAGCCGGCATTCCAGCTGTGCCAGCGCGCCATCGAGCAGCGGCAGGCCGAGCGCCGCGCCGGGCTGCCAGGTCACGCCGGCGAAGCGATCGATCTCGCGCGTCGCAAACTGGCGTGACAGCGACTCCTGCGCCGCGGTGAGGATGTTCACGGCGAACGCGCCCGTCTCGCCGATCACCACATTGGCACGCACGCGCCGGTCGATGGCCACCAGCACCAGCGGCGGATCGAGCGACAGCGACGCGAATGAACTGACCGTGAGCCCGAGCGGCACCCCCGCCTCGTGCGTGGTCACGACGGTGACGCCGCTGGCGAAACGCCCCAGCGCCTGGCGGAAGCGATCCTGGGTGATTGACATACCTGACTACCCCTCTGCAGTGTGGTCGCGGCCGGCCGCGACCGAGGACAGCGGCGGGTCGTGCGCTGCCGTGGCGCTGCCGCTGCCGTCGTCGTGCGGCGGCGCCCCGGCGGCAGCCCGGCGATAGACGGCGAACGTCGCGCGTGCGGCGCGCTCCCAGCTGAATTGCGCGGCCCGGCGGGGCCCGGCGGCGCGGAGCGTGGCCCGGGCCGCTTCGTCGTGCCACAGGTCGGCCAGCGCGTCGGCCCAGGCGGCGCTGTCGAGCGGCGGAACGTAGCGCGCCGCCGCGCCGCCGATCTCGGGCAGGCTCGAGGTGTCGCTGGCCAGGCATGCCGCACCGGCGCGCAATGCCTCGAGCAACGGCAGGCCGAACCCCTCGTAGCGCGACGGATTGCAGTAGATCCGGCAGTGCTGGTACAGCCACTGCAGCGTGGCGTCGTCGACCGCACCGCAGAACAGCACCTGATCCTCAAGCTGCAGCTCGGCGACCCGGGCGAAGATCGCGGCCTCCTGCCAGCCGCGCGCCCCGGCGACGACCAGCGGGATGCGCGTGCCGGGGTGGCGCTGGCGGCACAGCTGCAGGGCTGTCAGCAGCGTCGTCAGGTTCTTGCGTGGCTCGAGCGTGCTGACAAAGAGCGCGAACCGGTCGGCCTGTACGGTGACGCCGGCGATCTGGCAGGTGTGCCGGGCGACTGGCGCCGGTGGCGCGGCGGGCGCGAGCGCCGGCGCTTCGTGAATCACCACGATGCGCCCGGCCGGAATGCCGAGCAGTTCGATGATGTCGCGCCGCGTGGCATGTGAGACGGCGATCACCGCCGCGGCGGCGCGGGCGCTGGCGGCGACGCGCCCGTAGAATGTGCGGGCGGCACCGTCGAGGATCTCGGGGAAGCGCAGGAATGCGAGGTCGTGGATCGTCACGACCCGCGGCATCGTGCTCCACGGCGGCGCCACGGTGTCGGGAAAGTGCGCGACGTCGGCCACGACCGGCGCGAGCTCGAGCGGCAGCGCCAGCCACTCGTGGCGGTGGTGCGGCGGCGTCCAGGCGCGCTGGCGTCGCACGTTCGGCGCGATGACCAGCGGCGCCGGCTGGCGGCGATGCTGCAGGCTGACGAACGTCGCGTCGGGGGCGTGCGCCGCGAGCGCGGCCAGCAGGTGCCGGGTGTAGCGTGGGATGCCGCCGTCGCGATAGGCGTTCAGCCGCGCGTCGATCACGATGCGCAGGCTCACTCGCGAACCTCGACCACCAGGCCGTCGTGCGCCAGGCGGATGTGCGGCGGCAGGTCGGCATTGACCTGCTGGTGCTCGACTTCGTGGCCGAGGTGCACCAGCCATGCCTGGCGCGGTGCGATGCGCGCGACCAGCGCCTGCGCCTGGGCGATGCTCAGGTGGTTGGGATGCGGCTCGTGGCGCAGGGCGTTGAGGACCAGCGTGTCGACGCCACGCAGGCGGGCGATGGTCGCCTCGCTCACGGCGCTGGCGTCGGTGACGTATCCCAGGGCGCCGATGCGGAAGCCGTGGATCGTCCATCCGCCGTGCTCGACCTCGACGGGCACGATCTCGGCGGCGCCGATGCGGAACGGTTCGGTGTCACACTCGATGAGCGTCAGCGCCGGGCGCGTCGAGCCCTGCGACGACGCGGGGTCGAAGGCGTAGGCGAACCGCTCGCGGATGGCGGCCAGCGTGTGCCGGCTGCCGTACAGCGGGATGTGGCCGCGGCGCGCGAAGTTCAACGGCCGCAGGTCGTCGATGCCGGCGATGTGGTCGGCGTGGGCATGCGTCAGCAGCACCGCATCGACGTGCCCGATCCCGGCGCTCAGCGCCTGCTGCCGCAGGTCGGGGCCGGCGTCGATCAGCAGGCGCATCCCACCCACCTCGACCAGCGCCGAGGTGCGCAGCCGCCGGTTGTGGGGATCGGGCGAGCGACAGACGTCGCATCGGCAGCCGATCATCGGCACGCCCATCGAGGTGCCGGTGCCAAGGAACGTCAGATGCATGCCACAGTATACCACGCGCGCACGCCGCCCGATGGCGTGCTGCATGCCTGCACGGCTGGTGCACGCCGGGCGGGACCGCGGCGCTGGTGTGGTGGCACTGCGCAGCGTGCCGGGCACTGCCCACGCCGCCGCCGACCGATCACGGGCGGGCGCGGTGGCTGCTTGCGCGTCGGCCGCGCTGGTCGTCTGCACTGGTGGCCGGTTGCAGGCATCCCGTCTGATCTTCACAGCTTCTTCACGACCGCCTGCGATGATGGGACTGATGCGCCGCCGCGAATAGCTGTGATTGCCGGAGATTGTCGCGCAGCCTGCGGCGCCATATGCGTGATGCCCATGCTGTGCTGCAGGGGACAGCGGGAACCGGTGGCGGTCGTCCAGCCCATCCGGAACCAGATGCGGTTCTCCGGCGTCCAACCTACGTTCGGGATTCAGCTGAACCGACGCGCCGGATCGGTCATTTCCGGCGAATGAGACGAGGGGCACCCATGGAACGAGGTCCGATGTCGCGTGGCGCCCGGCGCCAGCATGACGCCCGCCACCTGATCGTGGCGTTACTGGTCGCCCTGATGAGCCTGGCGCCGTGGCCCGCCGCGGCGCAGTTCCGCGATCCGGCGCTGGGGCAGGCGAGCGGCGGCACCATCGCGCCGCTGGTCACCGCATCGAGCGGTGCCGTCCCCAACCGCTACATCGTCGTGCTGAAGCGCGAGCGCATCAGCAGCGCGCAGCAGCTTGGCAGCGAGATCGGCGCACTCGAGCGCGCCTCCGGCACGTCCGTGCGGCAGCGCATGTCGAGCGCGCTGTCGGCATACGTCGCCGACCTCAACGCCGCCACCCTGGCCAGCGTGCGGCGCGACGCCGACGTCGCCTTCGTCGAGCAGGACCGCATCATCCGCCTGCAGACCACCCAGACCAACCCGCCGTGGGGGCTCGACCGCACCGACCAGCGGGCCCTGCCGCTGAGCGGCGAGTACCGCTACACTGCCACCGGCAGCGGCGTCACCGCGTACGTCATCGACACCGGCATCCGCAGCAGCCACGTCGAGTTCGCCGGGCGCATCGGCAGCGGCTACGACGCCGTCGACGGCGGGACGCCCGACGACTGCAACAGCCACGGCACCCATGTCGCCGGCACCATCGGCGGCAGCACCTATGGCGTCGCCAAGGGCGTCACGCTGGTCGGCGTCCGCGTCCTCGACTGCGGCGGCAGCGGCTACACCTCCGGCGTCATCGCCGGCGTCGACTGGGTCACCGCCAATCGGCGCCTGCCGGCGGTCGCCAACATGAGCCTGGGCGGCGGCATCTCGCCTGCGCTGGACCAGGCGGTCGAGCGCTCGGTGGCCGCCGGCGTGACCTACGCCGTCGCCGCCGGCAACTCGAACGCGAATGCCTGCAACTACTCGCCGGCGCGCGCGCCCTCGGCGATCACCGTCGGTGCGACCGGCGCCAGCGACGGGCGGGCCTCGTTCTCGAACTACGGCAGTTGCGTCGACATCTTCGCCCCCGGCGTCGATGTGCTGTCGGCGGTCCACACCAGCGACACCGCCAGCGCGAGCTACTCGGGCACCTCGATGGCGTCGCCACACGTCGCCGGCGTCGCCGCGCTGTACCTGCAGCTGCAGCCCGCCGCGACGCCGGCCCAGGTCACGGCGGCGCTCGTCAACGCCGCCACCAGCGACGTGGTCGGCAATCCTGGCACGGGTTCGCCCAACCGGCTGCTCTACAGCGGCGATTTCAATCCGGGCGAGGTGACGCCGCAGCCGACCAACACTGCCGGGCCGACGGCGACGGCTGAGCCGACGGCGACGCCGGTTCCCACCGCACCGCCGCCAACCGCGACCCCGGTGATCCCGCCGCCGGCCAACGATGCGATCACGGCGCCGCGCCTGATCACCGCCTTCCCCTACGCCGACGTGCTCAACGCCGCCGGCGCCACGCGCGCCGCCGGCGATCCGCGGCTGGGGTGCGCCATGGGGCGCCAGGGCGTGGGCTCGGTGTGGTACAGCTTCAAGGCCAATGCTGCCACACAGATCGAGATCAGCACGGCGGGCAGCAACTACGACACCGTCGTCGCGCTCTACCGCGGGACGCCGCAGAACCTGCAGTCCGTCGGCTGTCACGATGACGTGGGGGGTGGCGATCTGACCTCGCGGCTGACCGGCAGGGTCGCTCCCGGCACGTATTACATCCTGGTCGCGGCCTACCCCAACACCCGCCCCGGCATGCTGTCGCTGCGCGCGTCGACCACCCAGGTGGCGTTCGATGCGATCGAGAGCGCGCGCCAGATCACCACGCCGTTCGCCGATACCAACGTCAACACGCTGGCGGCGACCACCGACGCGACCGACCCGGTCATTCCGTGTATCGGCCGCTCGGGCGAACAGTCGGTCTGGTATCGCCTCGATGCGACCACCGGCGGTACGCTGACCCTCGATACCACCGGCAGCCGCTATGACACCGTCGTCGGCCTGTATCGCGGCTCGCCCGGATCGCTGGTGCACGTCGCCTGCAACGATGACATCGCCTGGGGCAACCTGGCGTCGCGCATCGTCACCACGATCGATGCCGGTCAGTACTACGTGATGGTGACGCGCTTCAGCTCGTTCAGCACCGGCACGACCCTCAACCTGAGCGCGCGCATGCAGGCGCCGACGCCGACGCCGACCGAGACGCCGACGCCGACCGAGACGCCGACGCCGACCGAGACGCCGACGCCGACCGAGACGCCGACGGAGACGCTGACGCCGACCGAGACGCCGACGCCGACCGAGACCAGTGAGCCGGGTTCGAGTGCCAACGACGACTTTGGCCGCGCCGTGGCGCTGGGCGGGCTGCCGTTCAGTGTCGAGCAACTGACGCAGCGCGCGACGGTGGCGGGCGATGACCCGGTGATCTCCTGTATCCGCGGCCGCGGGCAGGCGACGGTATGGTATCGCTTCACCGCCACGACCAGCGGGCCGCTGCTGATCAGCACCTTCGGCAGCAGCTACGACACGGTGGTGGCGCTCTACACCGGCAGCCGTGGCCGGCTGAGCGCCGTGGACTGCAATGACGACGCCGGCGGCGGGCTGGCCTCGCAGCTGACGGCGACGGTCCACAGCGGGACGACGTACTATCTCGTGGTAGCGCAGTACGCCGCGCCCCGCCCCAGCGCCAGCGCGGTGGTGCGCGCGGGCGGCAACCTGCTGGTGGATGTGCCGGCGGCATCGCTGGCGGCGCGCACCGTCGGTGGCCAACTGCTGCTGCGGGTGGCTACGCCGGCCAGCGCGGTGGCATTCGATGGCGCGCCGGGCACGACAGCACCGCCGACCCGCCTTGCCAACCACGTCATGGCGCCCTTCGCCAGCGATACCCGTGCGGTGGGCAGCACGGTGAACACCATCGCGCCGGCGCGCGGCGCGGCGCCGCTGTCGCTCAGCGCCGGTGCGACGCTGCTGCGCGTCGGCACGAGCTGGCAGTCGTGGTCGCACAGCTACCGCGGCGACGTCTACTACGTCGCGGGCACCGAGCTGGTGCTGAGCCTGCCGCCCCACACGCGCGCGGTGCGCTTCTACCTGCAGCCCAATGATCAGAGGACGCACGCGTTCACCGTGGTCGAGGCAGCATCGGGGCGCTCGTCGGGGCTGCTGGCCATATCCGGACGCGGCGGCGCACGCTCGGTCGGCTTCGTCGGCAGCGGCGCGCAGCCGTACCTGACGAGCATTCGCATCAGCGCCCCGGCGGCGGCGCGCGGCTTCGCCATCGGTACGCTGGCGCTCGCGGTCGACACGCGCTCGGCGTTCGACCAGTTCCGCATCCCGATCCCCGCCCGGCCGCAGTTGGCGGACCAGGCGCCGCCGGCGATCCTGCTCGCGGCGGCACAGCGCTGATCCGACTGCCCGCCCCGTCCGGTGCACACCCACGTGCGCCGGGCGGGGCGCGGTCGCCGCCCTGGTCGCGCGGGCGTCGGGCATCGCCACAGCCCTCGGCTGTCCGCCCGCGACGACGCGTCACGCTGCGGCTGCCTCCCTCCTCGCTCCCATCGCTCGCGCACATACGCCACGGTCACGTGCGCGACGCCCGGCAGGCGGCGATCCCGCCATGGCGCCGCCCCCCCGCGCCCGCGATCGGTGGTGCCCGGGGCGGTCGCATGTGCGTCGAACCCTACAATCTTGACAAAGCCATACTCAAGGATCTATAGTGATGGCCAGGTGATCGCCGCCGGACGCGGCGACGAGAGGGCAGCGACGATGGCAGGACGTGACTATTACCGGGCGCTGGGGGTCGAGCGCACGGCCAGCGAGGCCGACATCCGCCAGGCGTATCGCCGACTGGCGCGGCAATACCATCCCGACATCAATCCGGGCAGCGCCGAGGCCGAGGCCCGCTTCAAGGAGATCAACGAGGCCTACGAGGTGCTGTCCGATGCCGAGAAGCGCCAGCAATACGACCGGTTCGGCAGTGAGTGGCCACGGTATCAGCAGGCACCGGCCGGTGCCGGCGGCTGGCCGGGCGGCGCGAGTCCCGCCGGCGTCGATTTCAGCGACATCTTCGAGTCGTTCTTCAACCAAGGCGGCGGCACACGCGGCGCCGGCGGGGTACGGTCGGCAGGGCGCGATATCGAACAACCGGTCGAGATCACGCTCGACGAGGCCTTCAGCGGAACGCAGCGCGCGGTTCAGCTACAGGCGCCGGGCGCGCCGCCCCGCACGATCACGGTGAAGATCCCCGCCGGCGCCGCGACCGGCTCGCGCATTCGCGTCAGCGGCGAGGGCGGCATGGGCGCCGCCGGTGGGCGGCGCGGTGATCTGATGCTGCTCGTCAGCGTCGCCGACCACCCGACGTTCACCCGGCAGGGCGATGATCTCAGCCGCGAGGCTGAGGTCGATCTCTACACGATGGTGCTCGGCGGCGAGGTGCGCGTGCCGGTGATGGGCGGCAAGACGGTGACCCTCAAGCTCGCTGCAGGGGCACAGAACGGGCAAACGCACCGCATCACCGGGCAGGGCATGCCGCGGCTGCGCGCCCCCGACACGCGCGGCGACCTGTTCGTCGTCCTGCGGCCGCGCCTGCCCACGGCGCTGAGCTCCGAGGAGCAGGACCTGTTCGGCCGCCTGCGCGCGCTGCGCGCGTGAGGAGGGGCCGGCCGTGCGCCCGGAGGGCTATACCATCAAGATCGCCGCCCGGCTGTGCGGCATGCACGCCCAGAGCCTGCGGCTGTACGAGCGCCGTGGCCTGATCCGGCCGCAGCGCAGCGCCGGCAACGTGCGGCGCTACAGCGACGATGACATCGCCCAGGTGCGCTTCATCCGCCGCCTGATCGACGATCTGGGCGTCAATCTGGCGGGCGTCGAGGTGATCCTGACGCTGCGTCACCAGTTGCTGGCGACGCAGCGCGAGCTCGAGCGCCTGCGCGACGGACCATCGGGGTGAGCTCATCCGATTGGTGAAAGGAAACAGCATGATCCGCTATCGCCTGACGCATCCCGACATCCTGCGCGCGCTGGGCACCGCCGGCCATGGCGCGCAGGTCCTGATCGCCGACGGCAACTATCCGTTCAGCACCGGCGCACACCCCGCCGCGGCGCGCGTCTGGCTCAACCTCGCCCCCGGCCTGCTCACGGTCCCCGATGTCCTGGCGGTGCTGGTCGATGCGGTGCCGATCGAGGCCGCACAGGTGATGATGCCCGACGCCGGCCCCGAACCCGCGATCTTCGAGACGTTCCGCAGCCTGCTGCCGGGCCTGGCGCTGGGTGCGCTGGGGCGATTTCCGTTCTACGCCGCCGCGCGCGGCGGCGATGTCGCCCTGGTGATCGCGACCGGCGAGCAGCGCGTGTACGCCAATCTGCTGCTCACCATCGGCGTGGTGCCGCCGGCCTGAGACGTGCGCGGCGGGCGCGGACGACGCGCGGCCTTGCGCCCGCCGCTGACTCGCGTCCCCCGTCCCCCGTCTCCCGCCCCCCCGTCCCTTCGTGGCTTCGTGGCTTCGTGTGAGCCTGCCCCGTCCCTTCGTGGCTTCGTGGCTTCGTGTGAGCCCGTCTCCCGCCCCCCGTCCCTTCGTGGCTTCGTGTGAGCCTGCCCCGTCCCTTCGTGGCTTCGTGGCTTCGTGTGAGCCTGCCCCGTCCCTTCGTGGCTTCGTGGCTTCGTGTGAGCC
>JAGWYG010000185.1 GCA_018969485.1 Chloroflexota bacterium
CTCGCTGTGCTCGCGACGGCAAGCCCAGCCGGCGCGCACGCGCAACTCATCAAGGCAGATCCCGCGCGCGACGCGGTGCTCGCCGCCGCACCGGAATCGGCGAGCCTGACTTTCAGTGAGGATCTCTCCGATATCGGCGGAACGCTCATCTCGGTCGTCGCGCCCGACGGCACCGAGGTCAACTCCGGCCCGGTGCGCGTCGAGGGGCCCGTGGCGAGCGTGCCGCTGCTCCCGCTGACCGTCGCCGGCGCGTACACGGTCACGTTCCGTGTCGTCAGCAGCGACGCCCACATCGTCAACGACAGCTACCAGTTCCAGTACCAGCCGCCGGTTGCGGCATCGCCGAGTGCGGCTGCCGACACATCCTCCCCAGGGCCGGTCACCACCGCGGAAGCCACTGGATCCAAGGGTGGCTTGCGGCTCTCGGTCGGCAAGATCGCGACCATCGCCGTGTTCGCCGCTGTCTACTTCTTCGTCGCGCGGTGGCTGAAGGCTTATCGGCGCAGGTCACTCGGCCGCTGACGCTCGCTCTCCCGAAACCGACTGCGCGCGCATGGCGCCACGCACACGCCCGCTGACTGGTTCTTGAAGTTCGCTGCAGGCTTGACGCCGCAGGTCACTCGGCCGCTGACGCGCGTGTTCCCAAAACTAACTGCTCGCCAATAACTCCACGCAGGCGCCGGGCAACTTGTCGGCGGAGTTCTCTGCAGACTTCGCGCGGCACGTCACTCGGCCGCTGACGCCCGCTCCGCCGTCTCCCCGCGCGCCCGCTGCTCGTCGTCCCACTTGTCGAACCGCGCGGCCTCGCGCGCATCTGCGCGCACCCAACGCGTCACCGCGATGACGATGGCTACGACCATCGGCACCTCGCCGAACGCCCAGCCCAGGCTGGAGCCGACGTACTGGTCGTGAAGCGGGTCGATCTTGTACGCCGCTGCCAGCGGGGTGAAGTAACCCGCGGCGAGCACTGCGTTGCCTTGCATGACGATGACGCTGAACACCGCGTGGAACGGGGCCGCGAGCAGTGCCAGTCCGGCGCGCGCCGGGGCCGGCAGTTGCCGTGGCGCGGGGTCGGCGCCGATGACGACGAGGAAGAACAGGTAGCCCGAGGCGAGGAAGTGCGCCTGCATGAGCAGGTGCCCGGCGTGTGAGCGCATGAGCGCCTCGAAGGCGCCGCTGAAATACAGGATGAAGAACCCGCCGACGAAGTTCGCGAACGACACCAGCGGGTGCGCGGCGATGCGCGTGTAGCGCGAGTGCAGGAGCACGAGCAGCCACTCACGCGCCCCGGTCTGCGCGCGGTTCGCGGGCAGCGCTCGCAGCGCCAGTGTCATCGGCGCGCCGGCCACGAGCAGCAGCGGCGCGACCATCACCAGCAGCAGGTGCTGTGCCATGTGGGCGCTGAAGAAGATGTGGCCGTAGGTGCCCAGCGGGCCGCTGGTCGCGTAGGTGAGTGTGGCCAGCCCGGCGAGCCAGGCGGCGGTGCGCCCGCGCGACCAGGTGTCTCCGCGGCGGCGCAAGGTTCTCGCGCCGCGCAGGTACGCCCAAGCGCCGAGCGCTGCCACAAGCAGCCAGAACACATCGGGCCGGGACTGCGCCCAGAGGATGTCCGCCGGGGTCGGCGCCGGCGGCGGTGCGAAGCCCAGGCTCTGCCGAAGCGGGCTGAAATCGCCGATGCCGGCATCGGGGTCGAACGGCGGCGCGGTTCGCGAGAGCACCACGGCGACGGCTGTGGTCAGGGTCAGACCCAGCAGGTGCAGCGTCAGCCAACGCCCGCGGGCTCGGTCTGCGTCGGTGCGGCGCAGCAGCGTGGTGAAGCCGGCCACGAGCGCCACCGACAGCGCGACCTTCGCGGTCAGCAGCGCGCCGTAGCGTGATGTGAGCAGGTCCATCGGGCGGGTCAGACGCACCAGCGCGCTGGCGGTGCCGCTGAGCAGCACCAGGATCATGCAGGTGCGCAGAAGCTCGCTGAGGCGCTGCAGCGTCGGGGCGGCGAGGTCGTCGCCGGCGCTGCGCCCGCGCCACGCCACGACCGCAATCACACCCATCCAGACGCAGAGCGCGCCGATGTGGATGGCCCACGCTTCGATGGCCGCCATATGCCAGGCGGAGTTGCCCGAGTGTCCGGTGCTCGCGCGCGCGACGACAACCCCGAGCAGCACCGGGAGCAGCAGCAGCGCGCTGGTGACTCGGGCGGTGAATTGGCAGAGCAGGCCGTAGCCGAGCAGCAGCCCGAGTTGCCACAGCATTGAGTGGCCGAGCGATGTCTGCGCCAGCAGCGACTCGAAGAACGACAGGCTACGAGCGACCTCGGCGAGCCCGACGCCCATCACATCAGCGGTGGTGGCGAACGCGAATGCCAGCGTCGCAGTCGCGGTGACTGCCGCGGTTGCGCGGCTGCTGCGCAGCAGCGAGCGCGCGGCAGTGCGCAAGGCGCCGGCGTCGTTGGGCAGCGCGATCGCAGTCGTCAGCAGGCCGAGGGTGAGCACCAGCCCGGCGTCCATCAGGAACTTGCTCGCGAGCAGCA
>JAGWYG010000095.1 GCA_018969485.1 Chloroflexota bacterium
CCGCATCAGTGCAGCGGAATGAGCTCGTGCGGCAGTTCGCGATCATCGTCGTGGCGCCCGATCATCGGCGGGCGATCGATGCCGCGCGGCGGCCGCGGGCTACGGCTGCATACCGCTGCTGCTGCCGCCCGCCGGCCGGTGGTGGCTCGCGCGCCGCCGCATCAGTGCAGCGGAATGAGCTCGTGCGGCAGTTCGCGATCATCGTCGTGGCGCCCGATCATCGGCGGGCGATAGATGCCGCGCGGCGTGATGACCGCCGCCACCACGCATGGCTCGCTGGCGCCGCGGCGGGCGGGGGCATCGGCCAGCGGCCCGGTGGCGCTCAGCGCGTAGATCGGCCACGGCGCGCTGCCTGGTGCGGCGCGGCACCAGGCGGTTCCGGCGCGATCGACCCACTGCGCCTCGCTGAGCGTGAGCACGGCGTCGCTGGCATCGGCGATGATCGTGTGGCCGGCGGCGCGCGCTACCGCCACGAGCCACGGCATATCGGCGGCGACAGGCGCCAGCGTCAGCCGCAGCGCCAGCCCGTCGCCGACGGCGAGAACCGCAGCGAGCATGGCGCCATCGTCCGGCACGAGCCACACGGCATCGCCTGGCTCAAGCAGCACGACGGCGCGGCGGGCGCTCCGGCCGACGGCGCGCACATGGTCGAGCCAGTGCCGCTCGAGCATCGTCAGCGCATGCATGATGTCGCCACCGGCAGCCACCAGCGCGGCGTCGGCCAGCGCGAGCGGCGTCAGCGCACCGTCGCGCAGCGCCGTCGCCAACTGCGCCGACGACGCGGCACCGCGGGCCAGCAGCACGCCGAATGCCGCCGCCCATGGCGCCACCACCGCCGGCATGCCGGCCTCCAGCGCCAGCGCGAGCCCGTCGGCGTCGGCGAACCGCGCCGTCGCGCCGGGCCAGCGGACGTCGAGGTGCCAACTGGCGCGATCGAAGTGCAGCCACGTCGCCATATCATGCATCATACGCTCCTGGTGGTCGGCGCATGGCATCGCCCGGGCAACCGGCGGCGCGTCTGGCGCCTCACGGCGGCGGGCGCGGAGCAGCGCCGTCCTGGAGCGACGCGCGCCGTTCCAGCCACAGATAGCCCACCACCGCACCCAGCGCCGCGACGCCATAGCCGATACGGGCGCCCAGCGCATCGATCACAGCCGCCTGCCGGGCCAGGTGCCGCCGCAGCGCACGCACGTCGCTGGCCGGCGGTCCATCGAGGCCGCCGAGCAGCACGCCACTCATGCCGCGCAGCGCCTCCTGCTCGCTCCACAGCAGCCATGCCCCGCCGATGCCGCGGCCGAGCGCGAGGGCCAGCGCGCCGAGCAGCACCCCCAGCAGCAGGCTGGTCGCGATGCGCAGCAGCCAGGCGCGCATCATCCACCACCCGACGTGAGCGCCTGATGCACCACCCGGTGCACCACGGCGCGGAATGCGCCCCACGCCCGCCACGAACCGCGAATATCATCGCCCACCCGGTCCGGCAGTTGCTCCAGTGCCGCCGCCAGCGTCGGGAGCCCGGTAGGCCAGACCAGCCCGTAGCTGTCGATCTGCTCCGCCGGGTCGCGCGGCCCCAACGCGCCCCCAACCTCGTCGAGCAGCAGCGCATAGGTCGTGAAACAGACACGCTCCGGCTCAGCGCGCGGCGCATACGTGATCTGCGCCAGGAATCGCCGCACCAGCACCTCGAGCCCGGTCTCCTCATCGACCTCGCGCAGCAGCGCGTGTTCGATCGGTTCGCCATGGCCGACGCCACCCGTCAGCAGCCGAAAGGCATCGGCTGGATAGTAGCGCTTGCGTGCCGTGATCAGCTGGCCGGTCGGGCGACGGATGACCATGCACACCTCGCCGACGCGGTCCGAAGCATCGAATGGCGCGACGTCGACGCGCTCCAGCACGGCATGCACGTGCTGTGGCGCGCCATACCGTGCCATCAGCGCCGCCAGCTCACGATCAGCCATCACTGCCTCCTTCGCGCGCCGGCCGCGGCTCCGGCGCACCGACGCGCAACGCGACGAACAGGATCGCGCCGACGAGGCGCAGCGCGGCGGCGATCAGCAGCGCCACACCATACCCTAGCTGATCCCCCAGAAACGTGCCGATCATCGGCGCCACCAGCGTCGCGGCATGCGTGGTGAGCTGATACACCGCGATCGAGCTCGCGACCTTGTCGGCGGGGACGGTCGCCAGCGAGATGTCGAACAGCACCAGGTTGATGCCAGCGCCGAAGATGCCCGCGATCGCGGCGAACGCCACGATCGGCGCGATGTCGCTCGCCAGCGCGGTCAGCAACGGGTACAGCGTCAGGCCGAATGCGCTGATCTGCAGCACCAGCACATTGCCGCGCCGCCGCGTCAGCGCCGTCCAGACGAAATACCCGAGCATCACGATGCCGCTGTTCACCATGTTGATCAGGCCGATGGCAGCATCGGACGCCCCAAGCTGGCGCACCCAGTACAGCGGAAACAGCGGGATCGCCATCACCAGCCCGAGGTTGAAGACGAACGCGGCGGCGACGAAGCGCCCGAACGGCGGATTGGCGCGCAGCGTCGCCACGATGCCGCGCATGCCCCCGCCATCGCGCGCATCCTCGGCCGGCGGCCGGTTGTCGGGGATGGTGATCTGCCGCGAGGCCAGAAAGCTCAGCATCCCGCCGGCGAATGACGCGATGAACACGAGCTGGTAATTCAGCGGAAACGCCACGCGATCGAGCACCAGGCCGACCAGCGCCACGGTGATGGCGGAGGTGATGCCGAGCACCGACCAGCGGCGGCTCATCAGCGCCTGGCGCTCGCCTGGCCCGACCACCGCGCCCATCACCACGGTGAACGTGATCCCCACCACCGTCTGCGGGATGGTCACCAGCGCCCAGATTGCGACCGTCACCCAGGCGGCGAGGGTGTGATCGACGAGGAACGGGACGATGCCCATCACGACGTACGACCACTGGACCAGCGAGCGGGCGAGCGAATAGGCCGGCACCATGTTGCGCTGGCGCTCGAGCGCGCGCCCGACTGCGATCGCGAGCAGGATGCCGGTGAATGCGGGCAGCGCGGTGAGCAGGCCCACGAGGTACGGCGGTGCGCCGAGCCGCACGAGGTACACCGGCAGAAACGTCGACACCCCGGTGACGAGCCCGACGCCGAGGCCGTCGATGACGACGCTGCGAGCGTTGCGCTGTTGGATCGCAGCGGGCGAACCCTGCGACGGAGCCTGCATGTCGCTACGCCTCCCGCGCCCTTCAGGGGGCGCCGCTCAACCGCTCGCGCAGCCGGCGGTCTGCCTCGTCGACCGCCTGTTCGGGCGGCATGACGCCGCTGAGGACCTGACGCTGCATCACGCGGAGCTCCTGCTCGACCAGTGCGCGCTGCGGATACGCCGGCATCGGCACCGCCACCGCCGCCTGGCTGCGAAAGACGCGCGCGATCACCATGCGCGGCGCATCGCCCTCGAGGGGCAGCGCGCCGCGCGCCGGCTGCATGTCGCCGTCGAGCAGCGCACGCTGCGCGCCATCGGAGCTGAGGAACCGGGCGAACGCCAGCGCGGTGCGAACCTCGCTGCCGCCGAGCCGGCGATTGGCCACCAGCACATCGGCGCGCAGGTACGGCCGCGCCGGCTGGCCGGTATCGCTCAGGCGCGGCAGGGGCGCGACGCCCAGATTCTCGCCCCACAGGCCACGGTATAGCGCCAGGTGGTGCGCCCAGTCGAAGGTGATCAGCGCCCGGCCGTTGCGCAACTCGCGATCGACCAGGATGCTCTGGCCGGCGGGCGCCAGCAGTTCGTCATCGGCCTGGAGCTGCTGCAGCCATGCGAGCCAGCGCGTCGCGCCCGCGCGCCCGCTGCCTCCCAGGGCGAGCGTGCCATCATCAGCGAACACACGCCCCCCGAAGGCGTACAGGTAGCCGATGGTCGTGTCGACCGACAGGTTCACCGCCAGACCCCACACCGGCGCCGTGCCACGCCGGTCGGTCAGGCCGCGCGCCCGCTCGAGCAGCGTCGCGGTGTCTTCGGGTGCTACCAGCACGTTGGCGCGGTTGTAGTACAGTGCCAGCGTGTCGAAGATCAGCGGCACGCCATACAGCTGACGACGCGCGTCGACCGTCGCATAGGCCGCCGCCAGGCTCGTCGGGATGAAGTCGGCGAGCTCATCGGTGCTGAATGCATCATCAAGCGACATCAACACGCCATCGCGCGCCAGATCGCCGATCCAGGGATGCGGCACGATGGCGACGTGTGGCCCGCTGCCGCTCGCCGCCGCGCGGCGCAATTCGCCGGCGAACGTCGCCAGCGGCACCGCCTGCAGACTGACGCGCCCCTGGGTGCTGGTGCGGTTGAACTGCTCGACCAGGCGTCCGAGCGTCGCGCGCTCATCGCCATACCAGCCGTGCCACAGCACCAGCGTCGTCGCCGCCGACGGCGCCGCCGTCGGGGCCATTGTGCCGGGCGACCCCGTGCCCGCGGGGGCCGCGCATGCCGCGGCGATGATGACCGCCAGCACCATCACGGCGGCGCGTGCCCTCGCCATGATCACTCCATCGCCACCAGCGTGCGTGGCAGTTCGTCGTAGCCTGCCATGCCGTCGCGGCGGAAGACATACGTCCGCTCGTCGTCGGCCGTCGTCAGCGACACATGGTTGCCGGCGCGATCGATCGCGACCAGGTTCATCGCGTTGCTGGTTCCGCGCATGATCGGCCGGAGATCATCGAACGCCTCGTGCGCCGCCTCCGCCAGGCTGCGCCCGGTCTTGAGATACAGCACCACGCTGCGCGCCGTGCCGGCGCGGATCGCCGCCTCGCCCCAGCCCGTGCACGCCGCGGCGCCAAAGCGATCGTCGGCGTAGTTGCCGGCGCCGATGATCGGCGAGTCGCCGAGGCGCCCGGGGTACTTCCAGGCCCAGCCGCTGGTGCTCACCGCCGACGCGATGCGCCCGGCGCCGTCCTGGGCGATGAAGTTCACCGTGCCGGTGACGTGCTCGGGATCGCTGGTGAGGCCGGCCGAGCGCTTCAGCAATGCCGAGACCAGCTCGGGCACGCCCGCCCAGTCGATCATGCCGCGCCCCTCGATGCCGGCACGCCAGGTGTCGGCCGCCTCGGGGCTCAGGAGATCCTCGGCGGTCATGCCGATCTCGGCGGCAAAGCGCGCCGCCCCCTCGCCCACCAGCATCACGTGCGGCAGCTCATCCATCACGCGGCGCGCGACCGAGATGGCGTAGCGGTATCCCCGCAGTGCGCCGACGGTGCCGGCGCGCAGGCTGGTGCCGTCCATGATCGAGGCGTCAAGCTCGACCTGGCCGAGCAGGTTGGGGTAGCCGCCGTAGCCGACGGAATGATCCGCGGGATTGTCCTCGACCAGGCGGGTGGCGGCTTCGACGGCATCGAGCGCCGAGCCGCCCGCCGCGAGGATCTGCCACGCCGCATCCATGCCGACCGAGCCGTTCGAACTTGCAATGACGATCATCGTGTTCCCCCGCATGGTGCGCATCGATAGTCTGGGCAGTATAGCATCAAACCCGGATGCCGGACCGCGAACGCCGGCGGTCAGTCGAGCAGGGCGCGCCAGGGCGCCAGCCGCGCGTCGCCGGCGATCAGGCGCCGCCAGTTGTCGCGGATGATGGCCGCCATCGCATCGATGCTCAGGCCGTGGATGTCACCCAGCGCCGCGATCACGGCATCGAGCTCGCCCGGCAGGCCGACGCGCCCCAGCGCCCATTGCGCCGCTCCGGGATTGTCGGTCTCGCTCAGGGTGCGTTCGAGCGGCGTCGCCGCCGCCAGCGCGCGGAGCTCGGCCGAGACCGGCATGGCGCTGCCGAACGAGCACCACGCACCATGCTCGAGCAGCGCGGCGAGCGTCTCGTGCGATCCGGAGTACCAGTGAATGATCGGCCGCCGGACGCGATGGCGCTGGAGCGCGGCGGCGACATCGGCTTCGGCGCCCTTGGTGTGCAGCGAGACGATGCGGTCGCTGATGGCGGCAGCGCGCAGCATGTGCGCCAGGACGCGGCGCTGTGCCGGGTGATGCGCCGGATCCGGGTCGAGCACGTAGTCGAGCCCGACCTCGCCGATGATCGGCGTCGCCGCCAGGGCCGCGGCATGCTCGGCGAGCGCATCATCGAACCGGTGGGCCTGCCACGGATGGATGCCGAAGCACGGGATGATCCAGCGCGATCGCGCCGCCAGCGCCACGGTGCGCGCATAGCCCGCCGGGTCCACCGACATCGCCACCGTGAGGATGCGACGGGCGTCGATCTCGGCGATCGCCCGGTCGGTCAGCGCCGCGTCCTCGTACAGATCGAGATGCGTGTGGGCGTCGAGCCGCCAGGCGGCCGTCACGCCGGCACCGCCACGATGCCCAGCGCGCGCCGTACCGCCGGTGCGACGACCGTGCCGTACAGCTCGATCGCCCGCATGATCTGGCGGTGATCGGTCATCCCGAGATCGATCTGCATCAGAAACCGCTGATGGCCGAACAGCGCATGCTCGTACAGGATCTTCTCGATGACCTCATCGGGGCTCCCCAGCACCAGCGCGCCACGCGGGCCGGCGAGGTGCTCGAACTGCCGCGGCGTCATCGGCCCCCAGCCGCGCTCGCGGCCGATGCGGGTCATCACCGCGGCATACCCCGGATAGCCCTGCGCCCGCGCACCGGCGCGGTCGTCGGCGATGTAGCCGGGCGAGTTGATGCTCACGGGCAGCAGCGCCGGATCGTGCCCCGCCTCGGCTGCCGCGCTGCGATACAGCTGCACCAGCGGCGCAAACCGCTCGGGCGCGCCGCCGATGATCGCCAGCGCCAGCGGCAGGCCCAGCGTGGCCGCCCGGACGACCGACTCCGGCGTGCCGCCGACCGCGACCCACACCGGCAGCGCGGCCGCCCGCGGGTAGACGCCGCGGCCATCGATCGGTGGGCGGTGTGCGCCGCGCCAACTGACGTGCTCGTGCCGCCGCAGCGCCAGCAGCAGTTCCAGCTTCTCGGCGAAGAGCGCGTCGTAGTCGTCGAGCCGATAGCCGAACAGCGGAAATGACTCGATGAACGAGCCACGGCCGACGATGATCTCGGCACGCCCGTCCGACAGGTGGTCGAGCGTCGCGTACTGCTGGTAGACGCGCACCGGATCATCGGAGCTCAGCACCGAGACGGCACTGGTGAGCCGGATGCGCCTGGTCCGGGCGGCGGCGGCGGCCAGCACGACGGCCGGCGCCGAGACGGTGTAGTCGGGGCGGTGGTGCTCGCCGATGCCGTAGACATCGAGGCCGACCGCGTCAGCGAGCGCGATCTCGTCGAGCAGCTCGCGCAGCCGCCGGCCCGCGCCGGCGGGCGTGGCGTCGGTCGTGTCGCCGAAGCTGTAGATCCCAAGTTCCATCATCGATCCTGTCATCGGTCGGGCTGCGCATCGGTGGCGCCGCTGAGCCGGCGAACCGCCACCGCATAGCGCGCAGTATAGCAGCAGCGCGGCGCCGCCGCCCACCCGGTGCCCACGGTATATAATGGGGATGATCCGCGGCGCCGGCACGGGGCGGCGCGCGCCAACTGAGAGGAGCCCAGGCAGTGGAGATCGATTGGGAGGCCAAGTTTGCCCGCGAGGGGCTCACCTTCGATGACGTCCTGCTCATCCCGGCAGAATCCCACGTCCTCCCGGCCAGCGTCGATGTGTCGGCACAGCTCACTCGCGGCATCCGCGTCAATATTCCGCTGGTCAGCGCGGCGATGGACACCGTGACCGAGCACCGCCTGGCGATCGCCATCGCCCGCGCCGGTGGCATCGGCTTCATCCACAAGAACATGCCGGTCGAGGCCCAGGCCGAGATGGTGCGCAAGGTCAAACGCTCCGAGAGTGGCATGATCATCGATCCGATCACCATGCCCGTCGAGCGTACCGTCGGCGATGCGCTCGACCTGATGGCCGAATACCGCATCTCGGGCATTCCGATCACCGCCGAACACGGCGATCTGGTCGGCATCATCACCAACCGCGACCTGCGCTTCGAGACCGACCGGACGCGGCCGGTGAGCGCGCTGATGACCAGCCGGGATCTGGTGACGGTGCCCGAAGGCACGACCCTCGACCAGGCGCGGGAGATCCTGCACCGACACCGCATCGAGAAGGTGCTGGTGGTCGATCGTGCCGGCCGCCTGTCGGGCATGATCACCGTCAAGGACATCATGAAGCAGATCGAGTATCCGGACGCCTGCAAGGACGATCACGGCCGGTTGCGCGTCGGCGCGGCGGTGGGGATCGCCGGCGACTACCTCGAGCGCGCCGCGGCGCTGGTGCGCGTCGGCGTCGATGTGCTGGTGGTGGATACCGCCCACGGCCATTCGGTGGGTGTCCTCGACGGCGTGGTGGCATTGCGCGAGCGCTTCCCCGACGTCCAGCTGGTCGCCGGCAATGTCTCGACGGGCAGCGGCGCCACGGCGCTGTGCGAGCGCGGCGTCGATGCGGTGAAGGTTGGCCAGGGGCCGGGCAGCATCTGCACGACGCGCATCGTCACCGGCGCCGGCATGCCGCAGATCACGGCCGTATCGGATTGCGCCCGGGTGGCCGATCGCTACGGCGTGCCGGTGATCGCCGACGGCGGCATCCGCTACAGCGGCGACATCGCCAAGGCGATCGCCGCCGGCGGCCATACCGTGATGGTCGGTTCGTTGCTCGCGGGCACCGACGAGAGCCCCGGCGAGACGATCCTGTACGAGGGACGCAGCTACAAGTCGTACCGGGGCATGGGCTCGCTCTCGGCGATGCACCAGGGCAGCGCCGACCGCTACGGCCAGAGCAGCGACCGCAAGAAGATGGTCGCCGAGGGTATCGAGGGGCGGGTGCCCTACAAGGGGCCGCTCAGCGACACGATCTTCCAACTCGTCGGCGGGCTGCGCTCGGGGATGGGCTATGTCGGCGCCGCGGACATCGCCGCGCTGCGCCGCGATGCGCGCTTCATCCGCATCTCGATGGCCGGCCTGATCGAGAGCCATCCGCACGATATCACGATCACCCGGGAGGCGCCGAACTACGAGCGCCGGTGAGCGCCTCAGGCCAGCGCGGCGATCTCGTCGAACCCGGCGCGCCGGATCGCCGCCTCGATGGTGCCTCCGGCGACCGATGCGTCGTGTTCGACGCGGACGGACTTGCTGGTCAGGTCGACGTCGACCCGGGCGACGCCGGCGACGGCGCCGACTTCGCGGCTGATGGCGGCAACGCAGTGCTGGCACGACATGTCGCTGACGCGGTACTGGTCGATGGTCATGGCTCGACTCCTTTCGAGGGCCTGCCGGATACGTGACGCGTGTGGGCGCGTCGCTCAAAGTGTACCACGTCGCCGGGCGAGCCGCCAGACCGTCCTGGCCGGATGCTGCAGCCCGCGCTGGCCGCCGCCGGGTCCGGCGGTGATCAGCGCACAACACAGTGAGGAGTATGATGACGACAGCGATGATTGGGGTGATCGGCGGCAGCGGACTGTATGCGATGGAGGGCCTGACAGACGTCGAGCGCGTCGCGCTGACGACGCCGTTCGGCACGCCGAGCGATGCCTATGTGATCGGTGACCTCGCCGGCCAGCGCGTCGCGTTTCTGCCACGCCACGGCGTCGGCCACCGCCTCAACCCCGGCGAGGTTCCATCGCGGGCCAACATCTTTGGCTTTCGCATGCTCGGCGTGCGCTACCTGATCTCGGTCAGCGCGGTCGGCAGCCTGCGGCGGCGCATGAAGCCGGGGCACGTCGTCATCCCGGATCAGCTATTCGATCGCACCAGGGGCCAGCGCCCGGCGACGTTCTTCAGCGATGGGATTGTGGCGCACGTGGCGTTCGACCAGCCGTTCGATGCCGGCCTGTCCGACCGGCTCGAAGCGGCGGCCCGCGCGGCCGGCGCGCGCACCCACCGCGGCGGCACCCTGGTGGTGATGGAAGGCCCGCAGTTCTCGACGGTCGCCGAGAGCAGGGAGAACCGCCGCCGTGGCCATCACCTGATCGGCATGACCGCGCTGCCCGAGGCCAAACTGGCGCGCGAGGCCGAGATCGCATACGCGACGCTGGCGATGGTCACCGACTATGATGTGTGGCACCCCGATCACGCCGCGGTGACGGTCGACCAGGTCGTGGCGGTGCTGCGGGAGAATGCACGCCTGGCGCAGGAGATCGTACGGGGGACGGTGGCGGCGGTCGGCGCCGGGTTCGCCAGCCCGGCGCACGCGGCGCTGGCGACGGCGATCATGACGGATCCGGCGCGCATTCCGGCCGAACGCCGCGCGGCGCTGGCGCTGCTGATCGACCGGTACCTCGACCGATGACGCGACCGCCTGCGCCCGCGCCCGCCAGCTTTGCGGTCGCGCCGCTCGATGCCTACGCCGAGCGCATCACCAGTGGCATTGCGCTGCTCGGTGGCATCACCCTGCTGCCGGCGCTGTTCCTGGCGCTCAGCGGGCTGCTGCTGCGCGCCGGCGCCGTGCCCGGCGTGCTGGTGTCGCTGGCGATCGCCGCGACGCTGGGAACCTGGCTGCTGCTCAACTACGCGGCACAGCCGGTGGAGTACGTCATCGACGCCGATCGGGTGCTCATCCGCCGCCGCTGGTGGCGCCAGCCGCTGGTGGTGCGCTTCGACCGCCTGGTGGCGGTGTCGACTGCTGGCGCGCTGGCTGATGTGCCGCGCTCGGGCGTGCGGCAGGCGTTCAATGCGGGGGTGTTCGGCTACCATGGCCCGTTCACCCTCAGCGGGCTCGGCCGCGTGTTCCTCAGCGCGACCCACCGCGAGCGCCTGGTGGCGATCGCACGCCACGATGGCCCGCCGCTGCTGATCAGCCCGGCACAGCCCCGGCTGTTCGTCGATGCGCTGCGCCAGGCGCTGATCGATGCCGCGACACGGGGTGATCGCTGACCGGCTGGATTGCGATCGCCCCCCTTCGGCATGCGCCATGTGATATTTCTTACACTTCCACCGGTTGTCCACAGGTTGTCCACGCGGCAGCGTGCTATAATGCGCACACGGCGCCGCCAGCCCCGGGATCTATTCCGGTGCGTCGAGGCATGTCGCGCCGTCGGTGCACCCCCCGTCCGGGGTCCGCAATGCAGCGGAAGCAGAGGTCCCCATGGCATCGATGTACCAGGCGGCGCTCGACGAGATCGGCGCGGTATTCGCGCGTCTCGACGACGGTGCGGTCGACGAGGCGTGCGCGCGCATCGCCCGGGCGCGGCGCGTCGTCGTCTTCGGCGGCGGTCGCGAGCGGCTCCAGATCATGGGCTTCGCCATGCGTCTGTTCCACATGGGCCGTGACGTCGCCGTCGAGGGCGACATGACGACCCCGCCGGTCGGTCCGGGAGACCTGTTCATCGTCACCGTCGGCCCGGGCGAGATCTCGACGGCGCTGGCGCTGCTCGGCGTCGCACGCGACGCCGGCGCCGACATCATGGTGCTCACCGCGCAGCCGCAGGGCCGCGCCGCACGCTACGCCAACTTCGTGCTCACCATCCCGGCGCAGACGATGGCCGACGACCAGGGCGACCGGGTCTCGATCCTGCCGATGGGTTCGCTCTACGAAGGCGCCCTGTTCCTGCTCTTCGAGGTGATGATCCTCAAACTGCGCGATCGGCTGGGCGTCACGCCCGAGCAGATGCGCGCGAATCACACCAACCTCGAGTGACACACGATCGCCCGGATACTACCGAACTGTAAAGAGTTTCTCGCGAGATCTGCACACGGGAGCGCGATGATGAACGACTTCGTCCACCTACATGTTCATTCCGAGTACAGCCTGCTCGACGGCTACGCCGCCACTTCGGCGATCGTGGCGCGTGCGGCCGAGCTCGGGATGGACAGCATCGCGCTCACCGACCACGGCGTGATGTACGGCGCGATCGAATTCGCCGCGGCGGCGCGCAAGGCCGGCGTCAAGCCGATCATCGGCGTCGAGGCATACATCGCTCCCGGATCGCGCGCCGACGCCATGAGCCGGGGGACGAAGAACTACCATCACCTGCTGCTGCTGGCGCAGAATGCAACCGGCTACCGCAACCTGGTCAAGCTCACCACCCGGGCGCATCTCGAAGGCATGGGGCGTGGCATCTTCGCCCGGCCGCGCATCGACCGCGAATTGCTCGAGCAGCACCACGACGGCCTGATCGTCACCTCATCATGCATCGCCGGCGAGGTCATCCAGGCGCTGCAGGATGACCGAGCCGACGAGGCGCGGCGCATCGCGGCCTGGTATCGGGATCTGCTCGGCCCCGAACGGTACTTCCTCGAGCTGCAACTGCACGACAATACCCCCGAACTCGAGACGATCAACGATGAATTGGTACGCATCGGCAAAGAGCTAGGTATTCCGCTGGTCGTCACCAGCGACACACACTTCGTTCGCCGCGAGGATCTCGAGGCGCAGAAGATGATCATGGCCATGGGCATGGGCATGAGCTACACCGAGTTCTGCGGCAAGAGCTACGCGATGGACGAAACCTATCACATCGCGTCGGGTGACGAGATGTGGCGGCGGTTCCGCCGCTATGGCACTGCGGCGCTCGAGCACACGCGACGCATCGCCGACCAGTGCGATGTGTCGTTCGATTTCGGCCGGGTCAAACTGCCCGAGTTTGCCATTCCCGCCGGTCATGATGCCGCCTCGTACCTGCGCTTCATCTGCGAGGACGGGTTGATGCGCCGCTGCAACGGCACGCCGCCGGAGACCTACATCGCACGGCTGGCCTACGAGCTCGATGTCATCAACCGCACCGGATTCCCCGATTACATGCTGATCGTCTGGGATTACGTCCGCTATGCCCGTGGTCGCGGCATTCCATGTGTGCCACGCGGTTCCGCTGGCGCATCACTGGTTCTCTATGCCCTCGAGATCACGGATGTCGATCCGCTGGCGAACAAGCTGCTCTTTGAGCGGTTCCTCAGCCCGGAACGCCTCGAAATGCCCGATATCGACATCGACTTTGCCGATAGCCGGCGTGGCGAGGTGCTGGACTACATCGCCAGCAAGTATGGTCGTGAGAATACCGCCCAGATCATCACCTACGGCACGCTCGGCGCACGGGCCGCGCTGAAAGACATGGGGCGCGTGCTCGAAATCCCGATCAGCGATGTCGAACGGGTCACACGGCTCATCCCGACGCAGCCAGTCGGCACGACGCTCGGCAAGGCGCTCGAGACGGTCACCGAACTTCGCGAGCTGTATGAGCAGAACCCCGATGCCCGGCGCCTGATCGACTGGGCGCGGCGCGTCGAAGGGCGCATGCGCAGCGTCGGCACGCACGCCTGCGGCGTCGTCATCAGCCGCGCGCCACTCGACCAACTCGTGCCGTTGCAGCGCACCACGAAGGACGAACAGGCCGTCATGGCGGCCTATGAGGGACCGACCCTGGCCAAGATCGGTCTGTTGAAAATGGACATCCTCGGCTTGACCAACCTGTCGGTGGTCGCCGAGGCGCTGGACTACATCGCCCAGACGACCGGGCAACGCATCGAACTGAAGGATATTCCACTCGATGATCGCGCGGTGTTCGATGCGCTCGGCCGTGGCGAAACGACCAACGTCTTCCAACTCGAATCGCCGGGCATGACCAAATACCTCAAGGAGCTGCGGCCGACGCGCGTCGATGACCTGTATGCGATGGTCGCCCTGTATCGCCCCGGACCGCTCGACGAGATTCCAACATACATTCGCAATAAAAACAATCCTCGGGGCATCAGCTACCTGCATCCGATCCTCAAGCCCATCCTGAGCGATACGTATGGCGTCATCGTCTATCAGGAACAGATCATGCAGATCCTGCGCGAGGTGGCTGAATATACGCTCGGCCAGGCATATATCGTGATCAAGGCGATCAGCAAGAAAGATCACCAGCTGATGGCCGAGAACGAGGCGCGCTTCAAGGAAGGGAGCCTGCGCCGTGGCCTGACCCGCGAACAGGCCGACCAGCTGTGGGAGCTGATCCTGCCGTTCGCCGGGTATTCGTTCAATCGGCCGCACGCGACGCTCTACGGCATGCTGTCGTACCAGACCGCCTGGCTCAAGGTGAATTATCCGGTCGAGTACATGGCGGCCGTGCTCAAGGGTGCTGGTGGGGTCACCGAGGATATTGCCAAGGCGATCAACGAGTGCCGCATGCGAGGCGTCGCAGTCCTCGGCCCGGATATCAATGCGAGCGCACTGGATTTCACCATCACGCGCTATCGCGAACATGCGACCGATCGCGTGCAACCAGCGATCCGCTTTGGCCTCAAGGCGATCAAGAACGTCGGTGAGTCGGCGGTCGGGCTGATGATCGACGCACGTACCGCAGGCGGCGCGTTTGCATCGCTCGAGGCGTTCTGCGATCGCGTCGATCGCCAGGCGCTCAACAAACGCGTCGTCGAGACGCTGATCAAGGCTGGCGCAATGGACACGCTGCCCGGCACGCGTCGCCAGCAGCTGGCCGTGCTGGATCAGGTGCTGGAGCTGGGCATCAAAGCGCAGCGCAGCCGCGCGACGGGCCAGATCGGCATGTTTGACGATGTGACCGGTGGCGCGACTGCCGGCGAGATTGAGACGATCCCACTGCCGATCATCAGCGAGAGCGACGCCGACCGCAAGGAGGTGCTCGGCTGGGAGAAAGAGCTGCTCGGGATCGCGTTCTCGCTCGATCCGCGCAAGGAAGCGCTGGCGCGCCGCGATCGCACCGGATTGACGGGAATCGGCGAGATCCAGCAGCCCGACCCCATCGATAGCTTCGTGGGCAAGACGCTGCAGGTCGTCGGCGTCGTGACGGCGACGCGCTCGATCACGACGAAGAAGGGGGATGAGATGCTGGTTGCGACGCTCGAAGACGAGCAGGAAGAGAGTGTCGAGCTGGTGGTCTTCCCGCGTCAGCTCGAGCGCGTCCGCGAGGTGATCGTCGCCGATGCGCTGGTGCGCGTCGTCGGCAAGGTCGATCGTCGCAACGAGACGGTTCAGCTGGTGGTCGAGAGCGCCACGTCGCTGGATCTGGCTGCGGATCCACCACCGGTCGCCCCCGTGCCGGCGCCGCCTGCCGCGCCGCCACCGGTCGCGCCACTGCCACCGGTTGCGCCGCCACCGGTCGCCGAGCCGGCGGCAATCCTCAAGCCGCGGAGCCGGGTGCCCGCGGCAGCGCACGACGGCAATGGCAACGGGTCCGGCAATGGTCACGGGTCCGGCAATGGTCACGGGTCCGGCAATGGTCACGGGTCCGGCAATGGCAACGGGTCCGGCAATGGTCACGGGTCTGGTGGCGACGCGCGCGAGCTGCTCATCAGCCTGGCGGCAGGCCCCAATGACGCACTGATTCGGACGATGCAGCACATCCACGACATTCTGCGGGAATCACCCGGCGAGGACCGGGTGCGCCTCCGGATCCCGCATCGTCAGCATGGCATGATCGTGCTGCAGTCGCGCGCTGGCGTGCATTGCACCGTCGCGCTCATCGACCAGCTACAGGCGCTGGCGTCTGTCGCCGTCGAGCCATCGCAGTGAGATCGCACCCCCGCGGCGGGTGCAGCACGGCGCTCCGCGGCACGAAGACACGCAGGGGCGGGGGACGGGCTCACACGAAGCCACGAAGACACGAAGGGGCGGGGACGAAGGACGGGAGACGGGCTCACACGAAGCCACGAAGACACGAAGGGGCGGAGGACGGGCTCGCACGAAGGCACGAAGACACGAAGGGACGGGGACGGGGACGGGCTCACACGAAGCCACGAAGAC
>JAGWYG010000186.1 GCA_018969485.1 Chloroflexota bacterium
ATTGGCGACGTGCAGTTTATGCGCCGGCACGACGAATGCATGGCGCATGCCGCCGTCGACGTGCACGCCCAGCACCTGCAGCGTGGCGCAGCAGTTGGTTTTGCCGTGCCGGCAGGCGATGCACTGGCCGCAGGAAAGATACGGTTCGACCGAGCAGCGATCGCCGACGCGCAGGCCGGCCTCGGCCGCGCCGGCGCCGAGCGCCAGCACTTCCACGCCGAGTTCGTGCCCGAGCACGCGCGGGTACGTGAAGAACGGCTGTCGCCCGCGGAAGGCGTGCAAATCGGTGCCGCAGATGCCGACGCGGTGCACGCGCACCAGCGCTTCACCGGGGCCGGGCGACGGCGCATCCGACGCTTCGCTCATGATGAATTTGAAGGGGGCTTCGAGTGTGATTTGTTTCATAGGTTCGCAGGGTGATCGCAGAGCTATCGTCCCAGCCAGATATCGTATGCGAATCGCACGATGACGAGCGGCACGACGACGAGGAAGAGTTTGCGCACGAAGTCGCTGCCGCGCGCCAGCGCCAGCCGCGTGCCGACGAGCGAACCGGCCACGTTGCAGGCCGCCATCGCCAGCCCGATGCCGGGCATCACGTTTCCACTGATGACGAAGTACACCAACGAGGTGAAATTCGTCGCGACGTTCACCACTTTGGCCGACGCCGATGCTGCGAGAAAACTGAAGCCCAGCAGGCCGACGAAGGCGAAGATCAGGAAGCTGCCGGTCCCGGGGCCGAGGAAGCCGTCGTAGAACCCGATCGCTGCGCAGGCGGCGATGGTCACGAGCAGTTGTCGGCGCGGCGACAGCTTCGGCGCGTGGATGCGCCCGAAATCCTTGCGAATGAGCGTGTAAATGCCCACGGCGATCAGCACGACCAGGACCAGCGGCTTGAACGAACCGCTGCTGACGTGAGTGACCGTCCATGCACCGGCGGCCGACATGGCTGCGGCGGCGACGGCCGCCGGCAGCATGGTGCGCCATGGGATCGTCGCTTCGCGTGCGTAGCGCAGCATGGCCATCGACGTGCCGAAGATCGAGCTGGTGCGGTTGGTGCCGAGCAAGACCGCGGGCGCGGCTTCCGGATGTGCGACGAGCAGCGCAGGCAGCTGGATCAGGCCGCCGCCACCGACGACCGAATCGACGAGGCCGGCGACGAACGCGGCGGCCATGAGGAACAGTGTGCTGACGAACATCAGATCATCTCCCGAGAGATTGTTACGCGGATTGGATTGTCACAACTCTGAACAGTTGCTATTCCATTGCAAGGCCGGAGCGATCGCGATTTTCCAGCCAGCGCCCGATTTCGAGCAGACGGGCGTCGGCGCCGATCGGGCCGGCAAGCTGAATGCTGATGGGCATTCCGCTGACGAATCCGAACGGGAGCGCGAGGGCCGGCACGCCGGTGAAGCTGAACGGCAGGGTAAGCCGCACGAAGGCGGCGCGGTGTTCGGTGCGCCCGCGTTCGAGTTCCACTTCGGCGCTGCCGCGCAGCGGCGCCGGCAGCGGCGCGGTGGGCAGGATCAGCGCTTCGACGTCAGCTGCGGCGAGTGTGCGGTGCAGTTCGTGGGTGAGCTGCGCGCGCGCGCGCTGCGCTGCGAGATATTCAGCCAGAGGCATGCTGCGGCCGGCGATGAGGCGTTCGCGCACCGGCGGCGAGAAATGGTGTGGTTCGAGGGCGAGCGCGGCGCGGTGTACGTGCGCGGATTCTGCGGCGCGCAGCGGTGCGTAGGACGTGAGCGCATCGCCCATGCCCGGCACGTCGACGTCGACGATCGTCACGCCGGCGTGCGTGAGCGCAGCGAGCAGCGCATCGAATTGCACACGGACGTCCGTGCTGAGCCAGCCGTCGAGAAAGCGTCGAGGCACGCCCAGTCGCGCTGGTGCGCTGAAGTGCAGCTGGCGCAGGGGCATCGCGCGCGCGGCCAGAATTTCCGTCAGCGCGTGCGCGTCGACGACGCTGCTGGTGAGCGGGCCGCCGTGATCACAGCTCCAGCAGAGGGGCAGCGCGCCGTCGAGCGGGACGAGGCCGAAGCTGGGCTTGAAGCCAACCACGCCACAGAACGCGGCCGGCACACGGATTGAGCCGGCCGTATCGCTGCCGAGCGACGCGGCGACGACGCCGGCTGCCACGCTGGCCGCCGAACCGCTCGACGAACCGCCGGCCTGGCGCGTCGGATCATGCGGATTGCAGACGTCGCCGGTCCACGGGTTTTCCCCGGAGACGCCGGCTGCTATTTCATGCAGATTCGTCTTGGCGACGACGACGGCGCCGGCGGCGCGCAGGCGCGCCACGGCTGAGCCCTCGCCGCCGAGGTCGGGCAGCGCTGCGCGAGTGCCGCCGCGCGTGGGCATGCCGTCGACGACGAACAGGTCCTTCACGGTAATCGGCACGCCGTGCAGGATGCTGCGGCGCCGGCCGCGGCGCAGCTCTTCGCCGAGGTGCTCAGCCTGCGCGAAGACGGCATCCTGCTCAGCGCGATGAGCGACCATGTTGAGCGCGGCATGCTCATCGAGCG
>JAGWYG010000187.1 GCA_018969485.1 Chloroflexota bacterium
GTGAAGCAGTGGAAGATCACCGACATCGACCTCGCCGCCATGAGCCGGTACGACGACTACACGCACGCCAAGGAAGAGATGTTCCGCTTCACCAGCACCGCAGCGGCGCCCTGGACGGTGATCCTCGCCAACGATCAGCGCCGGGCGCGGCTGGAAGCGATCCGGCTCGTGCTCTCTGCCATGGACTACGAGGGCAAGGATGCCGACGCGGTCGGCCAGCGCGACAGCGCCATCGTCGGCACCGGCCACACATTCTTCTGTCGGCCGCGCTGACCGGCGATACCGGCAAATTCACTCATTGTCCGTGGCGCGATCGTCCCGATCGACCTCCTTCGGTGCATCGACGAGCCAGCGCCCGAGCGCCGCAAGACCGGCCAGCCCCTCCGGCACGCGCGGCCGACGCTGGCCGCGGATCGATGACCACGGACGGTTCGCGGAGAGCTCGCCCGCTGTCTCGATTCGCACCCCGCCCCCAGCCAAGACGTACAGCGCGTGAGCCCCACGCTCGCGGGTCGCTTCGGCGTCGATGACCACGGCAGGCGCCCGTCCCCCGCCGACAGGGCACCCTCGCGCCAGCGAAAAGCTCGCGATCACCACATCGGCCACCGCACAATCATCGCGCAGCGCTGCCGGTGATCGCGCGAGCGAGAGCCGCCGCTCTCGCACCATCGCCACGCACCCGAATGGATCGCACGCGAAACCCTGCCCCGAAGAGGCGTCACCGGCTTTGCGCGCGTCGGCATCCGCCTCGAGCCAGCGGCTGAGGTCGAAGGTCCCGGCCCGGTCACCGATCGCGCTCAGCGTCCCGTCAGCCATGCGCACTGCCACGGTGCGTGCATCGCGCGACACCAAAATGTCCGGCCGCGGCAGTGCCGGCGAAAGCATCAGTCCGGCCAGGATCGGCAGCAGGCCGAGCAGGCGCCACGATGTCGACCACAGCAGCAGCCACAGCCCGCCGGCGATCATCGCGGCGAATGCGATCGTCGGGATCGTAGCCACGCGCACCACCGAGCCCGGCAGCCGCGCCACGATCTGCGCCGCGCCCGTCATGGCGTCGATCCCGAGCCCCATCACCCACAGCGGCCAGGTTTCGAGCCCGAGCGGCATGGCGAGCAGCGTCGCCAGTGCGGCCGGCATGACGACCAGGTTGCACACCGGGATCGCGATGATATTGGCGATGAACGCCAGCAGCTGTGTGTTGTGGAAATGGTAGATGCCGAACGGCGCCACCGCGAGCCCGGCGATGACCGTCGTCAGCAGGATCTCGCCGACGAACCCCAGGAACCGCGCGATCGGCCCGTCGCGTCCCGCCCCTCCGTCCCGGCCTTCGCGCCAGCGCCGCAGCGCTTCGTACGCGGAGACCAGCGCGGTCACCGCGGCAAATGACATCTGGAAGCCAGCGTCGAACAGGCTTTCCGGATACAGGACGAGGATGATGAGCGCGGCCAGCGCCACGTTGCGCAGTGCAAGCGCGGGGCGGTCGAGGATCACCGCGCCGAAGATGATCGTGATCATGATCGCCGAACGCACGGTCGCGAAGGCGGAGCCGGAGATGATGAGATAGGCGAACGCGCCGACGATCGCCGATGCGGCCGCCCACTTCTTGATCGGATGGCGCAGCGCGAGCGCAGGGATCGCTGCCAGGACCAGACGCATGACGAAGAACACCGCGCCGGCCATGATCACCATGTGCAGGCCCGAGATCGACAGGATGTGGAACAGGCCGCTGTCGCGGTACGCTTGGTTCGTGGCATCAGAAATCGCCCCGCGCTCACCGGTGATGAGCGCATTGGCGATCGCGCCGGTCTCGCCAGGCAGCGCGGCCGTGATGCGCGCGCCGATCCCTTGCCGCCATGTCTCGACGCCCGCCCGCCAGACGAGCCACAGCGGCATCTGGCCGTCAGGATCGATCTTCACCATCCGCCCGGTCGCGATGCCGATGCCGCCGAGCTGCTGGAAGAAGGCGAGCCGAGCGAAATCGAAGTCGCCGGGAAAGGACGGCCCCGCCGGCGGCCCCAGCATGGCGCGCAGGCGAACACTGTCGCCGGGCTTGAGCCCCACAACGGCATCGCGCGTGCGCACCCGCACCTTCACCGGCAGGTCGGCCGGCGCCATCCGCTCGATCGCGACCGGCCAGATCGTGATGCGCTGCCCGCGCCCCGGCCGCGGCTCGACCAGTTCGACCCAGCCGCGCACCTCGACCGGCCCGATCTGCCGATCGAGCACCGGCGCGCGGACGACCTCGGTCCGCACGCGAGCCGCGAACACGCCGAGCGCCATCGCCAGCAGCGTCGTCGTCACCAGGAACCCGGCGATGCCTGCCCCGCCCGCCAGCCGCAGGACGATCGCGCCCGCCGCCAGCGCGGTCACCGCGAGGAGGCTCGGCTCGATGCCGGCCTGGATGTAGATCGCGATCCCGACCCCGAACGCGACGGGCAGCCACAGGAACCAGCGGTCCTGCTCGGCTTCGAGCCG
>JAGWYG010000188.1 GCA_018969485.1 Chloroflexota bacterium
GCGGGAGACGGGTTCACACGAAGACACGAAGACACGAAGGGACGGGAGACGGGTTCACACGAAGACATGAAGGCACGAAGGGACGGGAGACGCGAAGGGCGGGAGACGGGTTCACACGAAGACACGAAGACACGAAGGGACGGGAGACGCGAAGGCACGAAGGGACGGGAGACGGGCTCACACGAAGACACGAAGACACGAAGGGACGGGAGACGCGAAGGCACGAAGGGACGGGAGACGCGAAGGGCGGGAGACGCGAAGGCACGAAGACACGAAGCCACGAAGGGATGAGAGCGATATCGCCCGTAGCTTGACTCTCACACAGCATCGCAGTATGGTGCGCGCATTCCGACTGACAGGAGAGCACACCATGGCTGCTGCCGAGCACCCGTCGCACCGCCTCCGGCTCGCCGCACTGCTGCACCACGAGTTTCGCGGCTATGGTCGCGCCAGCCTGCAGCGCGACATCATCGCCGGGCTGACGGTAGGCACTGTCGCGTTGCCACTCGCGCTGGCGTTCGGCGTCGCTGGCGGCGCCACCGCCGCCGCCGGCATGGTCACCGCGATCGTCGGCGGTGCGCTGATCGCGCTGCTCGGCGGCACGTCGTTTCAGGTGAGCGGGCCGACCGGCGCGATGTCTGCAGTCCTGATCGTCCTGTCGCAGCGCTACGGACTGTCGGGCATCTGGGTTGCCGGTATGCTCGCCGGCATCGTCCTGATCCTGCTGGGCGCCTTTCGTCTCGGCCGTTACATCGCGTTCATCCCATCGCCGGTGATCACCGGCTTCACCAGCGGCATCGCGCTGATCATCGCCCTCGGCCAGATCGACAACGTGCTGGGCGTCGCGCCTCGCGGCGGCGAGGCAGCGATCGATCGCCTGTGGCATCTGGTGACCGAGCCGCCGCCGCTCGATTGGCACGCGATGGCAGTCGCGGCGATCGTGATCATGACGATGCTCGTGCTGCCACGGCTCCGGCGCGATATTCCCGCCTCGCTGATCGGCATCATCGCAGCGACCTCAGTCGTGGCTGCGGCCGGCTGGCAGGTCGCGCGGATCGGCAGCATTCCCCAGACCATCATGCTCGATGAGCGCCTGACGCTCGCGACGATCCCATGGGCGGCGCTGCGCGACGTGCTGCCCGCCGCGATCTCGATCGCCGCACTCGGCGCGATCGAGAGCCTGCTGTGCGGAACCGTCGGCTCGACGATGACTGGCGCACCGATGGATAGCAATCAGGAGTTGATCGCGCAGGGGATCGGCAATCTGGTGCTGCCGTTCGTCGGCGGCATTCCGGCGACGGCAGCGATCGCCCGGACCAGCGTGGCGATCAAGAGCGGCGGCGCGACGCGGATCACCAGCATCGTCCATGCAGCCCTGCTGTTCATCAGCGTCATCGCGATTGGCCCGTGGATCAGCCAGATCCCGCTCGCCGCGCTCGGTGGCGTGCTGCTGGTCACCGCCTGGCGCATGAACGAATGGGAATCGATCATGTTCTTTGCGCGCCGACGGATCGGCCATGCGCTCGCCGGCATGCTGGTGACGATGCTGACGACCGTCGTGCTCGATCTGACCCAGGCGATCCTGATCGGCCTGGCGATCTCGGCGGTGATGTATGTGCGCCAGTCGGCAGGCAGCATCGATGTGCGCCGCGAGAGCATCGATCTGGCGCGCATGCGCGCTCAGGGGCATCAACTCGAGGTTGCCCACCCGGATGTGCACGTGTACTATCTCACAGGCCCGATCTTCTTCGGCAGTGTGCATACGGTGCTGGAAGCATTCGCCGATGCGGGCAACTATCGCGTGCTGGTGATCAGCATGCGGGGCGTGCCGGTCGTCGATGTGATGGGAGCCCAGGCATTGCTGCGGATCGTCGAGCGTCAGCAGCATCGCGGTGGCATGGTCTTCTTCAGTGGCGTGCAGCCAGCAGTGCGCCAGGTATTCGAACGCACCGGCCTGATCGCGCTGGTCGGCGAAGATCGCGTCGTCTGGAGCGCGGATCGCGCGATCATGGCCGTCGATGCGCTGTATCGCCGTGAGGCGGCTGGCGAGCCGTCCCGGTGACCGGGTGTGTCATGGCGCTGATGATTGCGCGGCGGCGGCAGTGGGCCGATGATTCCAGCCCAGAACGGCGCTGCCGGCCAGCAGCAGCACGATGCTGGCGATCTGGGCGACGCGCAGCGCTGCGGCGCACTCGCCGCCGATGCCGTCGGTGCACAGGCTGTCGGTGCGCAATCCCTCGATCCAGAGCCGGCCGGCGCCGTAGACGATGGCATAGGCGGCGGCGGCATCGCCGGGGCGCAGCCGATCGGCGAAGCGCCGCTCGAGTGCGATGATCGCGCCAAAGCCTGCCAGATTCCACAGCGATTCGTACAGAAAGGTCGGATGGAACAGCGTGGTATCACGGGGATAGGCCACCATGTCACGAAATGGCGCGACACGGTGGGCTTCGTCGATCACCAGGCCAAA
>JAGWYG010000096.1 GCA_018969485.1 Chloroflexota bacterium
CCGCGCCGCCAGCATGCAATGCACAGGTATAAAAATAACCGGTGGCCAGCTGCGTCACACCGCTCGGACCCGACAGCAGCACCGGTGCTGAGCGATGCGCCGTCGCGCCGTCGCCGAGTTGTCCGTACTCGTTGTATCCCCAGCACAGCACGCGGCCGGCCATGGTCACCGCGCAGGTGTGATGGATGCCCGCATGAATCGCATGGACCCCGCTGAACACCCCGGCCACCGGCACTGGCGTCAGCCGGCGCGTCGTGGTTCCGTCGCCGACCTGGCCGTAGGTATTGCTGCCCCAGCAGGAGACGGCCCCGTCCTGGTCGAGTGCGCAGATGTGGCTATGCCCGGCAGCGATCGCGGTGGCGCTGCCCGGGAGCGCCACGCGCACCGGTCTGGTGCGCTGTGTGGTCGTTCCATCGCCAAGCTGCCCATCATCGTTGCGCCCCCAACAATACACGCTGCCATCGTCGAGCAGCGCGCAAGTCGTCCACGGTCCCGCAGCTACGGCGCGCGCCGCTCTCGGCAGGCCGATCACGTCCGTCGGCGTCATTCTGGTGGTCGTCGTCCCGTCGCCCAGCTGTCCGACGTCGTTCCAGCCCCAGCAGCGAATCGCGCCGCCGCTCAACAGCACGCACGTGTGGCGAAATCCGGCGTCGATGGACTGGACGCTGCCACCAATCCCGGGCACCGACGTCGGCGCCAGCCGGGCAACCCGGTCGCCCGTGCCCAACTGCCCCTGATCGTTATAGCCCCAGCAGAGCACTGTGCCAGCCGTGGTCAGCGCGCAGGTGTGCATCAGCCCCGCTGCAATCGCGTGCGTGCCGCTGCCGAGACCACTGACGACCCCCGGCTCGTGCCGCTGGATCGTCGTGCCATCACCCAGCTGACCTCCATCATTCCGCCGCCTGCGGTGATCACGCAGGTATGATCGGCGGCCTCGATCTGGCTGATCCCGCTCATGGGTGCGATCGCCGATACGGGCGCGCTGCGCGGCGCGACGGCGTGGCTCGGCGTGGCGGCCAGCGGCACCAGCAGGCCCAGCGCCAGCAGCAGCAGCCAGGCCATGTGCCAGCGCCGGGGAGTGTCATGCCGTCGCGCGTCGTGCGTCATCGTCGCGTCTCCTCCCGCTGGTGCGTGATCGCTGCTCCAGCATCTGCGATGGCCGTCGTGTGAGTCCAGCATCTGCGATGGCCGTCGTGTGAGTCATCAATCCTGATCGACGACAATCATCCAAAACGCGCACATCATGACGGAACGCTGCCAGTATGACGCATGATATCGAATAACCATGCACAACATGACAAGAGATCACTCGGACACCAGTGTCGACGGTCATGACATCCGACGAATCCCGTCGAGTCGATGACATCTCCGACGACGCGCAGGTTCCCGATCGCCTCGGGTGAATCACAGCGCTGCGCGTGATGGATGCAACACATCACCCAGATCATACCACGGACGATCGACTCATACCAGCCTGATCAGGCATCAGGGTGTGGCGTAACGTTTTGCACGGGGGATTACGACGCGCCGGCCAGCTCGCGCTGGTGGCGCACGCTCCAGGGTTTCCGCCAGGGATGCGTTGGCTTCACCTCGGGCACGGTCGTGGCGGGAGGCAGCGCGACAGCGGGTTCCGCAGAGCACGGTGCTGGTGGCGTCATCTCTGCGGGAGGTACACTCGGCGGGGACGCGGCGCGACGGTCCGTCCGCCGCTGCTGTCGCTTCACCACCAGGTTGCGTCGATGCTCCCGCTCAATCATCGCCCAGCGCTCGTCCCATCGGTCGTTACAGACCGCTATCACCGTTGTGTGCTGTATGGCGCGCAACATGCATCATGGTGCCGCACACCGCATCACGCGCCGGCGCAATGCGCCCGGGCGGCGCGGCATCCCATCGGTCCAGGGGCGGCGCGGGCACCGCCAGCCGCCGTCGGTCGGCGCACGTGGACGTCACGCACGACATGGCAGCGCCAGTGCGACCATGCTGCGAGGCACGCCACCAGCGCCGATTCCGGCCTCGCCGCCCGCTGCTGGGCATACACCAACCCGCAGGCCTCGCCCGCCTGCCCGGCTGCGTGCACCTGCTTGACTCGCCATGGTGCCAGTGCTAGGATGGTTGCACAAGATGCGGAGTGTTTCACATGGTGCAACGCGACGTGACCGCCGGCGGCGCGGTCCTCATCCGGTCGGTAGCACGGGCGATGGCGCTGCTGCGCGCCTTCGACGGTGACGCGCGCGAGCTGGGCGTGAGCGAGCTGAGCCGGCGCGTCGGGCTGCACAAGAGCACCGTCTCGCGGCTGCTGGCCACGCTCGAGCACGCCGGCATGCTCGAGCGCACCGTCGACGGCGAGCGCTACCGGCTCGGCTTCGCCGTCGTGCGGCTGGCGGGGCGGGCCGCGCGCGCCGGCGGATTGCGCGAGGCGGCGCAGCCGGTGATGGCCCGGCTCGCCGCGCAGACCGGTGAGGCGGTGCATCTGGCGGTCCCCGACGGCAGCGAAGTAGTGAACATCGAGCAGATCGCCGGCGAGTACCGCCTGCAGGCCACCAGCTGGGTCGGGCGGCGCACGCCGTTCCACTGCGTCGCCAACGGCAAGGCGATGCTCGCCGCCTGGCCCGACGCCGCGCTGGGCGAGCGCTGTCCGGCGCCACTGCGGCAGTACACGCCACACACCATCACGACGCGGCCCGCGCTGCGGCGCGAGCTGGCCGCGGCGCGGCAGCGCGGCTACGCCCTGGCCCTCGGCGAAGTCGAGGAGGGCCTGTACGCCGTCGCCGCCGCGATTCTCGACGCCGCGGGCCAGCCGCTGGCGGCGGTGAGCGTCTCGGGGCCGGCGCAGCGCATGACCACGGCCCAGCTTGAGCGGTATGGCGCGCTGGTCGCGCAGGCCGCGCGCGAGATCAGCGCACGGCTGGCCGCATGACACCGATGGGTGCCGGGCGCGTGCCCGGCGCATGGCACAGGGAGGGGCGATGAGCGACAGCAGCGGGCGGCGGCGCGAGCGCCGGGCGCGACAGGACGCAGCACGACAGGTGGCGATGCAGCCGATCAGCTATCGGCCGCCACCGTTCGACCTGCTCAGTCCCGGGGAGATCGAGCGGCTGCACCAGGCGGCGCTGCGCATCCTCGGCGAGTACGGCATCGACTTTTACGATGACGAGATGCTGGCGGTGCTGCGCGCGCACGGGATCGCCGTCAGCGGCAGCACCGCACGCTTCAGCCCGGCGCAGATCGAGCAGTACGTCGCCCTGGCGCCCGCGCAGTTCGTGCAGCGCGCCCGCAATCCCGCCAACAACGTCGTCATCGGCGGCGACCAGATGGTCTTCGCGCCGGTGTACGGCCCACCATTCGTGCAGGACCTCGCCGGCGGGCGGCGCGAGGCCACCATCGCCGACTTCGAGAACTTTGTGAAGCTGGCGTACCTGAGCCCGCACATCCACCACTCGGGCGGCACCATCGTCGAGCCGACCGACGAGCCGGTGGCGACGCGGCATCTCGACATGCTCTACCGGCACATCCGCTTCAGCGACAAGGCGTTCATGGGTTCGGTGACGTCGGGCGAGAACGCGGCCGACAGCGTGGCGCTGGCCGAACTGGTGTTCGGCGCGGCGGCCATCCGCGAGCAGCCGGCGCTGCTCTCGCTGATCAATGTGTCGAGCCCGCGGCGCTACGACGAACGCATGCTGGCGGCGCTCAAGGTGTATGCGCGGGCGCGTCAGGCGCTGGTGATCACGCCATTCATCCTGGCCGGCGCGATGGGTCCGGCGTCGATCGCCGGCACGCTGGCGCAGCAGCACGCCGAGGCGCTCGCCGGCATCGCGCTGACCCAGATGATCGAGCCGGGCACGCCGGTCGTCTACGGCTCGTTCCTCACCAACATCGACCTGCAGAGCGGCGCGCCGGTGTTCGGCTCGCCCGAGAGCCAGATCGGGCTGTATGCCAGCGCCCAGCTGGCGCGGCGCCAGCGGCTGCCTTTCCGCGGCGGCGGCATGTTCAGCTCGAGCAAGCTGCCCGACGCCCAGGCCGGCTACGAGTCGATCATGGTGATGCAGCCGACGCTGCTGGCGCGCACCAACTTCGTGCTGCATGCCGCCGGCTGGCTCGAGAACGGGCTGGTCGCCGGCTACGAGAAGTTCGTGCTGGACTGCGAGATCCTCGGCATGCTGCATGTGTGGGCGCGCGGCATCGACTGCTCCGATGAGGCGCTGGCGTTCGATGCCCACGACGAGGTGCCGCCGGGTGGCCACTACCTGGGCACCGCGCACACGCTGCGCCACTTCCGCGACGCCTTCTACCGCGCCGAGCTGTTCGACTACACCTCGGCCGAGCAGTGGCAGCTGAACGGCGCGCAGGACAGCTTCGCCCGCGCGGCGCACAAGGTGCGCGCGCTGCTCGACAGCTACCAGCTGCCACCGATCGACCCGGCCATCGACGCGGCCGTGTGCGGCTGGATCGCCCGCCGCCGCGCCGAGATCGGCCAGCGGCCGCAGGAGTTCTGATGCGATGAACCAGCGCGCACGCATCGTGATCATCGGCGCCGGCATCGTCGGCAGCAGCGCCGCCTGGGCGCTGATGCAGGCCGGCTGGCGCGACATCCTGGTGCTCGACCAGGGGCCGCTGCCGCGCCCGGGCGGCTCGACGTCGCATGCGCCCGGGCTCGTGTTCCAGACCAACCCGTCGCAGACGATGTGCCGCCTGGCGCAGCAGTCGGTGGCGTTGTACCGCAGCCTCGGCGACGGGGCCGGCTCGTGTTTCATCGATGTCGGCAGCCTCGAGGTGGCCGGCAGCGCCGAGCGCTGGCGCGACCTGCACCGCCGCGTGGGGTATGCGCGCGCCTGGGGCCTCGAGGCCGAGCTGATCACGCCACAGCAGGCGGCCGACCGCGTGCCGCTGATCGACCCCGACCAGATTCATGGCGCCTACGCGGTGCCGTCCGACGGCCTGGCGCGGGCGGTGCGCGCCTGCGAGCTGATCGCCGCGGCGCTGCAGCGCAGTGGCGCCGGGCAGGTGCGCGGCGCGACCCGCGTCACCGGGCTGGTGCGCCAGGGCAGCCGGGTGGTGGGCGTCACCACCGAGCACGGCGACACGATCGCGTGCGAGCTGGTGCTGATCTGTGGCGGCATCTGGGGGCCACTGCTCGGTCGCCTGGCCGGCGTGGCCGTGCCGCTGACGCCGGTCGAGCACCAGTATGTGCGCACCACGCCGCTGGCCGGGCTGGCCGACGCCCGCGACGAGGCCACCCACCCGATCGTGCGCCATCAGGACGCCGCGCTGTACATGCGGCAGGTCGGCGCGTGCTACGGCGTCGGCTCGTACCGCCATGCCCCGCTGCTGGTCGCCCCCGAGGCCATCCGGCCGGTCGACGACTGGCGCCGCGGCGTCGGCGAGATGCCCTCGTCGCACCCGTTCACCCCCGACGCCTTCGCCGGGCCGTGGCGCGCCGCCCAGGCGCTGATGCCGCCGCTGCGCAGCGTCGCCATCGACCACGCCTTCAACGGGATGTTCAGCTTCACCCCCGACGGCCTGCCGCTGGTCGGCCCCGCGCCGGGCGTGCCGGGGCTGTGGCTGGCCGAGGCCGTCTGGGTGACCCACGGCGGCGGGGTGGGCCGGGCGGTGGCCGAGTGGATCGTGGATGGCCGGCCGCAGTGCGATCTGCGCGAATGCGACATCGCCCGCTTCGAGCGCCACGCCGCCAGCCCGGCGTATGTCCGCGAGCGTGGCGCCCAGCAGTACCGCGAGGTGTACGACATCATCCATCCGGCGCAGCCGCTGGAGCGGCCGCGGCCGCTGCGCACCAGCCCGTTCTACCTGCGGCAGCTCGATCACGGCGCCGTGTTCCTCGAGGGCCGCGGCTGGGAGCGCGCCCAGTGGTACGAGACCAACCGCGGCGCGCCCGAGGCCGACGCCGCGCCGACGCGCGACGCCTGGACCGGCGCCTTCTGGTCGCCGGCGGTGGTCACCGAGCAGCTCGCCACCCGCCAGCGCGTCGGGCTGTACGACATGACCTCGCTGGTGCGCGCCGAGCTCGAGGGGCCGGGCGCCGCGGCGCTGCTGGCACGCCTCACCACCGGGCGCGTGGCGCGGCCGGTGGGCAGCGTGAGCTACACCCTGATGTGCGATCACGCCGGCGGCGTGCGCAGCGACATCACCGTGACCCGCCGCGACGCCGAGCGGTATCAGCTCGGGCTGAACGGGCCGCAGGACCTCGCCTGGATCCGGCAACATCTGCCCGACGACCGCTCGGTGAGCCTGCGCGAGACCACCGGCGCCACCTGCTGCCTCGCGGTCTGGGGCCCGCGCGCCCGCGATGTCCTGCAGTCGCTCAGCGATGACGACTTCTCGCCGGCGTTTCGCTACATGACGGCCCGCGAGGTCTTCATCGCCGAGGTGCCGTGCCTGGCGCAGCGCATCTCGTATGTCGGCGAACTGGGCTGGGAGCTCTACGCCAGCGCGGAGTACGGCGTGCGCCTGTGGGATGTGCTGTGGCAGGCCGGCCAGCCGCACGGCATGGTGGTCGCCGGCCGCGGCGCGTTCGATGCCTTGCGGCTCGAGAAGGGGTATCGGTCCTGGGGCAGCGACCTGAGCACCGACCAGAACCCGTTCGAGGCGGGCCTGGGCTGGGCGGTGCGCCCCGAGCGCGACGACTACATCGGCGCGGCGGCGCTGCGCCGCCTGGCGGCCAGCCCGCCCGCGCGCCGGCTGTGCGCCCTGCGCCTGGACCACGTCGGGCAGATCGTGCTGGGCCGCGAGGCGCTGTGCCACGACGGCCGGGTGGTGGGGTATGTCACCAGCGCAGCCTATGCGGCGACGCTCGGCGCCAGCATCGCCTACGGCTATCTGCCCGCAGCGCTCGCCGCACCCGGCGCGCGGCTGACAGTGATGGCCTTCGAGCAGCCCTATGGCGCGACGGTGATGGCCGAGCCGATGTTCGACCCGAGCGGCGCGCGCATGCGCGACTGAGGAGGCACGATGCGATATCACACGATCGTGGTGGGATTGGGCGCGATGGGCAGCGCCGCCGCCTGGCAGCTGGCGCGCGCGGGGCATGCGGTGCTGGGCCTCGAGCGCTTCGGCCCGGCGCACACCCAGGGCTCGAGCCATGGCCACTCGCGGATCATCCGCCAGGCATACATGGAGGGCACGCAGTATGTGCCGCTGATCCTGCGCGCCTACACGCTGTGGCACGAGCTCGCCGCCGCATACCCCGACGACGACCTGCTCACCATCACCGGCGGCATCACCATCGGCGCGCCCGACAGCGCCATGATCGCCGGCGTCACGCGCAGCGCGCTGGCGTATGGCCTCGAGCACGAAGCGCTCGACGCCGCCGAGGTCCGCCGGCGGTTCCCGCCGCTGCAGGTGCCCGACGGCCACCTGGCGCTGTACGAACCACGCGCCGGCGTGCTGCGCCCCGAAGCCTGCATCCGCGCCCACCTGCACGGCGCCGCCCGCGCCGGCGCCACCCTGCAGTTCCACGAGACGGTCACCCGCTGGCACGCCGACGGGCACGGCGTCACCGTCGTCAGCGACCGCGGCACCTACCAGGCCGAGCGGCTGATCATCGCCCCCGGCGCCTGGGCGCCGCAGCTACTCGCCGACCTGCAGATTCCGTTCCGCGTCGAGCGCCAGATCCTGTTCTGGTTCGACCCGGTCGGCGGCAGCGCCGCGTTCGCGCCCGGGCGCTTCCCGATCTACATCTGGGAGGTCGACGACCAGACGGCGTTCTACGGGTTTCCGGCGCAGGCCGGCCCGCCGGGCGGCGTCAAGATCGCCTTCCATACCGGCGGCACACCGTGCGATCCCGACAGCATCCGGCGCGACGTCGCCGCCGACGAGGTCGAGGCGATGCGCGCCGCCGTGCGCCAGCGCATCCCCGCCATCGATGGGCCGCTGCTGGCCAGCGCCACCTGCATGTACACCCGCACCCCCGATGATCACTTCGTCATCGGCCTGCACCCGCACCACCCCAACGTCGTGGTGGCCTCGCCGTGCTCCGGCCACGGCTTCAAGTTCTCCAGCGTCATCGGCGAGATCGCGGCACAGCTGGCCGTCACCGGCCAGACCGGCCTGCCGATCGCGTTCTTTGCCCCGTCCCGTGTCGCCCAGGTGTCAGCATAGCGAGCAGGAGCAGCCATGGACCCGCGCGAGTTGCCCGATGAGGAGCTCTGGCTCCAGATGCAGGACGATCTGTACGACGGCGAGCGTGATGCCGTCTGCGACGCGGTGCGCGTCGCGCTCGACCGCGGCCACGGGCCGTCGACGGTGCTCGCCGAGGGGCTGGTGGCCGGCATGGACATCGTCGGCGCCGACTTCCGCGACGGCGTGCTGTTTGTGCCGGAGGTGCTGCTGGCGGCGAATGCGATGAAGGCCGGCATGGAGATCCTGCGCCCGCTGCTGGTCGAGACCGGCGCGGCGCGCATCGGCACGCTGGTGATCGGCACGGTCAAGGGCGACATCCACGACATCGGCAAGAACCTGGTGGCGATGATGATGGAGGGCGCCGGCTTCGAGGTGATCAATCTGGGCATCAACAACGACGCCGAGCGCTTCCTCGGTGCGGTGCGCCAGCACCGGCCCGACATCATCGGCATGAGCGCCCTGCTGACGACGACCATGCCGTACATGAAGGTGGTCATCCAGGCGCTCATCGACGAGGGCCTGCGCGACCAGGTGTTCGTCATGGTGGGTGGCGCACCGGTGACCGAGAGCTTCGCCCGGCAGGTGGGTGCCGACGCCTATGGCCGCGATGCCGCCACCGCCGTCGAGCTGGCGCGTGGCCACATGCGGCAGAAGCTGGCCTCGTGAGCGCGCCGGTCGACGATGTGCTGGTGGCGTTTCAGCCGTCGGGCCACCAGGCGCGTGTGCCGCGCGGCCTGACGCTGCTCGATGCGGCGCGGCGCGTCGGCGCCGACATCGACAGCATCTGCGGCGGCCGCCGCACCTGCGGCCGCTGCTTCGTCAGCGTGGTCGAGGGGGCGCTGCACCACGCTGGCGTCGATCCGCTGGCGCCGTCGCTGAGTCCGGCCGAGGACGATGAGCTGGCGTGTGCCGCGCGCCGCCGCCCGGGTGAGCACGGCCGGCTGGCCTGCGCCGCCCGGGTGCTCGGCGATCTGGTGGTCGACGTGCCGGCGAACAGCCGGGCGCGCCGCCCACTGGTGCGCAAGGCCGCCGGCGAGCGCGCCATCGCGCTCGATCCCGCCGTGCGCCTGCGCGCCGTCCAGGTCGCCGCCCACCGGCTGGGCGAGCGCGAGGGTGACTGGCAGCGCCTGGCGGCGGCGCTGGCCGAGCAGTGGCAGATCCGGCCGACGGACATCGCGCTGCCGGCGCTGCGCGGCCTCGGCGCGGCGCTGCAGGCCGGCGCCGGCTTCGTCACCGTGGCACTGCATCACGATCAGACTGTGCTCGATGTTCGCCCCGGCTTCAGCGACCGCGCGCTCGGCCTGGCGGTCGACCTCGGCTCGACGACGATCGCCGCGCATCTGTGCGATCTCACCACCGGCGCCGTGCTCGCCAGCGAATCGGCCGTCAATCCCCAGGTCGCCTTCGGCGAGGATCTGATGAGCCGTGTCAGTTATGTCATGATGAACCCTGAGGGGCTGACGCGGCTGCAGCAGGCGGTGATCGAGGCATTGAACCGGCTGGCACACGCCGCCGCCAGCCGCAGCGGCGCCAGCAGCGGCGACATCCTCGACATGGTCATCGTCGGCAACACGGTGATGCACCAGATCCTGCTCGGCATCGACCCCACCGCGCTCGGTGCCGCGCCGTTCACGCTGGCCAGCCACGCCCCGCTCGACGTACGCGCCGCCGAGCTCGGGCTGCGGCTGCACCCCGCGGCGATGGTGTACTGCCCGGCGCTCGAAGCCGGCCACGTCGGCAGCGACAACGTCGCCGTGCTGCTCGCCGAGCGCCCCGACCAGGCCGATGCGCTGACGCTGGTGATCGACGTGGGCACCAACGCCGAGATCGTGCTGGGCGACCGCGCCGGGCTGCACAGCTGCAGCAGCCCGACCGGCCCGGCGTTCGAGGGGGCGCAGATCACCCACGGCCAGCGTGCGGCGCCCGGCGCGATCGAGCGCGTGCGCATCGACCGCGTGAGCGGCGTGGCGCGCGTGCGCCTGATCGGCGACGACGACTGGCTCGCGGCGGATGCGCCGGCCACCGCCAGCGGCATCTGCGGCTCGGGGATCATCGAGGTCGTCGCCGAACTGCTGCTGACCGGGATCATCCAGCCCGACGGGCGATTCGCCGCCGCCGACTGGCTGCGGCAGCGCTTCGGCGCCGCCAGCGCGCACTGGCTGCGCGAGCACGCCGGACGCCCGGCCTACTGCCTGCTCGGCGCCGCGCAGACGGCCGCCGGGCACGACATCATCGTCACCCAGGACGACGTACGCAACGTCCAGCTCGCCAAAGGCGCGCTGTACGCCGGCTGCCGCGTGCTGCTGCGCCAGCGTGGCGCCACGCGCGTCGAGCGCATCGTCCTCGCCGGGGCATTCGGCAGCTACATCGATCCGCTGTACGCGATGGCGCTCGGGCTCATCCCCGACTGCGATCCGGCGCAGGTGCGCGCCGCCGGCAATGCTGCCGGCGATGGCGCACGCATCATGCTGCTCGACCGGGCGAGCCGGGCGCTCGCCGCCACGCTGGCGCGGCAGGCGCGCTACTGCGAGACCGCCATCGATCCGGCATTCCAGGAGGAGTTTGTGGCCGCACTGCACCTGCCCCACGCCACCGATGCGTTCCCGCATCTCGCAGCGCACGACATGCTGCCGACGGTGATCCACGCGCCGCGCGAGCGGCGGGCGCGGCGCCAGCGCGAGGGCCTGTGAGCCGCCGCGCGCACCTGATCGAGGCGTTGCGCGCGACCCCGCGCGACCTGGCACGGCTCGTGCGGCCGCTGGCCAGCGCCGACTGGCGTGTCGTCGCCGCCGGCCAGGACTGGTGCATCGCCGATGTCGTCGCGCATCTCGCCGACATCGAACGCCGCTTCCTGCCGCAGCTGCACCAGATCGTCCACGATGACACGCCAGTCATCGCGGACCTGCCGCCGCACCCGGCGAGCCACCGCCGCGACGCCGATCCCGCCACGCTGCTCGAGGACGTCGGCAGCGCCCGGGCCGCCACCATCGCGTTCCTCGCCGCGCTTGCGCCCGGCGACTGGGCGCGGCCATACCGCGACCAGCGCGGCGGCAGCGGGCGGTTCCTCGCACGGGTGCAGCGCCTCGTCGCCCACGATACCAGCCATCTCGACCAGATCATCGACATGCGCGCGTCGCTCGCGCGCCAGGGAGGGTGATGCGATGCCCGAGCGCCGTTCGCCACTCTACGACTATCACCTGCGCCATGCCGCCCAGCTCGTGCGCGGCGGCGGCGATTACCTCGTGCCGCTGTGCTACACCGCGCCCACCGAAGAACACCTCGTCGTCCGCCGTGATCTCGGCATGCAGGACCTCTCGAGCATGGGCGAGATCGATCTCAAGGGCCCCGGCGCCGAGCGCCTGCTCGACCAACTGCTGGTGAACCACGTGCGCGATCTCGAGCCGGGGCAGCTGCGCTACTCGACGATGTGCAATCCGGCGGGCGGCATCGTCGACGACGTGACGGTCTACAAGTTCCACGACGAGCACTTCATGCTGGTGACGAGCTCGGCGCCGCGCAGGCAGAGCGCCCGCTGGATCGCCGAACACGCCGTCGGCACCGCGACATACGTCACCGACATCTCGGCGTCGATCGCGCTGCCGGTCATCCAGGGGCCACGCTCGCGCGAGTTTCTCGCCAGCGTGCTGAGCGACATCGAGCTCGAGCGGCTGCGCTATTTCCGCTTCGCGCCGGCCCGCCTCGGCGATGTGTCGCTGGTCGTGTCGCGTTCGGGCTACACCGGCGAGCTCGGCTACGAGCTGTACACGCCCGCCGAGGACGCCGGCTGGGCCTGGGATCATCTGCTGGCCAGCGGGCGCAGCTGGGGCCTGCGGCCATACGGCGCCGCGGCGATGCATTCGCTGCGCCTCGAGAAGGGATACGTGCTGTACGGCGTCGACATCAGCGATGCGCAGACACCATATCACGCCGGGCTCGACCGCTGGATCCGCTTCGAGAAACGCAGCTTCATCGGCCGCGAGGCGCTGCTGCGCGTGCAGCAGCAGGGCGTCGCCGAGCGCCTGGTGGGCCTGACCCTCGAGCGCGCCGCGCCGGTGCCCGCCGGCGCCGCCATCCTGCCGATCAGCGACGTCGCCACCCGCACCCGACGCCAGCTGAGCGGCGCCGAGGCCGGCGCGCCGCACGACGAGCTCAGCGCCGGCAGCACGCCGATCGGGCGCATCACCACCTGCGCCAGCGCCCCGACCGTCGGCGGCGTCCTGGCGCTCGGCTACCTCGATGTGCACCACGCCTGGCCGGGCGCGCGCGTCGCCGTCCACGACGGCCACCACGTCATCGCCGCCGTCGTCACGCCGACGCCGTTCTTCGACCCGGCCGGGGCGCGGCTGCGCGCCCGGCCGGGTCGGGCCAGCTGACAGGAGCGCGCCATGCAGCGACAGGCACAACAGTTCCACACCATCGTCGTGGGCATCGGTGGCGTCGGCAGCGCGACCGTCTACGAGCTCGCGCGGCGTGGCCGGCGCGTGCTCGGCCTCGAGCGCTTCGACATCCCCCACGACATGGGATCGTCGCACGGCTATACCCGCATCATCCGCCTGGCCTACTACGAACATCCGTCGTATGTGCTGCTGCTGCGCCGCGCCTACGAGCTGTGGCGCGATCTCGAGCGGCGCGCCGGCGAGCCGCTGCTGCACATCACCGGCTCGATCGACGCCGGGCCGGCCGACAGCTGGGTGTTTCGCGGCGCCCTGCGCTCGGCTGTCGAACATGACCTGCCGCACGAGGTGCTCACCGGCACCGAGCTGCAGCGGCGCTTCCCCGGGTATCGCCTGCCCCACGACACCCTGGCCCTGCTGCAGCCCGAGGGTGGCTTCCTGACGCCCGAGCGCTGCATCGTCAACTATGTGCTGCAGGCCCAGGCGCTGGGCGCCGAGATCCACGCGCGCGAACGCGTGATCACCTGGGAGCCCGACGGCGCGGGCGTGCGCGTGCGTACCGACCGCGACGAGTATCGCGCCGACCGCCTGGTGATCACCGCCGGCGGCTGGATCGATGAGCTCGCCGATCCGCTGCGCGGCCTGCTGCAGGCCGAGCGCCAGGTGCTGGCCTGGCTGCAGCCCGGCAGGCCCGAGCACTTCGCGCCCGCGACGTTCCCGGTCTTCAACCTGCTGGTCGACGAAGGCCGCTACTATGGCTTTCCGGCGTTCGCCGTCCCCGGATTCAAGTTCGGCCGCTATCACCATCTCGAGGAGACTGGCCACCCGGACCGGCTGGATCGCGAGCCGCGCGCGGCCGACGAGCAGCTGCTGCGCGCCTTCGCCGAGCGCTACTTCCCCGATGGCGCCGGGCCGACGATGGCGCTCAAGGCGTGCTTCTTCACCAACACGCCGGATCATCACTTCATCGTCGATTGCCATCCGGCCTGGCCGCAGGTGGCGTTTGCGTCGCCCTGCTCGGGGCATGGCTACAAGTTCGCCAGCGTGCTGGGCGAGATCCTGGCCGATCTCGCCGAGCGCGGCACGACACGGCACAACATCGACCTGTTCCGCCTGGCGCGCTTCGCCGCCGGCCGGTGGCCGGCGGCGGTGCCGTCGGGCAGCGTCGCGCCGACCCCGTCCGGTAGCTCGCTGGCGGCCGCCCGCGATCCCGCAGCCGTCCGGCCATTCTGGTCGTAGGAGGACCGATGAACCGTTTTCGTGCGTTGCTGGCCGATGGCGGGCCGATCGTGGCCGATGGTGGCATGGGCACCATGCTGATGGCCGCCGGATTGGTGTTCGGTGACCCGCCGGAGGAATGGAACCTGCGCGCGACGCACGCCGGGCGCGTGCGCGCGATCCATCGCGGCTATTACGACGCCGGCGCACACCTGGTGCTGACGAACAGCTTCGGCGGCTCGCCCTTTCGCCTGAAGCTGCACCGGCTCGATGACCGGGTCGTCGCGGTGAACCGCGCGGCCGCCGAGCTCGCGCGCGCTGAGGCCGGCCCGGAGCGCGTGGTCGCCGGCTCGATCGGGCCGAGCGGCGAGCTGTTTGTGCCGCTGGGCGAGCTCGACGAGGCGGCGGCGATCGCCGGGTTCCGCGACCAGGCCGCCGGCCTGGCGGCTGGCGGCGCCGACGTGCTGTGGATCGAGACGATGAGCGACCTCCAGGAGGTACGCGCCGCCGTGACCGGCGCCCGGCAGGCTGCGCCCGAACTGCCGATCGTGGCGACGATGACCTTCGACACCCGCGGCCATACGATGATGGGGGTCAGCCCGGGCGAGGCGCTGGCGGCGCTGGCGGCGCTGGGGCTGGCGGCGGTGGGCGCCAACTGCGGCAACGGCACCGACGAGATCGAGACGGTGATCGATGCGATGCGCCAGGCCGATGCCGGCATCCCGCTGATCGCCAAGAGCAACGCCGGCATGCCCGAGCTGGTCGATGGCCAGGCGGTCTATCGCGGCACGCCGGCGGTGATGGCCGAGTATGCGCGGCGCGTCCATGCGCTCGGCGCCACGATCATCGGTGCGTGCTGCGGCAGCACGCCGGCCCACATTGCGGCGATCGCGGCGACGCTGCGGCACGAGCCACCGCTCGACCGCGAGCAGGTACGCCAGACGCTGGGCGCGGCGGCCACCCGCGGCGCCGCCACGCGCGGGCGGCGCGCCCGCCGCGGCGAGGCCGAATGAGCCCCGCCGTCGGCGCCGGGACGGCGCTGGTGCTCTGCGGCGCGCTGGCGCGCGAGGTGCGCGCGATCTGTCAGCGGCATGGCTGGCAGCCGACGCTCGCCGCGATCGATCTGCGCGCACATCTGCGGCCCGAACGCATCCCGGCGCTGGTCGAGGCCCGGCTCGACGAGCTGCTGCCGCGGCACCGCCGGGTGCTGGTGGTGATCGGCGAATGCGGCACGCGCGGCGCGCTCGACGCCATGCTGGAGCGCCGCGGCGTGGCGCGCATCGCCGGGCCGCACTGCTACGAGATGTACGCCGAGGCCGCATTCGCGACGCTGATGGAGCAGGAGCCGGGCACGTTCTTCCTGACCGATGCGCTGGTGCGCTCGTACGAGGCGCTGGTGGTGCGCGGCCTCGGGCTGGATCGCTTCCCCGAATTGCACGACAGCTACTTCGGCAACTACCGCCGGGTGATCTATCTGGTGCAGCGCCACGATGAGGCGCTGCTGCAGCACGCCCAGACGATCGCCGCCGGCCTGGGCCTGCCGCTGGAGGTGCGCTTCACCGGCTACGGCGGCCTCGAGGCACGCCTGCTGGCGGCTCTGGCGGCGCCG
>JAGWYG010000097.1 GCA_018969485.1 Chloroflexota bacterium
CGCACGGACACCGCGCTTGACAGTCTCGCGCAACCATGCTACTGTGGGCTCGGATCAGCGACGAGAGCCGAAGGGAGACATCGATGAGCACAATCACGATTGCGTGTACTGCACGCTCCGGGCGGCAGCGCTCCGGCGCCATGCCCGAGCTCACGCTCCCCGGCGGACCATCTCCCTGCTGAACGCAACGCGCAGGTATTGAGGCGGCCGTGGGCAGCGAGTGACGCACCCACGGCCGCTATCTGTTTGGCCGCAGGTGTGTCATGGCACCTGCGGCGTTTTTGTGTCATCACGCCGCGGGGATCACGAACGATTCACGGGAAGAGGGAGTCATCCGATGCGAGAACAACCCACTGGCGCCACGGCGGGCGTGATGGCGCTGGAGATCGAGGGCGCGGTGAAACGGTTCACCCGCGAGTCGACGGTGCGCCAGCCATGGTGGCGCCCATGGCGCGGCCCTGCCCGGGAGCAGATGATCGCCGTCGACCACATCAGCCTGACGGTGCGGCGCGGCGAGATCTTCGGATTGCTGGGCGCCAACGGATCCGGCAAGTCGACGCTGATCCGGCTGATCTCGACCCTGCTCATCGCCGACGGCGGCAGCGTGCGCGTCTTCGGCCGCGATGTCGGCCGCGACGAGCGCGCCGTGCGGCGCATGATCAACCGCGTCAGCGTCGAAGCCTCGTTTTTCAAGAAGCTGTCGGCGCTCGAGAATCTGATGTATGCGGCGCGCCTCTACGACCTGCCGATCCCACAGGCGCGACGGCGGGCGGTCGACATCCTGCGTCGGCTCGGACTGGCCGAGCGCCGGCTCAACGAGCCGCTCGAGCACATGTCACGCGGCATGCAGCAGAAGGTCGCCATCGCCCGGGGGCTGCTCACCTCGCCGGTGATGCTGCTGCTGGACGAGCCGACCACCGGCCTCGATCCGCGGTCGAAGCAGGACGTGCAGCGCTTCGTGCTGCGCATGCGCCGCGATCACGACACGACGGTGTTCCTCACGACGCACGACATGGACGAGGCCGACCGGCTGTGCGACCGGATTGCGCTCATCGACGAAGGGCGCATTGTGGCGAGCGACACGCCCGAAGGGCTGAAGCGGCACGTCGGCGCGCTGCTCGGCAGCGAACGCGCCACGATGGAGCAGGTCTTCCTGCACTACACCGGCAAGAGCCTCGACGATGACTTCGAGATCGCCGCGGACGACGCCGGCGTCCCGATCGCCGAGGAGGCCTGAATGCCTGAGGGCCTGGTGCTGCGTGCCCAGAGCGGCTTCTTTCAGGTCGAGACTGGTGCGGGGGTGGTGGAGTGTACGCTGCGCGGCCGCCTGAAGAAAGAGCGGCAGTCGAGCGACATCGCGGTGATCGGCGACCGGGTGCGCCTGACGCTGACGGGTGCGTCGGTCGGCGTGATCGAGCAGGTGCTGCCGCGGCAGAGCCGGCTGGCGCGCCGCGCGCCGTTCAACCGTGGGCAATGGAGCGAGGATGTGCTGGTGGCAAACGTGGACCAGGTGATCCTGGTGTTCGCCTGCACCCAGCCCGAGTTCTCGCCGCGCATGCTCGACCGGTATCTGGTGCTGATCGAGGAGAGCGGGCTGGAGGCGCTGATCGTGGCGACGAAGGCCGATCTGGTCGCGCCGGAGCAGGCACAGGCGCTGTTCGCACCCTATGATGCCCTCGGGTATCCGGTGATCATCGCCAGTTCGGCGACCGGCGCCGGCATCGCGGCGGTGCGCGGGCGCCTGGCCGGGCGCGTCAGCGTCGTGACCGGGCGCTCGGGGGTGGGCAAGAGCAGCCTGCTCAACGCGGTGCAGCCGGGGCTCGGCCTGGCTGTGGGCGATGTGAGCGTCACGCTGAACAAGGGCCGGCATACGACGACCGTCGCCGAACTGCATCGGGTGGCCGATGACGCCGGTGGCTACGTCGCCGACACCCCGGGCATTCGCGAGCTGGGCTTGTGGCGCTTTCCGCTCGAGGATCTCGACTGGTGCTTCCGTGAGTTCCGTCCGTTTCGCGATGACTGCCGCTTTGCGGGGTGCAGCCATACCCACGAGCCACAGTGCGCCGTCCTGGCGGCCCTGGCGCGTGGCGACATCAGCGCCGAGCGGCATGCGAGCTATGTAAAACTGCGCGAGACGCGCTGATCGGGAGGGCAGGATGGAATCGTCGAATCGTCGTGTGGCGGTGCTGACCGGCGAGCGCGTGGTGCTGAGCCATGTCTTGCGCAGCGATGTGCCACAGTGTGCCCGCTGGTTCGCGGACCTGGAACTGACGGCGTACCTCGGCATGCATGGCACGTCGCTCCGCTACGAACAGGAAGAGCAGTGGTTCAACCGCCTGAACGAGGGCGATGACCGGACGTTTGCGATCGTGGTGCGCGACAGCGACAGCATGATCGGCACGGTCACCCTGAGCGCGATCAACCATCTGCACGGCATCGCCGAGCTCGGCATCGCCATCGGCGACAAACTGGCCTGGGGCCAGGGCTATGGCAGCGAGGCGGCGCGCCTGATGGTGGAGTACGGCTTCGTGTTCCTCAATCTGCACACGATCCACCTGTGGCACGTGGCGTTCAACCAGCGCGGCCATCGCGCGTATCTGCGCGCCGGTTTCCGCCAGGCGGGCGTGCTGCGCGGCGCGTCCCAGTTCAATGGCCAGCGCTACGACCGGATCCTGATGGATATCACCCGCGATGATGTGCCGTCATCGCAGTTGCCGCGCATGATTGGCCAGCTCGACTGCGAATGATCGCTGTCGTGGGACGTGAATACGACAAGGAATCCTGTGATGACGACCGACACCGTACGCTGGGGTGGCGCGCTGGGGCGCGAACTACGCGGCGCCTATGCCTTCATCGAGCGCAATTTCCATCTCATCCGACGTTACTGGGCGTGGGAGCTGGTCTGGCTCGCATACTCGGTGGTGAATGCCCTGTCGATCACGTTCATCGGCAAGGCATCCAGCCAGATCACTGGCGTTGCCATATCCGAATCGCAGACCAATACGTTCATCCTGTACCTGATGGTCGGGACGCTGGTCTGGCACTACCTCTCGATGGTCTTCGACCTCGTGAGTGAATCGATCCAGTGGGAACGCTGGGAGGGGACGATCGAGTACACGTTCATGGCGCCAATCTCACGATTGACCCATCTGCTGGGTCAGGCGGCATTCGCGGTGATCTATGGTACGTTGTTCACCTCGGTGATCCTGGTCATCGTATCGGCGTTCTTCCAGGTCGATCTCACGCGAGCCGATTTCCTGGGCATGTTCGCCGTGCTGGTCGCCGGGAGCATGAGTTTCATCGGCCTCGGCATGTTCGCCGCCGTCCTGCCGCTGCTCTCGCCCGAGAAAGGTCTGCAGATGACCAACATCATCAAGGCGTTGGTGCTGCTGGTCTCAGGCGTCTATTACCCGATCGAGGTGTTACCGGAGTGGCTGCAGCCACTGGCGGCAGTCTCGCCGGCAACCTACATGCTGCAAGGCATCCGGGCCGGATTGCTCGATGGCCAGGGCGTCGGCGCACTGGCGGTGCCGTACCTGCTGCCGCTGCTCATCACCGGCCTGATCACCGTCCCGGCCGGGCTGGCAGTCTTCATGCGTGCCGAACGCTACGCGAAAGCGACCGGCGTGCTCAAGCGAAATGGATGACCCGCAGATGACGACGCTACCCACCGATCCAGGCCAGCGTGTGCGCGACGACGGACTGATCGTACGCTGGTCGACGGCCGCCGATCTGGCGGCGATCCAGGCGCTGTACGCCTATGTCTTCCGTGGCAAAGCCGACGAGCCGCTCAACGAACGCACGCCAGTGTGGGTGGCCGATGTGCTCGGCGGTCGACATCCGCTGGCGACCGGTGCCGACGCCTGTGTGGTCGTCGTCGATCCGGCGAGCGGGGCGATCGTCGCCTCGACGCTGCGCCTGAGCGCCACCTGGGAGTACGCCGGCATCGCATTCGGCGTCGGGCGCCCGGAAGTCGTGGCGACCCACCCCGACTACCGCAATCGCGGCCTGATTCGCGACCTGTTCGCTGCGTTTCACGCGCGCAGCGCCGCAGCGGGCGAGCTGGTCCAGGGCATCACCGGCATCCCGTACTTCTATCGCCAGCTCGGATACGAGTTCGCGCTCGACCTCGGCGGAAGCCAGGCGTGTGTCATCGGAGCGCTGCCAGCCCAGGCTGCCGACGCCCCGCCCGATCCGCTGGTGCGTCTGGCGACGCTCGACGACATCCCGTTCCTGCGGCTGGTGTACGAGCGCGAGCGCACCCGCCAGCACCACGCCATGCCGCTGCTGGTCTCGGCGCGCATCGATGCGGTCTACTGGCGCTGGCAGATCGCCGGGCAGCATCCGCGTTCTGCCGAAGGCTTTCAGACGTGGGTGATCAGCGCGGGCGACCACGACGTCGGCTACGTGCTGACGCGGCGCGTCCGTGGCGAGCGCTCGTGGACGATCATCGGCCTGGCGCTGGAGCCCGGCGCATCGCTGGCGGCCCTCATGCCGGGGATCCTGCGCCGCCTTGCAGCGCTGGCGCCGACGATCGAGACGTGGCGCGAGCCGCATCCGGCGCCGATCATGCTGGAGTTCATGCTCGGCGCGGCGCATCCGGTCTACGACCTGCTGCCCAACGCCGCGCGGGGCGTCCGCGAGCAGCCCTATGCCTGGTACATCCGGGTCGCCGATCTGCCGCAGTTCATCCAGCGCATCGCACCGGCGCTGGAGCGGCGCCTGCTGGGTTCGCCGCTGGCGGGCTACGACGGCATGGTGCGGCTCGATTTCTACCGCGATGGCGTGCAGCTTCAGTTCCAGCGCGGCCGCCTGGTCGCTGCGACGCCGTGGCGCAGCAGCCAGTGGGGCGAACGTGCCCAGGCGCACTTCCCGCCGGGGGTGTTCCTGCAGTTGCTGTTCGGGCGGCGCAGCCTGAACGAACTGGCGTACAGCTTTCCCGATGCCTACGCCGACGGCGACGCCGGGGCGCTGCTCGAGGTGCTGTTTCCGAAGCAGCAGTCGTGGGCGCTGCCGCAGGACTGAGCCGGCCGCCGGTGCGCGCGGCAGCGATGCAGGTCGCCGGGAGCGGTTCGGCGCTTCCGGCGGTTGTAGCATGGAGGCAGAAAGGGTCGCCCCGACGTGCGGGCAATCCCGCAGGGGCATCCCGTGCGGGTGCCCGGGGTGTTCGGGCGTCTGTGATGCCGGCAATCCCGCAGGGGCATCCCGTGCGGGTGCCCGGGATGATCCCCAGTTCGGGGCAGGGTTGTCCATAGACGCATCAGACAAGGCCCGCTGATGCGGCAAGCGCACGTCCAGGCGCTGCGGGATGCCCGGCCAGGGCGCGGGCGCCAGGCGCCGCCGCTGGCCAGGCGCGCCGCGTCATTCCAACAAACCTACGCCCGAACGGTGGTTCGGCGCCGGGGAACGGGTGGGAGCGGCATGCCGGGGGCAGCCGCGCACCCGGACGCAATCCGCTGGCCCGTCGCCGCACCTGTGACCGCCCATGCAATGCGAGGTGGTATAATGCCGCCCGATCAGGGCTCCGGGGGGCTGCGATGCGCATTGTCATGGTGACGTGGGAGTATCCGCCGCACGTGGTGGGCGGCATGGGGCGTCACGTCGTCGATCTGGTACCACATCTCGCCGCCGACGGCCACGAGGTTCACATCGTCACACCGCTGGTGCGCGGTGGCGCGCCCGAGGAGCGCGACGCCCACGGCGTCTGGGTTCACCGGGTGCCGGCGCCGGCGATGGATGAATTCAATCACGTCGCATTCATCAGGCACAGCGCCCCGGCGCTCGCCGCCGCAGCCGACGCTATCCGCGGCACGCACGGCACGATCGATCTGATCCACGCCCACGACTGGCTGGCGGCGCCGGCGGCGATCGCGCTGAAGCATGCCTGGAAGCGGCCGCTGATCGCGACGATCCACGCGACCGAGCGTGGGCGGCAGCAGGGCGCACTGCCCTCCGAGGTATCGCGGGCGATCGACGAGCTGGAGTGGCGGCTCAGCTTCGATGCGTGGCGCGTGATCGTCTGCTCGCAGTTCATGGCGCAGCAGCTACAGCATGATTTTGCGACACCGGCGGACAAGCTCGACATCATTCCGAACGCGGTCGTCCCGGCGACCGAGCCATTCGCGGACGTCGCGGCACGCATGGCGCTGCGGCGGCGATTTGCCGCCGACGATGCGCCGCTGGCGCTCTACGTCGGGCGGCTGGTCTTCGAGAAAGGCGTGCACATTCTGCTGCAGGCATGGCCGACCGTGCTGCAGCGCTGGCCCAACGCCCGGCTGGTGATCGCCGGCATCGGCGCGATGCTCGACGCACTGCGCCACCAGGCGCAGGCGCTCGGCATCGCCGGTGCGGTGCACTTCGCCGGCTTCGTGACAGATGCAGAGCGCGAACAACTCTACCGGTGCGCCGACGTCGCGATCTTTCCGTCGCTCTACGAGCCATTCGGCATCGTGGCGCTCGAGGCGATGGCTGCCGGCTGCCCGGTGATCGCCAGCGCCACCGGCGGGCTCGCCGAGGTGGTCGACGCCCACCACACCGGCATCACCGTCGTGCCGAACGACGTCGGCTCGCTGGCGTGGGGCATCGCGCACGTGCTGGCGCACCCCGACTGGTCGTCACAGCGGGCGCGGCAGGCGCGCGAGCTGGTGCACCGCATCTGCACCTGGGAGCGCGTCGCGCGGCAGACGATCGCAGTCTACCATCAGGTCGCCACCGCCTGGCGCACCGGCTCCTGGGGCACCACCGCGTCCTGAATGGGCAATCCGCGCGCCGCCATCACGCCGCAGGGGCGCGCGATCAGGCCATCGGCGCCCACTCGCCGGCGAGCACCTCGTCGGCGATGACCTTCATGCGGACGCGCCGATCGCGTGCGTGCGTGCGAATGTACTCGTAGGCATCATGCTCGCTCAGCGACAGGCGCTGCATCAGCACACCCTTGGCGCGCTCGATCGCCTTGCGCGCCTCAAGCGTCTCGCCCAACTCCCGCACCCGCAGGCGTAGCTGCTGGACCTCCTGGAAGCGTGCCAGCGCGATGGTGATCGCCGGTGCGAGCTCGGTCGACTGCACCGGCTTCAGCAGGAAGCCCCAGGCGCCAGAGCGCTCGATCCGGCCGATGATCTCCTGATCGCTGTAGGCGGTGAGGAAGATCACCGGTCGCGGCGCGACCTCGTTGATCTGACCCGCCGCCTCGGGACCGTCGATCCCTGGCAGCCGCACGTCCATCAGGACGACGTCGGGCTGCAGCTCGCGCACCATCGCCACCGCACGCATGCCGTCGTCGGCGACGCCGACCACGTCATATCCCAGCGAGGTCAGCTGCGCCTGGAGCGTCAGCGCGACCAGTTCGTTGTCTTCGGCCAGCAACACCCTCGTCCCCTGCATGCATGGCTCCTCTCTCCGGCGTTCGGTCGTCACGATCGCAGCGCAGGATCACCCGGCTCACCGTTCATGCAGTCGCGATGGCCCGCTCGATGATCGGGACATACGCTGCGTAGTGCAGCGGCTCACCGCGTCGTGGAAAGGTTCGGTTACTCAGGATCACGATGATTGTGTCGGAGCGTGGTTCGATGATGAGCAGCGTGCCGGTGAAGCCGGTATGGCCATACGTGCCGGACGGCACGCGCCCCATCGATGTCGGGCGATCGAGCATCCAGCCGAGACCGCACGGCATCGCACCAGGCGGCGAATGGTTGGCGACCGCCTGCGCGCGCATCGCCGGGCCGAGCAGGCGATCGCTGCCGGCCAGCCACGCCACACCGAACCGCCACAGGTCGGCGGCATTGCTGAAGAGCCCGGCATGCCCGGCGACGCCGTCCAGCGCCGCGGCGCTCTCGTCGTGGACTGTGCCGTGCACCACGCGCTTGCGCCACACGTCATCGATCTCGGTCGGAGCGATCTGGTGGCCGAGCGCGGCCGGCGGATTGAACATGGTGTCCTGCAGGCCAAGCGGCTCGCAGATGCGCCGGCGGATCGCCGCATCGAGCGGTTCGCCGCCGACCTGGCGGATCACCTCGCCGAGCAGCAGGCTGTTGACGTTGGCATAGGCGACCACCGTGCCAGGCACATCTGCGGCGCGCGCCGCGCAGACCTGTGCGAGCAAGGCGGGTGGGGCGAGGCTGCGCAGCGTCGACAGCCGGAGCGCCAGGCCCGACGTGTGGTTCAGCAGGTGTCGCACCAGAATCCGCTCGTCGCACATCGCCGGCAGCACCCGGGCGACTGGCACGTCGAGTGCGACATGCCCCGCCTCGACCAGTTGCAGCGCGACGGTAGCGGTGAAGACCTTGGTGATTGATGCGATATCGTACGACGTGCTGACCGTCACCGGGCGCGACCCCGGGTCATCGTATGCTGTGGTCCCCCGGGCGACCAGCGCGCGCAGCTGTGGGCCGCGCGCGACCAGCACGACGGCGCCGGGGGTGATGCGCTGCGCGATGGCGGCATCGAGGTGCGCCGCGATGTGCGCCGTCAGCGGTGCCTCGACACCATGGCTCAGCGGGCTGGCGCGCATGCCGGCCTGCTGCTGTGCCACGGCGCAAACTCAATGACGGTGCCGACGGCATCGCCCCGGCCCGGGACATTGCGCGTCGGTTCATATGGCCCGCTCGCGTCGCCCCACCAGTTGCCGCGCATGTCGACGAAGACATCGCTGGTCGCGCCTCTGCCGACCCCGGACCGCAGGTAGTCCGAGACGATCGCCGGCAGGTGCGCCTCGATGGCGTTGTCGCGCACGATCAGCTGCGGCGCGCCGGGGAGCTGCGGCGCGCTGCTCTTCAGGCTGAAGCCGTGATCGCCACCGCGCAGGGTGTTGCAGCGGATCGTGCCGCGCACCTCGCCGGCTGCATCGAGTGCCAGATTTGGGCCAGTGCTCTCGAGCAGCAGGTTGCCCTCGATGGCGACGCTGAGCACGTCGTAGGCGCTGCGGTGGCGCAACAGCACCGGTGAGGCACCGGGGGCCTGCCGATTGCCACCGACGCGATTGCCGCTGAGTGTCGCGAAGCCGCCGGCGTCGAACACGAGCTCGATGGCCGCCCCGTATGGCAGATCGTTGCCGCTGATCTCGCTGTCGCGGATCTCGACCGGGCCACCGCGCAGGTGGATCTGCCCACCATTGTCGGTGACCAGCGCGTTGCGCATCACGAAGGTGCCGTCGTCGACGGCGACGAGCGTGCCGCCGGCACCACCGCCACGCACCTCGGCCCGCTCGATCAGCACCGAGCTCCCCGGCTGCGCGAAGATGCCGTCCCATCGCTGCGGCGTGCTGCCGCCAAGCCGCACCGGCGCGGCCGCACTGCCGGCGATGATCAGCGCGCCATCGACATACATCGCAATGCCCGGCGCGATGCGCACATCGGCGCCCGGCTCGATGATCAGCGTCGCCCCCGGCACGACATGGACATCCATCGTCACCATGACGGGCCCGGCATCGGCACGCCAGCGCGTGGTGCCACGGATGGCGAGCACGGGCGGCGGCGGCGGCGTCGTGGCCGTCGGAATCAACGTAGGCGCCGGCGGCGCGCTGGGCGGCGGCGGCACCGTCGGCAGTAGCTCGGCGGTCGGGCCAACCGGCGCCTCGGTCGGCGCAGCCGGATCAACCGGCGCTGCGGGCGTGGGCTCGGCCGGCACGACCGGGGCCGGCATCGGTTCAGTGGTCGGCGCAGCCGGGGCAGCATCTGGTTGCACTGGTTCGGCCGGCACATCGGGCGCGGCGGTAGGCAGAAGCGGAGTCATGGTGGGCGCCGGCGCGGTCGGGTCGGGCACCAGCGGATCGCGTGGTGCCGGATAGGCGGCGGGGACATCGGTCGGCACCTGTGCCAGCACCGGCGCCGCCGCGGTCGGCGTGGCTGGTGGCACTTCCAGGGCGGCCGGGGCGGCGCTCGGCGTCAGCACGGCGCCGGTCGGCGCCGCAGGTGCCTCAAGCGCTTCGGAGCGCGTCGCCGGCGGAACCAGCACCGCGATGATGATGGCAGTCGCGAGCAGGCTGAGCGCACCGACCAGCAGCACCATGTCGCGCGATACCGCCGCGGCTGCCCGGCCGGGCATACCGCCAGCGCCGGAAGGATGACGGCTTGGATCCACCAGAATCTCCCGTGTCTCCAGCGCAGTATGACACTGCATCGTTGGCACCATGCTACCACGTTCGGCGACGCCGCGCAACTGAATTGCCATGATCGATCACCGGCGCACAGATTCTGCGGATCCATCCTGCCAGGGCGACGCAGCAGCCAGGCCGTCATCGCAGCATGCGGAACATGAACAGCTCGGACATCGATGTCGACATGATGTCGCGCGGGTTGACTTACGCATCGCGCCGACCGCGTGATGTCCATGTGCTGCATCACCGGAACCGGCTGTTGATGCACCATGCCGACCGCATGCCAGCGCTACGGTCCCATCGGCAGGGCTCAGCACGTACACGGTGTGCGCGTCGGCGCATGTCGCCACTCCGCAAGGAGGTGAGTGGCGCGGGCACACGGCCATCGTCACGGGGCATGCCGGCGATCGTGTGTGGTTGCCACGGCATGCGACATGCCTGGCGGGCCCACGCCCCGGCGTCGGGCCACCAGGCATCGGAGGACTTGACGCCGGGGGCATGTGCCCGTACAGTGGTGGCGAGAGCGGATGTGGCCCGGTGGCTGTCCCCGTCTTCAAAACGGGCGAGCGGGGTGGCGAACTTCGCTGGTGGGTTCGACTCCCACGCGCTCTCGCCACGCCATCGGGCACCACACGACTGGCGCGATCGTCGGCCAAGCGGCGCCCAGCCCATGCATGACGTCGCGGCCAGCCGGCCCGCGCTCAACCCACAGCGCTGAGCGCCCCGGCGACGATGTCCTCGAGTGCAGCGCGGTCAGGGGTGATGTTCGCCTGGACCCGGAGCCCGATGCTGACGTTGACCAGCAGGCGGGCGACCGCCCGGGCGTCCCGGCCGCTGCTCACAAACGCAGGGTCGGCGCTGAGCAGGGTGGCGAAGAGCGCCTCGGCGTCGGCGAGGTCGCGCTGCACACGCCGGGCGACCTCGGGGTCGTGCCGGGCGAGCTCGACGGCCGCGCTGACCAGCAGGCAGCCGCCCGTGAGCCCGTCGCGCAGCGCTGTGTCGATCTGCCGCGCCAGGATGTGGGCGATCGCCGCGCGGGCCGGCTGCGCCATGTTCGCGTCCGGTTGGTCCTGCGCACTCAGCGCCCGGTAGCGATCGAGGGCCGCGAGGTAGAGGCCGTGCTTGCTGCCGAAGGTGGCGTAGAGGCTGCCCCGCCCGATCCCCAGGTAGCTCACCAGGTCCTCGACCCCGGTCGCCGCGTAGCCACGCTGCCGGAACAGGACGACCGCCTTGTCCAGTACCTCCTCGAGGTCGAACTCCTTCTGGCGGGCCATGCCTCCACCTCCTCTCTCCGCTGAGCGTAGCATATCTGGAACAGGTGGTCAATAATGAGCGGCTGCTCATCTTGACTGTTCGTTCCAGAAATGCTATACTCAATCCATTCTGGAACGAATGGTAAAGAAAGGAACAGCAGTGACCCCTGAAGCCACCCGCGAGGAAGGCATCCGCCGCATGCAGTCACCGCAGACCCTCGAGGAGGTCCAGCGCTACGCCGTCGGCACCTGGGAGAGCCTGAGCGTGGAGTTGCGGCCCACCGAGGATCGTACCGGCACCAGGACCGTGACCCCGACCTATCTCCGCCGCCGCTTCACCTACGTGAGCGCCGAGCAGTTTATCGGGGTGATCACCCTCTTCGCCGACGACTATGGCCATCTGCCGCTGATGGAGTTCGAGTTCAAGGGCAGCCTGCGCTGGGGCGGCCCGCACCCCATCGCCGAAGGCGCCTGGTGCATCGACTACGTGCTCGACGCTGGCTTCGGGGTCACCCCGCTGCACGAGCAGGCCGCGGTGCTGCTGAATCAGGTGCCGGTGGGCGGGGTTGAGCCGTTCACGGTCGGGCGCCAGCAGGACATCCTCCAGAAGCCTTTCCCGATGTTCAACCTTGCCGCGGGGCAGATCGTCGCTGACTACGACCTGATCTTCTTCACCCACGGATTGCTGTTTATGGGTGCCAAGCACGTCGACGGGACGCCCTTCGACAGGCCAGAGCGGCGCCCCCGCCAGATCCAGATCCCGCTCAGGCGCGCGAACGTGTAGCACACAGGCTTCGACGACAGCCTGAGTCAGGAGGAGCCAGGAAAGCAATACGCTCCCTGGCGCTCGACAGATGTGTCCTGCCCTGGCCCCTGGAAGCGCGCATGCTTGATACCTTACGAACGAGGCTCGATCGTTGAGGCGTGCCGGGCGACCGGTAGCTCGTAACCCGCAGCTATCACGTCGGGCTGCAGCAGGGCGAGATCGAGGGCGCGGGGCGAGTCGGCTGCACCTTCGAGGGGATGGGCGAGCCGGACGAGGTTCACGGGCGGGGGGAGCGGCGGGTCGAGCGAGCGCAGGTGCACTTCGTGCTGGCGTATCACCAGGGCGACACGTTCACCTTCATCTGCGAGCGCCCTACATAGCCGACCAGTCCTCGATCCGCAGGCCGGGCACCTGGGCGAAGTCACGCGTGTTGCGTGTCACAACCGTCGCACCCTGAACCAGTGCAATCGCGGCGATGCGCAGATCCTGTGTCCCGATCCGGAGACCCTGCTTACGCAGATCGCTCACCAGCGCTTCCACGTGGACAGTGTAATCGACCACAGCAAAACTCGCGAAGTATTCAACCGCCATCCGCAGCCGCTGATACGCAGTTGCACGAGCGTCAGGCGTGGTTGCAGCACGGATCGCAGCGAGCCAACCACGCATTTGCTCCTCAACGGTGATGATGCTTACTGCGACCTGTGCAGATCCGGCAGCTTGAACTCGTGTGCGGACGAGCGGGTGGCCGCGCTGATCGAGACTGACGTGTTCTGTGTCGAGGAGAAACGTGACGCCTCAGTATCCTCGTCAAGCTCACGGCGCTGACGCTCTACATCGGCAAGCATCGAGCGGTAGGCGTCGTCGTCGGGAAAGGCGCCGGCATGACGTGGCCACGTCGTTTGCAGTGCGGCGCTGCCGTTCTCAATCGTTATCTGGACGATCTCGGCGCCAGCCTGACGACGCGCCGTGAGGGCCTCGCGTATCTGGGCAAGCGCGGATTCGCGTGAGACCGCTTCAACCTCGACATCTGGGAACTGCAATGCTCGCGCGACGTAGCGATCATGTGCTCGCCGCGTCAGTTCAATGTCAACAATCATTGTATGCTCCCTACGGTAATGGCTCACGAACAGCCTACGCATGCCACTATAGCACACGAACAAATGCGTCAATCTCTGGCCTATGCCGGCGCTAGCGCGTCGTGATGGGCTATGCTGCAACCTCCCGCCACGGCACATACCTCCGCGGGATGGTCGTTTTCATGAAAGCAAGCGTGCATGCGCTCTCGCCACGCCATCGGGCACCACATGCCTGGCGCGATCGTCGGCCAGGCGGCGCCCAGCCTCGAGACCCATTTCCCACCCCCAGGCGTGAATCTCTTCGGGGGTTGGCGGTGGGATAGTGCTCATCGTGGTTCCTTGTAATTGGCGATCACTCCGCCGGCAGCAACGGCTGCTGCCGGTAGCGTGGTGCAGCCTCGGCCGCCACCAACTCATCGATCGGGCCACGCTGCTGCCAGCTGAAGCCGCTGGCCTGTCGTAGGCACGCACGCGGGCGAGCGCTGGCGTCATCGCGGCCGGGTCGTTCTGGAGCGCCGCGGCAGGGTGGCGTGAGTGGGTGAAGATGCAGAGGCGGCACGAGAGGCGGTCCCGACCCTGCCGCTCATCGCGGTGCGAGTCGAGCATGGCCTCCAGGGTCTCGCCCTGGGCGGCGTAGTCGGGGTGAAAGGCCAGGCCGCAGGCGTGGACGTAGGCGTTGACCTAGTGCCAGGCCCAGTCGACCACCGGGCGCAACCAGAGTAGCCGCCAGCCCGCGGGATACTCGGCGTGACCCGGCTGGAGCGTGAGCGCGGCACGCCACTCGAGTGCCTGGCGAAGCACAATATCATCGCGAGCGGCATCGCCGAGTTGAAGTGCTTCCCAGTCGGCTGCATCAAGGATAGGGCTGGTCACCCAACGAGCTCGACCGCCAGCAGCAGCGAACGCAAGCATTCCACGGGCATTAATACGAAGCCACGAGGAGGAGAAAAAGCCAACGCCACGGTCGTAGCGGACAGCGCGTTGTAGAAGAGGTTCAAAGAACTCACTGACCAGATCATGGTCAGACGTGTTCATGAAAGCTCGCAGAGCTAGAGAGGAAAATGCTGGCGTCAACGTTGCACCCAAGCTAACCAGGATCTGGGCGAGGTCGCTGCTACCCCACTCTAAGCGGTCTTCGGCGGTTAGCAGCGGACAGTTCTGGTAGGTACTATAGGCGCGCTTCTCGCGTCGTTTGCCGTCCAGTCGCCATTCGCTCGTATGGACCACGAATGCCTGTTCGAAAGGCGCTACCAGAGCCTGAAACTCCGCCTAGGTCAGACTCGTGAGGTCCAGAACCTTGTCCGCTCGTCCCACAATCTTACTGCACCGCAGTCCTGCCATCGTCGGTGCCTCCTGTGTTCACCGACAGTATACCATAAACCGGGATAAAATCTGGTGTGTACCAGCAGATGGTACGGTCTTGCTGGCGTGCTGTTGCGCAATCTCTTGGGATAAAAGGATTGACAGCGTAGGCTCTGCTGGCGTTGCCACAGTGACCCGGTGCTGGCAAGGTAATCGCGCGATCGCCGCCTTCCGCTCCTCAACGGTCAGATACGGAATGCTCACCGACACGACATCACGGTAGAAGCGGGCGGTGAAAAAACCCGCGCTCCGGCAGTTCCGACGGCGGAACACCGCCACGACCCTTAATCTCTGCGGTCGACATCCCCAGGTTGGGCTTGTCGGCGTCGCGGCTCACCTGGCCGCCAGCGACGGCGAGACCAATCTGCCGGCGCCAGCCCGTCTCCCAGTTTGACGCGTCCTGCATCAGGATGCAGTAGCGGATGCCGCCCACCAGGGCCGACGAGAGCTCGCGGGTCAGCCAGCGCTCCAGCTCGCGGCCGAGCACTTTCTCCAGCAGCGACAGCTCGTTGATCACCACCCAGACCAGCGGCGGACGGTTCTGCGTCGGCAATTCCTCCCACTTGGTAACACCGTGCTGCTCCAGAAGCTGCATCCGCTCGCCGCGCAGCGCCTCCAGTGCCGCGATCGCGCCGGGGATGTCTTCCTCGCGGGTGATCGGTCCGCACCAGTTGTGCGCCAGTCCACGCCAGAGCGCGCCGTCCGGCCCTTTGCCGTCAATGCAGAAGATCCGCAGCTGCGCCGGCGTGGTGTG
>JAGWYG010000098.1 GCA_018969485.1 Chloroflexota bacterium
GCCTGGTGATCGACCGGCATGCCTCGTTCCTGATGATCCGCGAGGCATTCCAGCGGCATGTCGACGCGGTCGCGCGCGAGGACGGCCTGCCGCGGCTGCGCGTGGTGGTGACCCCCTCGAGCAACCACACCGAGGAATCCAGGCTGTGGCTCGAGCGCGCCAGTCTCGCTGGCTGGACCATCGTCGAGAACCTCGACGCGAAGATGGACACCAGCGACCCGGCGATCGATCTCCTGTGGCGCACCTACAGGATCGGTGGTATCGACTGCCTGGGTGCGGAGAAGGCCACATGGGTCTGCCTCAGGCTCGTCGACGAGTCCGGCGACGATGACGGATATGACGACGATGACGGATATGATGACGATGACGGGTACGACGTGCCGGGAGCGCCCGGTCACGCCGCGATGCCGCCCGCCGCCGGCACGCCGGAAGCGCAGCAGCCGGCGCGCCGCGACGACTCCCCGGGGTCCCGGCGGTTTGGCTGGTCCGACGACGACCTCGGCCCCGATCTGACGCGGGGTGCGGGGGTGCCGCCCGCCGCCGGCACGCCGGGGTCCCGGCGTTTTGGCTGGTCCGACGACGACCTCGGCCCCGATCTGACGCGGGGTGCGGAGGCGGCCGATCCGGATGACGACGACCTGAGCGATCTCGAGCCGATTCCGCCAGACCCCGAGATCGAAGCGCTGATGCGCGAGCTATTCGGTGAGCCAGCATCGGGCCCGGTCATTGAGGAGGTGGCCGATCCGCGCGCGACCACCGCCCTGGTGCAGGCGGCGATCCACGAGGCCATCAGCGCGCTGGCGGCGCGCAGCCCGGCGGGTTCCGGCCACACGGCGCTCATCGGCGCGATCCGCCACGCCGCGCAGGCCACCGATCGCTGCGACATCGCCGTCTACGAGGGGTTCGCCGTGGTCGAATGGCCCACGCTGGTGCTCGCGGTGCCATACAGCATCACGCAGCAGGCAGCCGTCATCGCGCCGTTCGAGCAATGGCAGCCGATCGACGGGCGCTGACCGTGGCCTGCGGCGGGCATCGCGCCGACCGATGCCCGCCGCCACGGCGCGCAGATCAGGCGCGCGCCACGATCTCCTGCAGCAGCGCGCCGAAGCGTGGCCGCGCCTGCTCACCCGCCTCGAGCACTTCGGCATGATTGGCCGGGCTGCCGTCAGGCAGCGCCTGATTGGTGATCAGCGAGATCGCCAGCACGCGCATCCCCATGTGGCGCGCCACCACGACTTCGGGCGCCGTCGACATGCCGACGGCGTCGGCGCCGATCGTGCGGCACATGCGGAGCTCGCCGGCCGTCTCGAAGGTTGGCCCGGCGAGCATCACATAGACGCCATCGCGCAGCGTCGTGCCATGCTCCTGTGCGACCGCATGGGCCAGGTTGCCCAGCGCCACATCGTAGGCGTCGAGCATCGGCGGGAAGCGCGGCCCCAGCCGGTCGTCGTTCGGGCCACGCAGCGGATGGTGGCCGGCCATGCCCGGCACGAAGATATGATCGGTGATGCGCATCAGGTCGCCCACCGGCCAGTCGGGCCGCAGGCCGCCGGCCGCGTTGGTCAGGATCACGATCTCGCAGCCGAGCGCATGCATCACCCGGATGGGAAACGTGACCTGCTGCATCGAATAGCCCTCGTAGAAGTGAAACCTGCCACGCTGCACGACCACCGGCTGGCCGCGCATGTGGCCCAGCGCCAGTTCGCCGCGATGCCCGTGTACCGTCGAGCGGGCGAAGCCCGGAATGTCGGCGTAGGGGATCACCGTGGCATCGTCGAGGCTGTCGGCCAGGGCGCTCAGGCCCGATCCCAGCACGATCCCGATGCGTGGCTGCAGCGATACACGCGCCCGGATCGCATCACGCGCGCGCGCCATCTCCTCGCGGAGCTCCATGCTCACCTCCGTCGTCGCACCACCACCCCGGCGGTGCAGCCCATGCGCTGCGCCGCGCTGCGGCCGATCCGGTCCGGCGCACGCCACGTGGGCCGCCGGCAGCACGCTGCACGGTACGCTGCATCCTAACACACCATGCGCCACGCACGGAGGACCGGACGCCACGACCATGCCCCGGGCCATGGATGTGGCTCGCCGCGGGCGGGTGCCGCGCTCCCGGCATGGGGCCGCGATGCCCGCACTTCCCTGCGCCCGTGGCCGGCGCACAGCGTGCGCGCCGGCCCGAAGACACGGCGCACCGGGCCGGCCGACGCCCTGCCACACCCGAGAGTCGTGGTATTCCCATAGAAGGGACGACTGGTGTGCCATTCGTGACACCATATCCGCCGGGGGTGATCATGCCCAGGCGGATCCGCGAGCTTCCAGTCGAATACGAGGCGTATGAGCGGCGCCTGGCGCGGCAGATCGGCGCGCGCCTGCGCGACCGGCGCCGACAGCTGGCGCTGTCGCAGGAGCAGATCCGCGCGCGCTGCGAGGTCGCCCAGGTGGCGATCAGCCGGACGCAATACAGCCGCATCGAAAATGGCGACTCGGTCCCGAACGCTGTCGAATTGATCGCGATCCATCACGCGCTGGATGTCTCGCTCGACTGGCTGCTGCTGGGCGACGCGGCGGCGGTGGCGACGACGTCGCGGATGCTGCTGCGCAGCGCCAGGCGTGGCGGCGCCGACGGCTGAGCCAGCGCCCCCGCATGCCACACGACGGGTCCCCGACCGCCGCCGTCGTGGTATAGTAGGGCCAGCCGCACCCGCCGCGCCACGCCGGCCCGCAGGTGCCGCGGGGTTCACCGATGCGTGAGGAAACGGGATGCGCATGCAGGGCAGGATCGTGCTGATCACCGGCGCCGCCGCCGGGATCGGCCGGGCGACGGCCGAACGCTTCGTCGCCGAAGGAGCGACCGTCGCGCTGGCCGACGTCGACGATGCGGCCGGGCAGGCCGTGCGCGCCGCACTCGGCGCCACCGCCCGCTTCGATCGGCTCGATGTCACCGATGCCGCCGCCGTCCAGGCCTGGATCGACGACATCCTGGCGCAGCACCAGCGCATCGACGTCCTGATCAACAACGCCGGCATCGTGCGCGACGGACAGCTCGTCCGCTATCGCGACGGCGCCGTCGCCGGCGTCCTCTCGGAGCCCGACTTCGACCGGGTCGTGTCGGTCAACCTCAAAGGCGCGTTCCTGTGCGCCAGGGCGGTGGCGCCGGCGATGATCCGGCAGCGTGCCGGCGTCATCCTCAACGCCGCATCGGTCGTCGGCCTCGACGGCAATTTCGGCCAGACCAACTATGTCGCCAGCAAGGCCGGCGTCATCGGCATGACGCGCGTCTGGGCGCGCGAGCTCGGCCGCCACGGCGTGCGCGTCAACGCGGTGGCGCCCGGCTTCACCGCCACCGAGATGGTCCAGCAGATGCCCGCGAAGGTGCTGCAGGGCATGACGGCGCGCACGCCGCTGGGGCGCATCGGGCAGCCGGGCGACATCGCCAGCGCCTACCTGTTCCTCGCCTCCGATGAGGCGTCCTTCATCACCGGCGCGATCTTGCGCGTCGACGGCGGGCTGGTGGTGGGCACGTGAGCCGGCAGCATCCCGTCATCCTGGCGACCGGCAGCGCGGTGCCGGACCGCGTCGTGACGAATGCCGAGGTCGACGCGCTGATCGGCGCGTCGACCGATGCCTGGCTCGTGGCGAATGTCGGCATCCGCGAGCGGCGCTGGCTCGCGGATGGGCAGACGACCTCGGACCTGGTGGTGCTGGCGGCACAGCGCGCCCTGGCGCGCGCGGGCATCACTGCCGCGCAGCTCGATCTGATCATCGTGTCGACCGACACCCCCGACATGCTGTCGCCCGCGACCGCCACGGTGGTGCAGCATCGGTTGGGCGCGGCTGATGCGGCGGCGTGGGATCTGAATGCCGCCTGTGCCGGCTGGGTGGTGGCGCTCGACCAGGCGGCGCGCTGGCTGCGGACCGAGCCCGGGGCGCGCTATGTGCTGGTGGCCGGCGGCTATGCCATGAGCCGGTTCCTGGATCTGCGCGACAAGAAGACGGCCAACCTGTTCGGCGATGGGGCGGGCGCGGCAGTGCTGGGGTGTGGCGACCAGGCCGGCTGGCTCGCGAGCCGGGTGCGTACGATCGGCGCCTATCATGATGCGCTGGGAATCTACGGTGGCGGTGCGGCCCGCCCGAGCACCGCCGAGACGGTCGCGCAGTACGGCGCGCCACACGTCGAGTTCGTGCGGCCGTTCCCGCGCAATTTCAACACCGAGGTCTGGCCGCAGGTGATCGACGACGCGCTGCGGCGCGCCGGGCTCGGCCGCGCTGCGGTCGATCACTTCTTCTTCACCCAGCTGAACCTGCGGACGATCGAGGCGGTGATGCAGCAGCTCGGCCAGCCGCTCGGCAAGACGCACTGGGTGATGGATCGCTGGGGGTATACCGGCTCGCCGTGTGTGGTGATGGCGCTCGACGATGCGATCAGTCGCGGCCGCGGGCCACGGCCGGGGCAGGTGGTGCTGTTCTGCGCCAGCGGCGGCGGCATCACGGTGGCGGCATCAGTGTGGCGCTGGGCGGCGCACCACGCCGGCTGATCACGGCAGTCACTGGTCGTAGCGCACGGATGCGCCGGGGCGTCGGGCGCGCTGTGCGCATGGCAGGACGGCGGCTGCCGGGGCGGCCGGTGCTCACGGTCCGGCGTGGTTCGCTTGCGGGGCGCAGAGGGGGCAGACGATGGTGGTGGGAGACTATCTCGGGCGCCGCGAGCGCTACTCGCCGGAGCAGCTGGCGATCATCGACACCGGGCACGACCCCGAGCTGCGCCTGACCTACCGCGCCTGGAACCGGCGGGTCAATCGGCTGGCGCGCTGGCTGCGCGCATCGGCCGGTGTCGTCGCCGGCGACCGCGTCGCCATCCTGGCGCACGACGGTATCGAGCATCTGGACGTGTTTCATGCCTGTGCCAAGTTGGGCGCGATCCACCTGCCGCTCAACTGGCGGCTGCACACCCGCGAGCTCGCCGGGATCGTGCGCGCCACCACGCCCCGCGTGCTGGTCTCCGGCGAGCGGTTTGCGCCGGCGGCCGCCGAGCTCGCCGGCGATGCCGTGCTGGTGCACCTCGGCACCACCGGCGCAGCCGGCTCGACGTCGTACGCCGACGTGCTCGCCCAGACCGACGATGCCCCCATCGATGCCGGCACGCTCGACCCCGAGGCGATCGCCTGCCTGCTGTTCACCGGTGGCACGACCGGGGCACCGCGCGGCGCCTGCATCAGCCACCGCCAGATCTGCTGGAACGTGCTCAACACCGTCATCCACGACGTGCGCCACGACGACATCTATCTGAACGTCTTCCCGCTGTTTCACACCGGCGGCCTGTTCACCTACCTCTCGTCGCAGGTGGTGCTGGGCAACACCACCGTGCTGGTGCGCCAGTTCGATCCGGCGCGCGTGCTCGGCCTGATCGCCCGCGAGCGCGTCACGATCTTCGCGGCCGTGCCCACCATGTACCAGGCGCTGGCCGATGCGCCGGCCTGGGCCGATGCCGACCTCGGCTCGCTGCGCTTCTGCACCAGCGGTGGCGCACCGCTGCCGGTCGCCCTGATCGGGCGCTACAGCCGCGAGAAGGGCGTGCGCTTCAAGCAGGGCTTCGGCATGACCGAGTACGGGCCGGGGCTGTTCGCGCTGCCGGCCGAGGACGCGCTGCGCAAGGCGGGCAGCATCGGCCGGCCCAACTTCTTCGTCGACGTGCGCGTCGTCGATGCCGACAACCAGCCGCTTGGGCCGAACCAGCCGGGCGAGCTGGTGCTGCGCGGGCCGTCGGGGTGCTCAGGGTACTGGAACGATCCCGCGGCCACCGCCGCCGCCTTCGATGCCGACGGCTGGTTTCATACCGGTGACATTGTCGAGTATGACGATTCATGGTACTTTTATGTGCGCGATCGCAAGAAGGACATGTTCATCTCCGGCGGCGAGAACGTGTATCCGGCCGAGGTCGAGCAGGCGCTGTACCGCCATCCGGCGGTGCGGCAGTGCGCCGTGATCGGCGTGCCCGACGCGCGCTGGGGCGAGGCCGGGCTGGCGTGTGTCGTGCTGCATCCCGGCATGCCGGTCGCGCCCGACGCCCTGCGCGAATGGCTGCGCGGGCAGCTGGCCGGCTACAAGGTGCCGCGCGCGGTGGTCATGCTCGACGCGCTGCCGCTGTCCGGCGCCGGGAAGATCCTCAAGCGCGAGCTGCGCGAGCGGTTTCGCGGCTGACGCACTTCGGCGCCGCAGCACCGGCGGCGCATGCGCCCGCTACTGGACGACGACGGGGAACACAGGAGGATTCGTATGCCAACGGTTCCGACGCTTCCGGGGATCACATCGCAGCTGATCGCCACCCCACGCATCACCACGCACGTCCTGAGCAGCGGCACCGGCGCGACGCCCGTGCTGTTCATTCACGGCAACGCGTCGTCGGCGACGTTCTGGGAAGCGACGATGCTGGCGCTGCCGGCGCAGTTCCGCGCCTATGCCCCCGACCTGCGCGGCTATGGCGACACCGAGGACCTGCTGATCGATGCGACGCGCGGCGCGGGCGACTGGGTCGATGACCTGCTCGGCCTGCTCGATGCGCTCGGCATCGACCAGGTGCACGCGGTCGGGCATTCGATGGGCGGCACCATTGTGTTCAACCTGGTGGCCAGCGCGCCGCACCGCATCCTGAGCGGCACGGTGGTCGCGCCGGGTTCGCCGCACGGCTTCGGCGGCAGCAAGGGGCTCGATGGCGTGCCGTGCTACCCCGACTGCGCCGGCTCGGGCGGCGGCGTGGTCAACGCGACGTTCGCACAGCTGATCGCGGCCGGCGATCGCTCGAGCGACAACCCGCAGGCGTCGCCGCGCGTGGTGATGAACTCGTTCTACTGGAAGCCGCCATTCGTGCCGGCGCGCGAGGAGGACCTGCTCTCGTCGCTGCTGACCGAGAAGATCGGGCCGGAGCGCTACCCCGGCGACATGACGCCGTCGGGGAACTGGCCGCATGTCGCGCCGGGCGCGTTCGGCCCGATCAATGCGATCTCGCCGAAGTACGTCGGCGACAGCGTCGAGCGCTTCGTGGCGGCGGCGGCCAAGCCACCGGTGCTGTGGATCCGCGGCGATGCCGATGCGATCGTGTCGGACGCGTCGTTCTTCGACCTCGGCACGCTCGGCAAACTGGGCTACGTGCCCGGCTGGCCGGGCGAGGACGTCTACCCGCCGCAGCCGATGGTGGGCCAGACGCGCGCGGTGCTCGAGCGCTACGCGGCCGCCGGCGGCAGCTTCCGCGAGGTCGTGCTGGGCGATTGTGGCCACACGCCGTTCATCGAGCAGCCGGACGCGTTCCTGGCGGCGCTGGTGCCGCACCTCGGCTGAGGCGTGCGGTGATGCACGTGGGCGAGGTGCCCACCGACGCGCTGCTGGTGCGGCGGTTGCTGGAGCAGCAGCTGCCGCGCTGGGCCGCCCTGCCGGTCGTCGCGGTCGCCTCGACGGGCACCGACCACGCGATGTATCGGCTGGGCGATGCGCTGGCGGCGCGCCTGCCCCGCATCGACTGGGCGGTGGCGGCGGTGGCGCACGAGCAGCGCTGGCTGCCGTGGCTGGCGCAGCGCCTGCCGCTGCCGCTGCCGGTGCCGCTGGCTGCCGGCCGGCCCGGCGCCGGCTATCCGTACCCGTGGTCGGTGGTGCGCTGGCTGCCGGGCACGCCACCGCAGGTCGATCGGCTGGCCGATGCGCTGCGCCTGGCGCATGCGCTGGCGCGCTTTCTCACTGCGCTGCATCGCCTGCCGGTCGATGATGCGCCGCCGGCAGGCCGCACGATCGCGCAGCGCGATGCCGACGTGCAGGCGGCGCTGGCGCAGTTGCACGCGCTGGGCCTGACCGATGTCGCGCCGCTGGCGCAGTGCTGGCAGGCGGCCCGGGCGATCGCAGCCCACCACGGCGCGCCGGTGTGGATCCACGGCGACATCGCCCCGGGCAACCTGCTGCTCGCCGACGGTGCGCTCGGCGCGGTGATCGACTGGTCGGGATGCGGCGCGGGCGATCCGGCCGACGATGCCCGCATCGCCTGGAACCTGCTGCCGGCGGCGGTGCGGCCGGCCTTTCGTGCCGCGCTCGGCCTCGACGATGCGGCGTGGGCGCGCGGGCGCGCGCTGGCGCTGTCGCAGGCGGTGCTGCAGTGGCCCTACTACCACCAGAGCAACCCGGCGCTCGCGGCGAATGCGCGCCACGTCGTCGCCGAGGTGCTGCGCGAGCTAGCCGGGTGACTCAGCGCGCCGGCAGGTGCTGCGCCACGACGGCGACCGGCGCGACCCACAGCGCGTCGTGCTGTGCGGCCAGCAGCGCCAGCAGCGCGGCATGCACCGCCGCGTCGATGGACAGCGGGTGATGCCCGGCCCCCACGCCGTGCATCATCAGGATGGCCCAGCCGCCACATGCCAGCGTCGCCGCCACCAGCCGCTCCAGATCGCCGATCCGGCAGCCGTCGCCGGAGCAGCACCCCAGATCCATGCGATCGACGGCGGCCGCCGGCTGCACGATACGCTCGGTGTGCGCGCCACGCCCCGCGACGCACAGGTCGGCGATGAGCGGGCCGATCGGCTGGGCCGCCGCGCCGCGGCCGATCCGGGTGTCGCAGCAGGTATGGCCGAAGCTGCGCCGGTGCTGGCCGTCGATCAGCTGCAGGGCCTGGTTGGCGACCTGTACTTCGGCGCGCAGCTGTTCGGGGCGATAGCCAGCGAGATCATACGCCGGCGACAGCCAGTCGAATGCCTCGGCCGGTTCGCGGCGGCACGGGTGGAACACGGTGTGGTTGCCGAGCTCGTGCCCCGCCTGCGCCAGCCGGCGCCACGCCGCCGGCCGCGCCGCGAGGTCGCTGCGGTGGATCGGCACATAGAACGTGCCCCGCAGCCCGGCCGCCTCGAGCGCCGGCGCGACCACGTCGACGTGGTGCGCCAGGCCATCGTCGTAGCTCAGCGACAGCGCTCCGCGGCATCCGCCTGGCCAGTGCATCGCCCCTCCCGCATCACCAGCCGATGTTGCCCGACACCATGATCAGGTAGCCGACCGCGCCGAACGCCAGCAGCCCGAGCAGCGCGCGCCAGAAGCGCCGCACTGCGATGCCCCGGCGCATGCCGTCGCGCAGCCAGGGGTCTGCCAGCAGAATGGCGGCGACCAGCGCGAACGCCCCGGCGACGACGCTGAAGACATAGTAGGAGCGGTTGGTCCAGGCGAAGGCGATCCACTGGTAGAAGATGACCTGCAGCGCCTGGCGCCAGATGATCAGGACGCTGATCAGCCCGACGATGATCAGGCTGAAGTACATCCCGTAAAAGCCCAGTTCGCGGGCGATGCGCCGCGAGAGCGGCGCCGTCTCACTGTGATTCATGCGGTTGACCTGTGTCCAGCGCCGGTGCACGTCTGCCGGTGACCGGGATGCTCCCACTATACTGCGGGCGGCGCGGGCTGGCAATCGGCGCCACGGCCGCGCCGGCGTCGCGCGCACGATCCAGATCGGCTATACTGCGCACGCCCATGCCGACGGCGCCACGGCGGCGCCAGCCTGACGAGGAGGTGCTCATGTCGACGCGTTCGCTGGTCGATCCCGAAGTCGCCCCCCTGCTCGACGTCTTCCCGCCACTGGTCCTCACGCCCGATTCGCTGCCGGCGACGCGCGCGATGTTGCGCGAGATGAACGCCGGCGCCGCCGCGCTGGCCCCGGCGACGCCCGACATCATCGTGAGCGAGCGCAGCGTCCCCGGCGCAGCCGGCGCGCCGGCGGTGCGCGTGCTGGTGTATCAGCCACGTGCCGCCACGGCCGCGGTGCCGGGCCTGCTGTGGATCCACGGCGGCGGCTATGTGCTGGGCGACGCCGACGGCGACGATCTCACCGCCCGGGCGTACGTCACCAACCTCGGCTGCGCGGTGGTCTCGGTCGACTATCGCCTGGCGCCCGAGACGCCGCATCCCGGGCCGGTCGAGGATTGCTACGCGGCGCTGCGCTGGATGCATGCCGAGGCGGCGTCGCTGGGCATCGATCCGCAGCGGATCGCGATCGGGGGCGCGAGCGCCGGCGGCGGGCTGGCGGCTGGGCTCGGGCTGCTGACGCGCGATCGCGGCGAGGTGCCGCTGGTGTTTCAGCTGCTGATCTACCCGATGATCGACGATCGCACGGTGACCGACGCCGATCCGAACCCGCATGTCGGCGAGTTCATCTGGACGCCGGCGCTGAACCGGATCGGCTGGACGGCGCTGCTGGGCGCCGAGCCGGGCGGCGCCGAGGTGTCGCCGTACGCCGCCGCGGCCCGCGCGACCGACCTGCGCGGCTTGCCGGCGACGTTCATCAGCGTCGGATCGCTGGACCTGTTCCTCGAGGAGAACCTGGAGTACGCCCGGCGCCTGCTGCGGGCCGGGGTGGCGACCGAGGTGCACGTCTATCCGGGCGGCTATCATGCGTTCAACCTGATGGCCGATGCACGCATCTCGCAGGCGTTCTACCGCGATCAGTACGCTGCGCTGGGCCGCGCGTTCGGCGGCTGATGGTGTCACGGTGCGGGCCGCGTGGCGCACGCTCGTGCGCCGCGACGGCCTGCCCGCGGCCGTGGCGCCAATCACGGCTGGTCGGCGCCGGCGGCGCGCATCGCCGCCGCCGTCAGCGCATCGCCGCGCTGCTCCAGCTCGTCGGCGGCGGTGAGGCGGTCGCGGGTCTCGCGGTTCTGGCTCAGCTTCCACTTGCCGACCATGCGGGTGATCTCGATCTCGATCCCGACGATCGCCGCCAGCATGCGCTCGATGTATGCGCGCGGCGCATCGCGCATGCGCCACGGCTGCTCCGGCTCGGCGCGCGTCTCGTGGGCGTGGGTCAGCCGCGCGACGACGCCGCGCACGAAGCGCTCGTCGTCGTGGATTCGGATGCGCCCGTGCACGTGCACCGCCTGGTAGTTCCACGTCGGCACCTGCTGCCGGGTCTCGTGCTTGCTCGGATACCAGTTCGGCGAGACGTACGCGTTGGCCGCGCGGAAGATGACCAGCGCCTCATCGCCGTCGCGCGCCTCCTGCCAGAGCGCGTTGGCGCGCGCGACGTGGGCCAGCAGCCGGCCGTGCGCGCCGGTGTGTGGGTCCAGTTCGAACGGCAGGTGGTTTGCATCGAGGCCGGCCGCGCCGACCAGCACCAGCACTCCGAGCGGCTGTTCGACGATGACGCGCTGCAGCTCGCTGGCGCGCGTCTCGGCGAAGTGTTGTGGCACGTACATCAGGTCACCTCTCTAACACGTCGCCGAACCGCCGGCGTGGACGCCCGGGATCAGCCTCGGGCGCGTGCTGCGACGCCACAGCGGGGCCGTGGTGGCCCTGTCGCCCGCACCGATTGGCAGCCGGCCGCGCTCGGCGCGACGCCCGACAGCAGCCCAGGCGCACAGCGCGCCGGCCGAAGCGAGGGGACGGCCGCGCTCCCGCTTATCGCACGAGTTGCGCTGCGTGTCAACCGGGGACGCTCCGCCACATTCGCGCATATGTCCTGGCGGTCGCGCACCGGCGATCCGGTCACACCTGTCAGCCAGCGTGCACCAGCGGCCCGGCTGTATGCGGCGCGCGTCCGCCGCCGCGGCGCAGTCGACGCGTCGGGGGACGTGTCGGCGCGAGCCTGGCACCAGCCGCCTGCGTGCCGCACGAGGATCGATCGCCCGCCATCGGGCTGCAGCCGCCGCGCAGCGCCCGGCTGGCATGCGCGCTGCAGCACATCCTGCGCGATGACGGCGGCCACGATCACGAACGCATCGTTCCGGCGAGCCACACCACCCCGCCGGCGCGTGGCGCTCCGGCATAGCGCATGCCGCGGCATCACATGAGCCGATGCAACTGGGCGGCGGCAGCGCGCGTCGTAACATATGATCGCTGGCTGCAGCCATCGTGTACGATGAATCATCATGTGCCAACAGCAGGTCGCGCAGCACTGATCAACGCGCGCACGATGCGGATTGCCGCGCACCACGATGCCCATCGGCGCTGCGCGGCGGGGTGCGGGATGTATGGCGTCAGCGGATGAAACATGGCGAACTGATCGAAGGCGACGGGAGTTGGCCATGACAGCCATGACCAGGCGCGACCGCGTCGGCGCGTCCTACGTGTGGGTGCCCCCGGGCGCGGGGCTGGCGGGCTGCTGGATGCTGCGCACGCCGGTGACCAATGCCCTGTGGCGGGCAGCGGTGGCGGCCGGCGTGATCGGCCCACCCGAAGACGCCCGTGCCTATGACGATCCGGCGCGGGCGCAGCACCCGGTGGTATACGTGACGCGCGGCATGGCGCGGGTGTACGCGGCGTGGGTGGGCGGGCGGCTGCCGCGCGACGCGGAGTGGACGCGGGCGGCGCGGGGCGACGATGGGCGCACCTACCCGTGGGGTGAGCAGCCGCCGGACGCGACGCGGGCGAATTACGGCGACAATGTGGGCGACACGACGCCGGTGGGCAGCTATCCGGCGGGCGCCAGCCCGTACGGCCTGCTCGACATGGCCGGCAACGTGTGGGAGTGGGTCGAAGCAGATGACGGCAGCCATGTGCTGCCCATCATTCGCGGGGGTGCGTTCCGCAGCACCGAGGACACCATGGCATGCGATGCCTGGGGCGTGATCGACGACGACGGGGGCTTCAGCCTGGTGGGCTTTCGCGTGGCTGCGCCCGGCCCCTGACCGGCCGGCCGCCAGGTTGGGGCGTGGGGGTGGGGTACTGCCGCAGCATCCCGCAGCAGCGCGTACAATGGCCACAGGGGTATCGTGTGCGTACAGGCGAGGCGCAGATGAACCGGAGGGCATACATCATCATCGGCGTACTTGGCGTGGCGCTCATGCTCGGCCTGGGGGCGGCCGCAGCTTCGGCGTGGCTGCAGCCAGGCAGCGGTGCCGAGCCGGCGGCGGGCGCGCGGCCGGGCGCGTGGTACAACGTGAACGGCATGGCGTGGCAGCTACGGCCGAATGGCGAGCTCATCATCACGCAATGCCGCGGCCAGGTGCAGGTGGCGCGCTTCCGTGTGAGCATGGAGCGCATCGTGCTGCGGCTGGACATGCGTGCGAGCGCGTCGTGCTGCGGCTGGATGCGCATGCGATCGCGCGGCTGCTGACGGGAGCGGCGGAGCTCATGTTCGGCTGCGACTGGCGTGAGCACGCGATGCTGCGCGGCAGCGCGGCGCCGGACTGGCGCAGGCGCCGGCGCGCGGTGCAACGCCGTCGTGGCCTGCGCGGCCCCGGTGCCCGACGGCGACCGCTGTGCCGCCGGCGATGTGGCGTCTGCCGGCGCGCGGCGGACGGGGGCACATCAGGGTGATGACGGGTGCGCATACCGCTGCGGCGAGACTGCATCCGACGCGACTCTGGTGAACGGCGAGGATGCGGGCCCCCGTGACACGGGCATGGCAGCGGGCGCCTTCCCTGTACGGCGTGCCCGACATGGCGGGTGCGGTGCACGTTGGCAATCGTCTCATGCGCGGGGACGCGTCCTGGAACACGTGCACGGCTCGAACGCATTCCCGGCCGTGCGACGCTCACGTATGAACTTCAGGCCTGGGAGGCTCGCCGCGATGCCTGCAGAGCCGCCATCAACTGGCGGTTTTCGCTGAACAATGCACGAGTCAAACTCCGCCGACGGTACCACTGAATGGGTGATGGAACGTTGACAGACTACTACACAGTGTCGCGGCTATCCGGGAGCAAAACACGCCATGACAACGCATCAACAACCATCGGCATTGCTGGTGACGCTCAGCGTCCTTACGGGTATGCTCCTCACGATGTGCGGGATGCCAGACATCCCGCCCGAAGCTGCCACAAGGGTCGTATCGACAGCGACGCCGCGCGCACCAGGCAGTACGACCGCAGTCGCCGTCGGTGCGACCACGCTGGCACAGGGCACATCGGATGTGCCGCAGCCGGTAGATGCCGGCGTGGCGCCTGACACCGTTCTCGTGCCGGCTGGGAATGGTGTAGCAGCGTTCCGCATCGGGCGCACCGAAGTGACCAACGCGCAGTACGCGCAGTGTGTCGCGGCCGGAACCTGTACAGCCCCGGTGCCATACAGCGACCGATGTCACTACAGCAATGCGGTGTATGCCGAGCATCCAGTCGTGTGTGTGACACGCGCGCAGGCAGAGGAGTATGCCGCATGGATAGGTGGCACGCTGCCGACGGACGCGCAGTGGACAAGGGCGTGCAAGGGCGATGACGGGCGGACATATCCGTGGGGCGAGGAGGCACCGGACGAGCGGCTGGCAAACTTCTCCATCGCGGGTCGCCAGGCAGGTGATCTGACAGCAGTGGGCAGCTACCCGGCGGGTGCCAGCCCGTACGGCGTGCTCGACATGGCCGGCAACGCGCCAGAATGGGTTCAGTCGGACCCTGGCGACGGCGAGCAGTATATTCGCGGGGGCGCGTTCTTCAACAATGCGGCCGATGTGGTGTGCAGCACGCGATTCCAGGTCGGCGGCGCCAATGCCGACCTCGCCGTAGGTTTTCGGGTCGTCGCACCCGCGCCCTGACAACTCCGGCCTCGAATATCTGGTCTGTGCGATGAACCATGCGTGGTAGGCCGCGAGGCGTTGCTCCCGCCCGGAACGACAGCAGGTCACGGTAGCATCGCACCAGTCATCGGCAGTGCTGGCTGTGCCCGGTCTCCTTGCACGGGCGCTCCTCACGATGGGTGGTGCACCAGGCCATGTCGGTGAAGATGCCGCGGCGATATTCATCGGCTATCACGCTACGACCTACTGCTCCGCCACAGAACCGTCAGCGGTGGTGGGCGCCATGGCGATGCCCTCGGCATGGCCGACGACGGCAACCGGGCCGGGGGCTGGCTTGGGTCTGGCGCATGCTGGGCGCGTGGTGCGAGCGCGCCAATGACGCTCGCCCCGCGGAAGCCGGGCTGGCTTGCCCAGGCCCCTGACGCGCCGGCTTCCGGGACGGGTCCCGGGGTGCGGCGGCCTGCATGGCGCTATGGGCTGAAGCGCAGCGTCCCCAGGAGCGCGGCGCGGGCGGCTGGGCGTACGTGCCGCTGACGAAACGCTCACGCGAACATGCGCAGCTGTCCGGCGGCGGCGCTGGCGGGCGGTGGCGCGCCCGGGCCGGGCGGTGCGCCGCTGCGTTCGGCCTCGATGTCGGCCAGCAGCCGCTGGTAGCCGGCCTCGCCCAGCAGGTTGCGGGCGTGCAGGTGGCACTCGCGCCACGACTCCTCGGCGGTCTGCGCGATCTGCCAGTCGTAGAAGCGCGGGCCCAGCCGG
>JAGWYG010000189.1 GCA_018969485.1 Chloroflexota bacterium
TCAGACTGGCGAGCGGTCGTCCCGAAGGCAGCAAGCCGAGCAGGAAGTCTTGCAGCGCGGCGGCCTGATCCACTGTATCCATGGCCGCGAGGCGATCTGCCGCGAGCAGCGGCGAGAGCGGGAAGTGGTCGCTGCGCGCCAGCCACGCGGGGGCATAGTCGAAGCGCAGCGCGGCGCCGCCACGCGCAAAGTGCAGTGTGCCGACGTGGTCGGCGTCGGGGTCGGCGCCGCCATAGACTGCCAGCGAAAGGGTCGGGCTCGGGTCGCTTTGCCGCTCTGGGGCCATGCGATGCGTGTGCTGGTGAGGCGGGGCGGCGCGGTCGCCGTCAGCGCTTGTGGCTGGCGATGGTCGCCAGACCGCGCAGCACGAGATCGTCGACGCGGGTGAAGGGCACGGTGAGGTGCGCCGCGATGCGGTCGGCATCGCCCCCGGTGAGGATGACGCGCGGTGTGCTGCCGGTCGCCGCGACGCGCCGCGCGACGCGCTCCACCGCGCCGCAGAGCGCGTCGATCGCGCCGGTGGTGATGGCGTCTTCGGTGTTGGTCGGGAACGCCGAGAACTGACCGGTCTCGGCGGCGAGTGCGGTGCGTGCGCGCAGGCCGGCATCGAGTGCGCGCAGACCCGGCACGATGATGCCGCCGGCGAACTGGCCGTCGGCGCCCATCATGTCGACGGTGAGCGCGGTGCCGGCGCTGACGATGACACCTGGTACCAGGCCCAATGCATAGGCCCCGATCAGCGCCGCCCAGCGGTCGGCGCCGAGCTTGCCGGGTTCACCGTAGCCGTTGCGGACGCCGCATTCCTGTTGCCGCGCGACCACCCAGTCGATGTCGCCGTCGATGCGGTCGAGCGCGTCTTCCACTGCCTCGCGGATGTGCGGGCCTGCCACGCAGGCGACCAGCACGCGCTGGATGCCGGGCAGGCTACTCCAGACCTTGGGCAGGGTCGCGACATCGGCGTGTTCGACCACACCGCGGGTGACGAGGCTGGGGCCATCGGCCAACGCCCATTTGATGCGTGTGTTGCCGGTATCGATGAGGAGGTTCATGGCAGTGACTTTACCGCAAGGTGGCAGATGCTTCTTGTGGCAGTGGAGGGGCGATCGGCGGTGCCGCCGTCCGCAGGCTCACATCCCCCGACAGGATGCGCTGGCGGCCGCCGGGCGTCTCGAGCAGCAGGGCGCCATCGGCGTCGATGCCGGCGACCACCCCTTGCAGGCGGCTGCCATCGGCATGCAGCACATCGACCGTGTGCAGGTGCCAGGCGTGCAGCGATTGCCAGTCATCGCGGAAGGCGGCAAAGCCCTCGGCCTCGAAACGGCGGATGGCGGCGGCGAGGTGGCGCAGCACACTGACCAGCACGGCGTGGCGGGTGATGCCGGTGGCGTTGTTTGCAGTCACGTCATGCCCGGTGGCATCGTCCAGTGCGGCGGCGGGTTGGCCGGTCTCGCCGGACGCGCCGTGCACGTTGATGCCGATGCCGATCACCGCCGCGCTCGGCCCGAGTGCGTCGCCTTGCACGTCGACCAGGACGCCGCCGAGCTTGCGGTCGGGGCGCGGCGGTTGGTGCAGGAGCAGGTCATTGGGCCATTTGACCCGCACCGCATCGACGCCACAGGCCTGACAGGCACGCGCCACCGCCACCGCCACCGCGAGGCTCAGGCCGGCCAGCGCCTGCACACCGCCGGAGAAGCGCCACAGCAGAGAGAAGGTGAGCCCCTGCGCCGGCAGCGCCAGCCAGTGCCGGCCCTGACGGCCGCGCCCGGCGGTCTGCCATTCGGCGATGCGGACATGGCCGCTGGCAAGGGTGTCCGCCCGCGCGAGGAGGTCGCTGCTGGTGGAGAGGGTGTGATCGACCAGTTCGACCCGCAGTCCGTCGGCAGCGAGGTCGGCCGCCAGCGCCCCGGCATCGAGCAGGTCCAGCGGCTGCGGCAGGCGACAACCGCGGCCGCGCACACGGTGGCATTCGACGCCGAGCGATTCCAGTGCGTCGAGCCGCTGGCAGACCGTGCTGCGCGACAGGCCGAGTGTGCGTGCGAGCTGCTCGCCGCCATGGAAGCGGCCATCGGCGAGCGCACGCAGCAGAGGGAAGACGTCGGCGGGGTCCATGACCGATTCTATGCGGAGGGTGCGACGGGTGGCAGCGACGATGGCATGCGATCGGTCAGATGGACGCCACTGGAGATTGGTGAAGACAGACCCCCTTGACAGGTTATTTCCATACAGTACTGTATATCCATACAGCACCTTGTGAGCGCGCCATGTCTCTGCCCCCTCTCACTGCCCGTCAGCAGCAGATCCTCGACTTCATCCGCGCCTGCGTCGATGAGCGCGGTGCCCCGCCGACGCGTGCCGAGATCGCACAGCACCTCGGTTTCAGTTCGCTCAATGCTGCTGAGAGCCACCTGCAGGCCCTGGCCAAGAAAGGTGCGATCGGTCTGGA
>JAGWYG010000190.1 GCA_018969485.1 Chloroflexota bacterium
TCGCGCAGCACCACCTGCGCCTGGGCCGCGTCAGCGCCGAACGCCGCCGGCCACTGCGTGCCGCGCACCACGTCGGCCGCCACCTGCGCCACCAGCGTCGTGTCCTGCTGCAGCGCGCCCGCGCCAATCAGCTGCGCCAGCGCCGCCACCGCCGGCTCCACCGCGCCCGCATCGACGGCGCTCACCAGCGCCTGCCACGTCGCGAAGCCATCGTGGAGCGGAACCAGCGCCGCGATGCCAGCCTCGTTGGCGGCACGCGCCATGGCGTAGCGCATCGCCTGCAGCAGCACGTTGGCGCACTCGCGCATCGCCCGCGTGCGGATCGTCGCATCGTGCAGTGCCAGCTGCAGCACGCGCGCGACAGACATCCCGGCCGGCAGCCGTTCGGCGTCCGGGTCTTCCAGCAAGCGCGCGCGATCCGCCAGCCGCGCCACCCAATCGCTCACCGCGGTCGACACGTCGCCAGCGGCGGCCGAGGGCAAACCGTCGACTACCCGACGCGTTGTCTTTATGTCACGCAGCAGCGGCATGACGTGGTTCACATACGCGGCAGTCGTGGCGCGCCGGCCGATCGCCGCCGCATCCGCGGGCTGCGGCGGCACGCAGCGCAGCTCCGGCGGGCTGCTGTCGCGATACACTCCACAGACCAACGGCCTGCCCGGCGCATCGATGCCACGCTCGTAGGTCGAGAATGTCATACGGGCCACCGCCGCCGGCGGCAGCGCATTGCAGGCCGCCCACAGCACCGTCGCGATGTCGTCCGGCCGGCCCAGCAATGCGATCCGGCCCGCCGCCGCGTGCTCGCGTTCCAGCCACGCCGCGATCAGTGCGGCAACCACCGGCGCCAGCCGCTCGTCCAGCGTCTCGGCCGACGCCAGGCGCCCCGGCGCCAGCGGCAGCGTCAGCGGCGGCAACAGCAGCGTCGAGGCAGCAAGATCGCTGTCACCCTGCCGCCACCACGCAGCGTTCCAAGTGCCGATGGCATCGCGCGCGCTCACCGACGCCGGCAGCGGCCCCACCAGATGGCTGCCAGTGTTGCCCGGTCGGCCGTCCCACGTCCTTCCCAGATACCGGCGTCGCACCAGAAACCGGGCCCCGTCCGCAGTGGCGAGCAGCGCGAGCGTAACCGGCGCGCACGTGGCATCATCACGCGTCGCAACCCATTGCTGCGGCAGTTCGTACTGCACCAGGTCCGCTACCCGCCGGTATGCCGCGGCGTCCTGGTAGCCGGCCGACGCGGCGCGCACCCGCCAGCCCCGCGACGCGCCAAAGCCGTGCTGCGAGAAGGTGTACCACAGGTGTTCGACGTTCATCGGCGCCGCGCTTCGTTCAAAGCAGCCACGTGTGGCTTCACACGACGCCAGGCCTGGGATTGTGCCCCTGGCCAAGCGTTTCCATCGAGCTGCCGCAGCCAGTCGGCCGGGAATGCGTTCAGCCATGCGGCGAAGTCGTCGGTCAGCGTCGCGGCGTCCTTTCTGGAGCCATCCCACGCGTCGAGGTCAGCGATCGTCTGCAGCACAAACGCGACGCACGAGCGCAGCAGCGCCGGCTGCACATCGTGCTGCCCGGCACGCCACACCGCCAGTCCCAGCACGGCCTGCACCTGCGCCTGCGACGTTGGGCGTTGGATGGGCTGCACTGGGGACGACCGTGACGCTGGCGGCGCAAACGACCGTTGCGGTGGCGGGGTGAGCAGCCGCGATCGGTCAGCGCTCCCCGCGGCAGCGGGCTGCTCATCGGCGGTGCCCGTCGGCCGGTCTGCCGCAAGCGCCGCAAGGCAGCGCCACTCCTCCAGCGACCACCCAACTGCCGACGCCCGACGCACCAGCTGGTCGGCGACATCCCGCCGCAGCCCGGCGCTATCCCGACCGGTCTGATTCGCGAGCGCACCGGTCTGACTGATCAGCGTGGATGGCTGCGCCACTCTACGCTCGGCAATGCTGTCCAGCAGCGCCTGCCACGCCTGGGGCAACGGTTCATTCGACACTGCCGTCATCACGCGACGCCAGCCTGCGTGCTCGCGGCATGCCTCGGCCACCGTCAGGCGGCGCAGCAGCTCGCGGCGCAGTCGGGGCACGCGGCCGGCCAGCGGCGCGTCGCACCACGCCAGCAGCGCCAGCTGCAGCGGCCCCACCGGCCCGGTCGGCGCCGGCCCGGCATCGTGCAGCCACAGCAGCTCGCGCAGCACCACCTGCGCCTGGGCCGCGTCGGCGCCGAACGCCGCCGGCCACTGCGTGCCGCGCACCACGTCGGCCGCCACCTGCGCCACCAGCGTCGCGTCCTGCTGCAGCGCGCCCGCGCCGATCAGCCGCGCCAGCGCCGCCACCGCCGGCTCCACCGCGCCCGCATCGACGGCGCTCACCAGCGCCTGCCATGCCCCCAGCGCCAGTCCGAGCTCCGCAAGCCGGCCCGCATGCTGCCGAACCAGCCGATAGTCC